>NZ_JBSEFH010000024.1:0-100018 GCF_053570585.1 Pseudochelatococcus sp. B33 | reverse complement strand
GGGACGGACGCTTCCGTCCGTGCGGAGAAGCAAAACAGCAAGAACAGGTGAACGATTTGCGCGATGCGGCCGGCCGCCGAATCGCCCGGCACCGAGCGGGACCTCAGAAGGGCATCAAGCCCGCCTCGCCGGCCATTTCACAGGGGAGGACAGCATGTTTACCAGACGCAGGCTTCTGACCGGCACGATATCGACCAGCTTGCTCGCGGTCACGTCAAGGGGAGCGGCCGCCCAGGAGCGCCCCATCCGCATCGGCATGGGCATGGCGCTCAGCGGCGGTCTCGCGGCGGGCGGCAAGGCGGCCCTGCTCGCCTATCAAATATGGGCCGACGAGGTGAACGCCCGCGGCGGCCTGCTCGGCCGCAAGGTCGAACTCGTCCACTATGACGACCAGAGCAATCCGTCGACCGTACCGGGTATCTACTCCAAGCTGCTCGACATCGACCGGGTGGATCTCGTGATCTCCGGCTACGCGACCGTGCCCACGGCAGCGGCGATGCCGATCGTCATGCAGCGGAAGAAACTCTTCCTGTCTCTCTTCGCGCTGGCCGCCAACGACCAGTTCAACTACGACCGCTATTTCCAGCTCCAGCCGAACGGGCCGAACGCCAAGGTCGAGTTCTCGCGCGGGTATTTCGAGCTGGCGATGGGCCTGCCGGAAAAGCCGGCGTCGGTCGCCCTCGTCGGCGCCGATGCGGAATTCTCGATCCTAGCGCTGGACGGCGCGCGGGAGAACGCGACAGAGGCCGGCATCAAGATCGTGTACGACAGGACGTATCCGCCCAATACCATCGATTTCTCCTCGATCGTCCGCGCCATCAGGGCGACCGGTCCGGATCTCGTCTATATCGCGTCCTATCCGCCGGATTCGGCCGGCATGATCCGCGCCGTTCACGAGGTCGGCCTCGGCGCGAAAATGCTCGGCGGCGGCATGATCGGGCTGCAGTTCTCGGCCCTGAAGAACCAGCTCGGCGAGATGCTGAACAACGTGGTCTATTACGACCTCTATCTGCCCGAGCCGACGATGAACTTTCCCGGCATCGTCGATTTCCTCGAACGATACCGGGCCCGCGCCAATGCGGCGGGCGTCGACCCGCTCGGCCTCTATATCCCGCCTTTCGCCTATGCGGAAATGCAGATTCTGGAGGCGGCCGTCAACGCGGTGGGCGAGCTCGACGACGGCAAGCTGGCCGATCACATCCGCGCCAACAGCTTCGACACCGTGGTGGGGCGAATCACCTTCGGCGATCGCGGCGAGTGGGCGACGCCCCGCATCCTGACCGCCCAGTACCAGGGCGTGAAGGGGAACGGCCTCGACCAGTTCACGCAGGCCGGCACGCAGGTGATCCTGCATCCCGCCGAGTTCAGATCGGGCGACCTGCGCACGCCGTTTCCCGCAAGCGGAAGCTGATGTGATGGAGTTCTCGATCGATCTCTTTGGCAACGCACTGTTGTCAGGGCTCCTCCTCGGCGGCTTCTACGCCGCCGTGGCGGTGGGCATCACCGTCGCCTTCGGCATGCTGGACATCGTCAACATCGCGCACCCCGCCTTCATCATGCTCGGGGCCTTCGTCGCCTATTGGCTGAACCTGAGCTACGGCCTCGACCCGCTGCTGGCCGCGCTCATCGCGGCACCCTTCGGTTACGTGCTCGGGCGCGGCCTCTACCGCTACTACAACCGCGTCTTCGAGCGCCGGAATGCCGATTCCCTGCAGGGGCTGGCCTTCTTCTTCGGCCTTCTGTTCATCGTCGAGGTCGGGCTGCTTCTCGTCTTCGGCGTCGACTACCGCTTCGTCGAGGCGCCCTATATCGGCCCGACACTGTCGATCGGCTTCCTGTCGGCGCCGCTGCGCATGATCGTCCCGTTCGCCATCGGGCTGCTGACGGTGGGCCTGATCTGGCTCTATCTCGGCAGCACCTTCACCGGCCGTGCGATCCTCGCGGTGAGCCAGGATCCCGGCGCGTTGCGGCTCGTGGGCGGCAATCCGGCGCGCATCAAGGAAGTGGCCTTCGGCCTGTCCATCGCCACGGCCGCGATCGCCGGCGCGCTGCTGATCATCATTCAGCCGATAGAGCCGTCGATCGGCCGCGAGTTCATCGGGCGCGCCTTCGCGATCTGCGTGCTCGGTGGCATGACGAGCCTGGCCGGCACCGTCCTCGCGGCCTCGATCCTGGGGGTGGCGGAATCCATGACCGCCACCTATGCGGGCGCGGCCTGGAGCCCGGCTGTCGCCTTCGGTTTCCTGCTCGTCACGCTCGCCGTGCGGCCAAACGGGATTCTCGGCCGATGAGCAGCGTGTCCTCCGTTCTGCCGGCCGCGGGCCGGCGTAAAAACCGCCAGATCCTGTGGCTCGTTGCGGCGGCCGCCATCGGCGTCGTGCTGTTCGCGGGTCTCGACTCCATCGGCTCCGACTACGCCTATCTCGCCGCCTACACGGTGCTGCAATACGTGGTCATCGCCACCGCCTGGAATATTCTCGGCGGCTATGCCGGCTACGTCAATTTCGGCTCCGCTGGCTTCTTCGCGCTGGGCGTCTACGGATCGGTCCTCATCCACCTGCTGCATCCGCTGCCCATTCCGGTGCTCGTGCTTGTCGCAGCCGTCGTCGGCGGCGTGTTCGGGCTGGCGATGGGGTATCTCACGCTGCGCCTGCGCGGCGTGTTCTTCTCCATCGGCACGCTCGCGCTCGCGGTGGTGCTGCATACGTTCATCGTCAACTGGCATTTCGTCGGCGGCGCGCGCGGCGCCTACATCCTGCGGCCGGATGAAGTGCCCTTCTTCGGCAGCTACGCGCGTTACCTGTGCCTGCTGATGTTCGCGCTCGCGGTGGGCGCCGTCGCCATCGCGCGCCTCGTGGAGAACTCGTGGCTGGGGCGCGGGCTCGCGGCGATACGCGACGACGAGACCGCGGCCGAATGCTCGGGCGTCGCGTCGCTCAGGATGAAGCTGATCGCGACCACGCTGAGCGGCGCCCTGCTGGCCGTGGCGGGAGCGCCGTTTCCGTATTTCATCACCTATGTGGATCCAAACACCGCGTTCAACCTCACCATCGCCGTCAACGCCATCGCCATGCCGCTCATCGGCGGCACGGGCACATGGCTCGGCCCGGTGATCGGCGCGGTTCTGCTCGGCACGATCCAGCAATTCGCGACGGTCACGATCTCCTCGGCCGCCAATCTCATGATCGTCGGCATCCTGCTCGTCGTCTGCACGTCCATCGCGCCGGGCGGGATCATGGGCATCGTCGCGAAGCTGAGGAGGAGGCGATCGTGAGCGTCCCGTTTCTATCGGTCTCGGGCGTGGGCAAGAGGTTCGGCGGCTTCGTCGCGCTCGACGGCATCGATTTCACGCTTTCGCCGGGGGAGCGCGTGGGGCTCATCGGCCCCAACGGATCGGGCAAGAGCACCTTCGTCAACTGCCTGACGGGCGCGCTGATCGCGGACGACGGGCGGATCGTGTTCGAGGATACCGATATCACCCGCATGCCGGCGCACGGCAGGGCGCGCATGGGGCTGGCGCGCAGCTTCCAGATTCCGCGTCCGTTCAAGGGGCTGACGATCCGCGAGAACATCGAGATTCCGCTGATGTTCGCCGTCGGAGAGACCGACCGGCAGCGCAACGCGGAACGCGCGGAGGAGATTCTCGCCTCGATCGGTCTTGCCGGACGCGGCGGCAACGCGCCCGCGAGCCTCAGCCAGGTGGAACTGCGCAAGCTGGAGCTTGGCCGTGCGCTCGCGGCCAATCCGCGCCTGCTCATCGCCGACGAGGCCATGGCCGGCCTGTCCGATCACGAGGTGGATGAAATTCTCGAACTCCTGTTCAAGCTCAACCGGCAGGGTATCGCCATCATCCTGATCGAGCACATCATGCGCGCGGTCATGGGCTTCTCCGAGCGGATCGTCGTGCTCGTCACCGGCCGCAAGATCGCCGACGGCGCCCCCCGCGACGTCATGGCCCATCCGGAAGTCGAAAGGGCATACCTTGGCTAGCCAACTGAGCGTAGAGGGCCTCCACGCCGGATATGGCGCTGTCAAGGTGCTGAGCGGCATAGACGTCGAGGTTCCGGGCGGCGAGACCGTGGTGCTGCTCGGCACCAACGGCAACGGCAAGAGCACGCTGCTGAAGTGCCTGACGGGCCAGGTCCGCCCGACCAGCGGCCGCGTCCGCGCGCGCATCGACGGCGTCGAGCACGACCTGTCCACCCTCTCCACCGAGGAGATCGTCGGCCTCGGCATCTCGCTCGTCCCCGAGGGCCGGCGGCTGTTCCCGAAGCTCACGGTCGACGAGAACCTGATGCTGGGCGCGCTGCCCCGCGCGGCGCGCGGGCGGATCGAGGAGAACCGCGCGTTCTGCTTCGACACCTTTCCACGCCTCAAGGAACGGCGCCGCCAGCTTGCGGGCTCGATGTCGGGGGGCGAGCAGCAGATGCTGGCGCTGGCGCGGGCCATGATGTCCGCGCCGAAGATCCTGCTCGTGGACGAACCGTCCGTGGGGCTCGCGCCCATCCTCGTCGCCCGCATGATCGACAAGATCGCGGAACTGAAGCGCGCGCTCGGGCTGACGGTGCTGATGGCCGAGCAGAACTTCCAGCAGGCGATCCGCATCGCCGATCGCGGCTATGTGCTGGTCCACGGCGAGATCGCGCTGTCGGCCGACGACGCCGACGCGCTGCGCGGGAGCGACGTGGTGCGCAAGCTCTATCTCGGCCTCGAGTGACAGCAGCCCATTCTGACCTCTACAGTTTTCCGCAGCTTGCGTTTAATTTGATGCTCAAATTAAACGCAAGCTGCTTCAATCGGCCGAGATATTTTCGGTGTAGGCATCATGCATGCCCGGCGACGGCGGCTCGCGGATGGGGGAAGCCGTTGCGCCGGCCGTCGCGATCGTCCTTGCCCCATGGAAGGTTGCACCATGTCCCTCCCCGCCACGATGCGAGCCTGGTTCGTGCGCGCCTACGGCGGCCCGGACGTTCTGGAACTGCGCGACATGCCGCTACCGCGACCCGGGGCCCGCGATCTCCTGATCGCAGTTCAGGCAACGACGGTTTCGGCCGGCGACAGGCGCCTCCGGGCCATGGATTTCCCGCGCGGTATGGGGCTGATCGGGCGGGCGGCCTTTGGCATCCGCCGTCCGCGCCGGCCGATACTGGGAGCGGAGCTGACGGGCATCGTGGTCGCGGCGGGGGCGCAAGCCAGCCGTTTCTCGGCCGGAGACGCGGTGATCGCCATGACCGGAGCGCGCGGCGGCGGGCACGCGGAATATGCCCTGGTGCGCGAGGACGGGCCGGTTGTGCCGCGCCCGGAGACGATGCCGCCCGACGTGGCGGCAGCCATTGGCTTCGGCGGCACCACCGCATGCGATTTCCTGCAGCGGGCCGGTTTGCGGACCGGGCAGCGCGTGCTGGTCATCGGGGCGTCGGGCACGGTCGGCTCCGCGCTCGTGCAGCTGGCTGCGGCGGCGGGCGCCGAGGTGACGGGCGTGACCAGCACGCGCAATCTGGACCTCGTGCGCGGTCTCGGCGCAGGCGCGGTGATCGACTATATGGCGCAGGACCTCGCCCGCCTGAACGCGGCCTACGACATCGTGGCCGATGCGGTGGGCGCGCTGACATTCGCAAGCGCCCGGCCCATTCTCGCCGAAGGCGGGCGATATCTGGCGATTGCCGGCGGCATGGGCGACCTCCTCGCCCGCCCCCGCGGCAGTCGCCGCTGCATCGCCGGGCCGGCGGCCGAAAAGCCCGAGGATCTGGCCATGCTGGTCGAGGCATGGGCGAACGGCGGCTTTCATCCCCTGATCGACAGTGTCGTGCCTTTCACCGAGCTGCCCCGCGGCCATGTCCGCGCCGACTCGGGACGCAAACGCGGCAGCATCGTCGTGACGCTGCCCTGACCGGACACGGCTTGAGCACCGAACCCAAAAGGGTACCGTCTTCTGGGACAACCCGATGCATGAGGCAATAGTCAGGGCAAAGAAGCAAAACCCGCACGCGACCGCCGCAGCAGCAGGGGAACGAGCACGAGAGCGACCGCCGGAAAGACCAGCCAGTTGATCAGTTCCCAGCCGGAGGCCGTCAGCAGCGCGCCCGCCGAGAAGGAAGCGGCAGCGACGGTTCCAAACATCACGAAGTCGTTGAGACCCTGCACCTTCCCCCGCTCCTCCGGCGTGTGGCAATCGGTCACCATGGCGGTAGCGCCGATGAAGCCGAAATTCCAGCCCACACCGAGCAGGACGAGCGAAATCCAGAAGTGGGCCAGCTCCAGCCCCATCAGCGCCACCGCTCCGGAAGCGGCGATCATCAGCAGGCCGAGCGCCGTC
This sequence comes from Pseudochelatococcus sp. B33, assembly GCF_053570585.1. Taxonomy (NCBI): domain Bacteria; kingdom Pseudomonadati; phylum Pseudomonadota; class Alphaproteobacteria; order Hyphomicrobiales; family Chelatococcaceae; genus Pseudochelatococcus; species Pseudochelatococcus sp. B33. The sequence goes on along the minus strand of NZ_JBSEFH010000024.1, from coordinate 93,702 downwards.
ACCCTCTCCTTGCCGAACCGGACCATGAGATGGCCGGTGATGAAGCTCGGCGCGAACATCGCCAGCACGTGCCACTGGATGCCGAGAGCCGCCTCGCCCACCGTGAAGCCGCAACCGACCATCGCCATGGGCGCCGCCGTCATGACGAAGCTCATCAGGGCGTAGGACACCACGCCCGCGGCGATCGCGAGCTGCAGGCGCGGCATGAGCAGGAGTTCCCGCAGCGGCCGGCCGCCTGACGGGCGTGTGCCGGCAAGCGCTGCCGGCGGCGAGCGCAACAGCATGAGCACCGGCAGGGCAAGCAGCGCCAATGCCGCCTGACTGAGGAAACTGCCGGCGAAGGGAGCCGCCGGAAAGGCGTCACGTGTCCAGATGACGAGCTGCGGGCCGATCACCGCCGCGACGAGGCCGCCGATCATCACCCACGAAATCGCCTTGTCCTTGAGCGCGCCGGTTGCCGCGTCGGCCGCCGCGAAGCGATAGCTCTGCACATAGGAGCCGTAGAACCCGGCCATGAAAGTGCCGAGGCAGAAGACGGCGAACGCCGACGACACGATCCCGAGCGTCGCCACCAGTCCCGAGAAGACGCCGATGCCCGCGCCGAGCAGATAGCCGCTCCGGCGGCCGAAACGGCGCATGATGAGCGCGGCCGGAATCGTGCCGGCCGCCAGCCCCAAACTGAACAGGCTCACGGGCAGCGTCGCCAGCGCGGCGTCCGGCGACAGCATCTGGCCGACGATCCCGCCGAGCGAGATGATGATCGGCGGGCCTGCGGCCCCCAGCGATTGCGCGAGTGTAAGCACAAGGATATTTCTGCGCGCCAGCGCCTCCCCCGCCATGATTGTCTTTCTCGGAACGGCCGTGTTTGTCGGAACCCGGATCCGCCGGAACGGCAGGCGGCCCGCGACCCCTATTTACCCGGAAATCGATGTGATTTCCATGCCTGTCTCCGGCACGGTGCTCAGCTTGCCGCGCATAGCTCGGCGACCGCCATCAGCACCGCGCAGTCTGTTGCCGCAGGCGTCCGGGCGACAGGCCGAGGCGTTCCCGGAAGGCCGACGTCATGTGCGCCTGCGAGGAGAAGCCCGCCGCCAGCGCGACGTCGGCGAGCCCGCAAGCGCCGGCGGATCCCCGGCCGGACGCCGACAGCAGCCGGCGCGCCCGCGCGATCCGGCGATCGACGATGTAGCTGTGGGGAGCGCGCGCCGTCGCCGCCTTGAACGCCCGGGTGAAGAAGCCGGCGGACAGGCCGAGCTCCCGCGCCAGTTCGCCCACCGTCAGCGGGCCGTGGAGGCGCGCCTCGACCAGGTCGGTGATGGTCTTCAGGCGCCGCGACGTCATCCACCGTTCGGCGTCGCGACAGACCGGCGCCGGCAACGCCTGAAGCACGAACCGATGCAGCAGTTCATGCACCTCGCCGTCGACCAGCATCGGTTCGACGGCTTCCGCCAGCAGGCGGGCACGCAGCCGGTGCGCGGCCGCGACGACCGGGGGAAGGATGACATCGGTGAAGCGCCCGCTGCATGACAGCGGCGTTTCCGGCACCCGGTTCAGCGCCACCACGAGGTACTCGCCCCCCGTGGGCGAACGGGAATAGACGTCGCACCCCTTCGGCACGAAAGCCGCGCTGTTGGGGCGCGTGCAGAAGGCGCCCACGCGGTCGCTGCCGAAGGAATGCATCCCCCGTTGCAGATCGAACGCGAAGCCGATGCCGTCGGCATCCGCCACGTAGCGCGCCTCGTAGGGACGCGCCGGCAGCAGCTCGAGCCGGGCGCTTTCGCAGACGATCCGCCGTATCGGCTCCGCCATCGCAACCTGCTCCTGCCCGCCACCCGATGTCATTTTCCTGAAAGACCGGTCCGCTCCGCGAAGCCAGATTCGACACAGGATTCAGTCTATCCGGGAAACGTCATGTTTGGCAAAAACGAACTCATGGAAGCCGCGCGCCTCGTCCGCGCGCAGGTGCCCCCCACGCCGCAGCACGTCTGGCCGCTCCTCAACAGGCGGACGGGCGCGGTCGTCCACGTCAAGCACGAGAACCACACACCCACCGGCGCTTTCAAGGTGCGCGGCGGCGTGACCTTCATGGACTGGCTGAAGCGCACGCATCCCGAGGTGCGCGGCATCGTCACCGCCACGCGCGGCAACCACGGGCAGAGCCAGGCGCGCGCCGCGGCAGCGGCCGGGTTGCGGGCGGTGATCGTCGTGCCCCACGGCAATTCGCCCGAAAAGAACGCCGCCATGCAGGCCTTCGGCGGCGAGATCGTCACCTTCGGCGCGGATTTCGACGCCGCACGCGTCGAAGCCGCCCGGATCGCTGCCGAGGAGAACCTGTTTCCGGTGCCGCCATTCCATCGCGAGATCGTGCGCGGCGTCGCCACCTGTGCGCTGGAGCTCTTCACCGCCGCCCCGACGGTCGACACGCTCTATGTTCCCATCGGCTGCGGTTCCGGCATCTGCGGCGCCATCGCGGCGCGCGACGCGCTCGGGCTCCCGACGGCGGTGGTGGGCGTGGTGTCGGCCGAAGCGGCGGCGGCGAAACTGTCGTTCGAGAGCGGCCGCATCGTCACCACCGCCACCGCCGACACGATGGCGGACGGCCTCGCCGTCCGGGAACCGGTGCGGGAGGCGTTCGGGATCTACGCCAAAGGCGCGGACCGCATCGTCGCCGTCAGCGACGACGCGGTGTGCGACGCCATCCGCATCCTGTTCGCCGATACCCATAACGTGGCGGAAGGCGCCGGCGCCGCGAGTCTGGCCGCCCTCTTGCAGGAGCGGAACCGGATGCGCGGGCGCGAGGTTGCCGTCATCCTGTCCGGCGGCAACATCGACGCCCCCCTCCTCGCCCGGATTCTGCAGGGCGGCATGACCGCCCCGGAGGACACCTCCATTTCACCCTGAGGCTTGGGCCAGAGCAAAATGCATTCAATCTCACTTTGCTCTATCTCTTTGTTTGTGCATCGAATTTATCCAAAAAATGCACCCATTTTTTGGTTTGATGCAACAGGCTCATTGCAGGCGATCGACGGCGCCCGCGCGGGGCGCGGTCGACAGATGCGCGTCGCCGGTGGCGAGATCGGCGAGGATCGGGCAGTCGGGCCGTTCGTCGCCGGCGCAGCAGTCGGCAAGCGCTTGGAGCGTGTCGGCCATCTGCTTGAGATTCTCGATCTTCTGCCGAAGCTCGGCGATGTGCACCCGCGCCACGCGCTTGACGTCGGCGCTGCGGCGGCTGCGATCCCGCCACAGCTCCAGCAGTTCGTTGATCTCGGCGACCGAGAAGCCGAGATCGCGGGCACGCCGGATGAAGCGCAGCACGTGCACGTCCGAGGCGGAATAGTCGCGATAGCCGGACGCGGTGCGGCCGGCCGGCGGGATGAGGCCGGTCTGCTCGTAGTAGCGGATCATCTTGGCCGAGACGCCGGAGGCGCGTGCCGCTGCACCGATATTCATAGCCGGTTCTCCTTTCTCAATGCGCGTGCGTGACGGTCCCCGGCGCGGCCGCGGCCGGTTTCCACGTGCGCAGGCGCAGCGCGTTGCCGAGCACGAACACCGAGGACAGCGCCATCGCGCCGGCGGCGAAGATCGGCGACAGCAGGATGCCGAAGGCAGGATAGAGAACCCCGGCCGCGACCGGGATCAGCGCCGTGTTATAGGCAAAGGCCCAGAACAGGTTCTGCTTGATGTTGCCGATCGTGGCGCGGGAGAGCGCGATGGCGTTCGGCACCCCCCTCAGGCTCCCGGACATCAGCACCACGTCGGCCGCCTCGATGGCGATGTCGGTGCCCGTGCCGATGGCGATGCCCACGTCGGCCTCGGCGAGCGCGGGGGCGTCGTTGATGCCGTCGCCGACGAAGGCGAGCTTGCCGTACTCGGCCTTGAGCTTCCTGACCGTCTCGACCTTGCCTTCAGGCAGGACCTCGGCCGCCACCTCGTCGATGCCGAGCCGGCGGGCGATGGCCTGCGCGGTGCGGGCGTTGTCGCCGGTGATCATCGCGACCTTGAGGCCGAGATCGTGCAGCGCCGTGATAGCCTGCGGCGTCGTCTCCTTGATCGGATCGGCAACCGCGATGATCGCTGCGAGCCTGCCGCCGACAGCGGCATAGAGCGGCGACTTGCCCTCGTCGCCGAGCCGCGCAGCGGTCGGTGCGAAGGCGGAGACGTCGAGCCCGAGCTTTTTCATGTAACGGTCCGCGCCGATCTCGATGCTCTCGCCCGTGGCCTCGGCCCTGACGCCGAAGCCGGTAACGGACTCGAAGCCGGTTATCGCGGGCAGGCCGAGGCCCTCGGCCTCGGCCGCCTCGACGATGGCGCGCGCGATGGGGTGCTCGGATCTGGCCTCGACCGCCGCGACGCGCGCAAGCACCTCGCCCCTCTCGAAACCCTCCGCGACCTCCAGATCGGTGAGCGCGGGCCTGCCTTCGGTCAGCGTCCCGGTCTTGTCGACCGCCACCACGCGGGCGTCCTTCAGGAGCTGCAGCGCCTCGCCCTTGCGGAAGAGCACGCCCATTTCCGCGCCCCGGCCGGTGCCAACCATGATCGAGGTGGGGGTCGCGAGCCCCATGGCGCAGGGACAGGCGATGATGAGCACGGCGACCGCGTTGACCAGCGCGAAGGTCAGCGCCGGAGACGGGCCGAGGAAGAACCAGACGAGGAACGTGACGGCCGCCACGCCGATGACCGCGGGCACGAACCACATCGTCACCTTGTCGACCAGCGCCTGGATCGGCAGCTTGGAGCCCTGCGCCTCCTCCACCATGCGGATGATCTGCGCGAGCATGGTCGCGCCGCCCACCGCGGTGGCGGTGAAGGCGAACGCGCCCTGCTGGTTGACCGTACCGCCGACGACCGCGCTGCCTGGCGACTTGGCCACGGGGATGGGTTCGCCGGTGATCATCGATTCATCGACATAGCTCTCGCCCTCGACGACCTCGCCGTCGACAGGCACGCGCTCGCCGGGGCGCACCTCGACCACATCGCCCGGCACGACCTCGCCGATGACGATCTCGACCGTCCGTCCGTCCCGCCGCACGCGTGCGGTCCTCGCCTGCAAGCCGACGAGCCGCTTGATGGCTTCGGACGTGCGGCCCTTGGCGCGCGCTTCGAGGAAGCGGCCGAGCAGGATCAGCGTCACGATCACCGCCGCCGCCTCGTAGTAGACGTTGACCGTGCCGGCCGGCAGCAGCGAGGGCGCGAAGGTCGCCACCATCGAATAGGCATAGGCCGCCATCGTCCCCACCGCGACGAGCGAATTCATGTCGGGCGCCAGCCGCGCGAGCGCCGGCAAGCCCTGCTCGTAGAAGCGGATGCCGGGGACGAACAGCACGAGCGTTGTCAGCGCGAACTGGATATACCAGTTCCACTGCATGCCGATCGTCGTCATGATGAGGTCATGGATGCCGGGAACGAGGTGAGCCCCCATCTCCAGTACGAAGACCGGCAGCGTGAGCACCGCCGCGAGCATGACGTCGCGCTTGAGCCCAGCCTGTTCGGCCTCTTTCTTCGCCGCCGTCTCGTCGGCGTCGTCCACGCCGCGATCCAGCGCCCTGGCAGCGTAACCCGCACCCGCGACGGCGGCGATCAGCGCGTCCGCATCGGCGGTGCCGCGCACGTGCGCCCGTTCGGTCGCCAGGTTGACGGTGGCCTCGGTCACGCCCGGCACGGCCTTCAACGCCCGCTCCACGTTGCCGACGCAGGACGCGCAGGACATGCCATCGATGGCAAGCTCGGTCAGACCCGCCGGCACCGAATATCCCGCCGCCTCGACGGCCCGCACCAGCGCTGCCCGGTCGAGAGGACCATCGGCCCTGATGTCGGCGCGTTCCGTGGCGAGATTGACACTCACCGTGCCGGTTCCGACGACCTTGCGCAGGGCGGCTTCGACGCGCCCGGCGCACGACGCGCAGCTCATGCCCTTGATCGGCAGGCTGACGGCTGTCGCGGATTTGTCCTTCACCGGGGCGTTCATCGCTGGCTCCATATGCGCTCTATCCACATGCGCGCTTCATCCATATGTCGTGCGATAGGGTGAACATTCCAACCGTTGGAAGGTCAAGCGGCAAAAAATGGCCCCGCGATCTTGACCTTCCAACGCTGGGAAGCCCTATCTGTAGGCGCATGGGACGGAATCAACGGAGGTTCTCATGCAGTTCCGTATCGACAACATGGCCTGCGACGGCTGCGTAAAGACCGTAACCGAGACTATCCAGGGGCTCGATCCTCAAGCCCGGATCGCGATGGATCCGGCCGCCCGCACCGTCAGCGTGGAGACGGTGGCGCCTCAGCCCGACATCGAGCGCGCGCTGGCGGCCGCCGGCTATCCCGCACGCGCAACCGGATGAGGCGGCCATGAACAAGCTGACACCCATTTTCATCGCCGGCGCGCTCATGGCCGCGGCAGGTCTCGCCTTCGCCCAGAGCCACATGTCGCCGGCCGGCGACATGAACCATGGCGGCCATGCCTCCCAGACCGATGAACACGCGGATCACGGCAGTCCGGCCGCGCCGGCGGGCGAGGATTCCCCCGCGACGGCAGCCTACCGCACGGCCAACGACCGCATGCACGAAGGCATGGGGATTGCGTTCACCGGCGATGCCGACGTCGATTTCATGCGCGGCATGATCCCGCACCATCAAGGCGCCATCGACATGGCGCGGGTGGTGCTCGAACACGGCAGCGACCCGGAAGTCCGCGCCCTGGCCGAAGAGGTGATCTCGGCGCAGGAAGCAGAGATCGAGATGATGCGGCAGTGGCTGGGCAAGCGCGGTTATTGAGGCGGCCGCTCTCTCAGACGGTCGTCAGGATGCCGCCGTTTATCTCGATGACCTGGCCGGTGATGTAGCTCGCGCCGTGGCCGGCGAGGAACACGACCGCCGCTTCGAGGTCGGAGGGGTCGCCCCAGCGGTTCAGCGCCACACGGTTCTTGATGTAGGCGTTGAACGCCTCGTCCTCCACGAGCTTGCGCGACATCTCGGTGATGAAGAAGCCGGGCGCGATCGCGTTGCTGGTAATGCCCCATGGCCCCAGCTCCATCGCGAGCGCGTTCATCAGCGAGGTCAGGGCGCCCTTCGCGCCGGCATAGGCCGACATCGGCACGCGCATCGACTTCAGCGACAGCGAGCTGACGAAGATCAGACGGCCGCCGCGCTTCGCCTGCATGCCGGGGATCACCGCCCGCGTCACATTCACCGAGCCGAAATAGTGGATGTCCATCAGCTTGCGGATTTCGTCCAGCTCGTAGTCGATGAAGTTCTTCCGGTTCTGGAAGCCGGCATTGTTGACGAGGATGTCGACGGTTCCGGTGCTGGCCGTGACCTGCGCCACCGCCTGGCGGACCGCGGCTTCGTCGGTCACGTCGAACAGCGCGGTCGAGACCTTCCCGCCCTTCCCGGCGAGTTCCCTGGCGCTGGCCTCCAGCGCCTCCTCGTTGATGTCGTTGAGGATGATATGGGCGCCCGCGCCCGCCAGGGCCTGCGCCATCGCCCAGCCGAGACCCCGCGCCGAGCCGGTGACCAGCGCGACCTTCCCCTCCAACGAAAACCAGCGCGCCAGATCAGACATGGCGATCTCCCTTTCCCGATTTGGTTCTTATTGACGAATTAGTTCATATATGAAACTATCATAATTCCGGTCGAACGGCGGGTCAAGTGCATACGGCCCCGAAACGATTGCAGCGCGCCGGGCAGCCGAGGAGCCGAACGCCCATGAAACCGCTATGCCTCGCCCACCAGAGCCTCATCGCCCTCCCCCCGCTCGAACTGATCGAGGCGGCGTCCGCAGCCGGCTTCTCCGGTGTCAGCCTGCGCACCCGTGCCGCTGCCCCGGGGGCGCCGGTGCACGAACTCCCCGCCGGCTCGCAGCGGCTGCGGGCGGTGCGCGAGCGGGCGGCGGCCCTGGGCATCGCGATCGACGGCATCGAGACGCTGGCGCTCGACGGAGCAACGACACGCGACGACTGGCTGCGGGTGCTTGAGGTCGGCGCGGCCCTCGGCGCCGGGCGGCTGACGGTGGCGGGCAACGACGCGGATTTCGGCGCCCTCGCCGACAGGCTCGCGGCCCTGGCCGAGGACGCCGCCGGGCACGGAATAGCCGTCGACCTGGAGTTCATGCCCTTCCGGCCGGTGCGGGGGCTCGCGGAGGCGCTCGACATTCTGAAACGCGCCGGCGCGGCCAATGCCCATGTGCTGGTCGATGCGTTGCACATGGTCCGGTCGGCGAGCCCCGTCAGCCTCCTGGCCGAGACGCCGGCCGGGCTGATCGGCTCGTTCCAGCTCTGCGACGGCCCCCTCGCCCCTCCCTACCCGGACGACCTGCCGCGCGAGGCGCGGACCGAAAGGCTGCTGCCCGGCGAGGGCGACTTCCCGCTTGCGGACATGCTGAAGGCGCTCCCGCCTGCAACCGGGATCGGCGTGGAGACACCGCTCTCCGGCGCGCACCGGCCCATCGAGCCACGGGCGCAGGCGCGGATCATGTTCGAGGCCGCCGCCGGCCTCCTTGCCGCGACCGGCGGCTGAAGGCCCCGCGCCCATCCGACGATACGGCCCGGCCATCATCGGCGCCTCACCAGGGTGACCAGCCCTGCGCCGGTAATCAGTACCGCGCCGGTGAGCGCGGCGGGCGTCAGCACCTCGCCGAAGACGAGGTAGCCGCAGATGGCGGCCATCACCAATTGCGCATACGTGAAGGGGGCGACCGCGGAGGCGCGCGCCCGGGCAAAGGCGGCGAGGAACAGGAACTGTCCGATCGCCTGCATCAGCCCTGTGACGGCGGTCATGCCCCACTCCAGCGCCGTCATCGGATGCCAGCCGAACGGCAGCAGCGCGGTACTCACGACAAGCCCCGTGATGCTGACATGGAGCAGCGCGGTGCGTGCGCGGATGCGGGTCGCCAGGTGCCGGGTCACGACCTGGTTGCAGGCGATGCCGATACCGCCGATCACCGGCAGGACCATGTACCAGCTAAAGGAGGCGGTGCCCGGCCGGGTGATGAGCAGGACACCGAGAAAGCCGACGAAAACGGCCAGCCAGCCCAGCGCGTTGACGGGTTCGTCGAGGATGACCCGCGCCAGCGCGAGGCTGATGATCGGCGCGATGAAAATGACCGCCGTCACCTGGGCTATCGGCAGGAACTTCATCGCGACGATGACGGTGAGGCCGCTCAGGACCGGCATCAGGGACCGGAAGGCGAGCAACGGCGCGTTCCGGCCGCGGAAGAGATCGGACGGACGCTCCTGGATGAGCAGCGGCGATACCAGCAGGAAAAGGAAGATGTGCCGCCCCCACAGCGCCATCAGCGGGCCGGAGCCGGTCGAGACGATCTTGGAGAACATGTCGCCGATCGCAAACAGGGATACGGCCGTGACAATCATCGCGCTCGCCAGCATCTGGCTCTGCGCGGTCTCGATATGCTGATGGACGGACATGACGGTTCTTCGTTTGAAGGCGGGCGCCGGCCGGGCCGTGGATGAGGGGCGCCGCCGGCGTCGCGCCCGCCGCCTGTCCGGAGGGTCAGCCGGCCGTCTTCCTGGCCATTTCCTGCTCGATGCGGTGGATCGCGGCGGTCACCGTGGTGTTGAGCGGGGTCGCCACGCCGACCTCGGCGCCGAAGCGGGCGATAGCGCCATTCATCGTGTCCACCTCGGTCGCGCGGCCGGCGGCGAGATCCATGCACATCGACGATTTGTGCTCGTAATTGTGCACGTCGGTGCCCTGGCGGACGTAGTCGCGCGGGTCGTCGCCGCCGGGCAGCGCGATGCCCCGGGCCTTGGCGACCGCTATGGCCTCGCTGCAGCAGGCGATCATCGCCTCGCGGATGTCAGGGTGGTCGCCGGCGGCGCGGTTGGGCAGGTTCAGAATGGTCGCGAAGGGGTTCGTGCCCACATTGAGCAGCGCCTTCTGCCACTTGAGCGCCATGACATCGTCATCGACCTTGCACGCGAAGCCCGCGCGGCGCAGCGCCTCGGCCAGCCGGCCGGCGGCCGCCCGCCCTTCGGCCCGCAGGGCGCCGACGGCGATCCCGGCCTTCGGGTTGGAATGCTTGACGCGCCCCGGCGCGATGACGTTGCCCCCGAAATAGAGCGTGCCGCCCAGCGTTCGCCCGGCGCCGACGACATCGGCCACCACCTCCTCGTTGCCGAGCCCGTTCTGGAACGAGATCACGGCACCGCTCCCGGCGAGATGCTCCCCGGCGATCGCCGCGGCCTGCCGCGTCGCCTGCGCCTTGACGAGGATGACGACGACATCGAAACGCATGCCGTCCGCGGGACGCGCGAAGATCCTGGCCGGGACGGTGAACGGGCCGTCATCCATCTCGATCGTCAGGCCGTTGGCGCGGATGGCGTCCGCGTGCTCGCGCCAGGTGTCGAACAGGGTGGTGTCGACGCCGGCGCGCGTCAGCCGCGCGCCGACGATGCTGCCCATGGCGCCCGCGCCGATGATGCCTATCTTCATGACTGCTTTCCTCTTGGGCCGGACGTTGATCGTGGATCCGGCCTGCGTCACAGGATCTTGGCCAGAAAGTTGCGCGTCCGCTCGTGCTTCGGATTGGCGAAGAATTCCGCCGGGCGGGCGCTCTCGACGATCTCGCCGTGGTCCATGAAGATGACGCGGTCGGCGACGGCCCTGGCGAAGCCCATCTCGTGGGTGACGCAGAGCATCGTCATGCCGGCCTCCGCCAGCTCGACCATCGTGTCGAGCACTTCCTTCACCATCTCCGGGTCGAGCGCCGAGGTCGGCTCGTCGAACAGCAGCAGCGCCGGCGACATGCACAGCGCCCGCGCGATCGCGACGCGCTGTTGCTGGCCGCCGGACAGCTGCGCCGGATATTTCTCCGCCTGATCGGCGACGCGGACGCGTTCCAGATAGCTCATGGCCGTGCGCTTCGCCTCCTCCCTGGAGACGCCGCGCACCTTGATCGGCGCCAGCATGCAGTTCTGCAACACGGTCATGTGCGGGAACAGGTTGAACTGCTGGAACACCATGCCGACCTCGCGGCGAACCGCGAAGATGGCGTTCTTGTCGTCGAGGCTGATGTTCTGCACCGTGATCGTTCCGGCCTGAATGCTCTCCAGCGCGTTGATGCAGCGGATCAGCGTCGACTTGCCGGAGCCCGACGGGCCGCAGATGACGATGCGCTCGCGGGCGTGGACCTCGAGATTGATGTTCTTGAGGGCCTGAAAGGCGCCGAACCATTTCTCGACGCCTTGCAGCCTGACGATCACCTCATCGGTCACGACATGTACTGGATTGATGTCGATGGTCGTCATCGTGGCTTCCTTTTCCTGGTCGGACATCGGATCAGAAGGGGACGCCCTCGATTTCGGCCGGGAACTCCGGCAGATCCTCAAGCAGCCATGTCTGGCTGATCTTGTTCAGCTGGCCGCTCTTCGTGATCTCGTCGATGAATCCGTTGGTCCAGGCGAGGAACTCGGGATCGCCCTTGCGCATGCCCATGCCCGTCCATTGCACGGTCAGGACGAACTTCTGCTCGAAGTCGTGGTCCGGCTTGACCTTGCTGATATTGGCCAGGTACGTGTTGTTGCCGCCGATGACCTGCACCTGCCCCGACAGCAGGGCCTGCGCGGTCGCGGCGTCATCGTCGAAGCGCTGCAGCGTCGTGCTCGCGGGGACGTTCTCGGTCAGCACCTTGTCCTGGTTGCAGCCGCGGCAAACGCCGACATTGAGTCCGGCGAGATCCGGGAAATCCTTGATGTCCATCGATTTGGGCGCGATGACGATGTTGCGCAGCGTCGAATAGGGCCTCGAGAACTGCACCACCTCGGCGCGGTCGGGATACATGCCGAGCACGGCGATCAGCACGTCGACCTTGCCGGTCTGGAGCTGGGCGATACGGTTCGGCGTGGTGACGCGCACGAACTCGACCGGCACGCCGAGCGCCTCGCCCATGAGGTGGGCCACGTCGGCGTCATACCCGATGCTCTTGCCGCTCGAATCGACGAAACCCCAAGGCGGATTTTCGGCCTGGATGCCAACGATCAGCCTGCCGCGGGCCTTGATGTCGTCGAGAACCCCGGCCGATGCGGTCGTCGGCAGTGACGCGGCAACGATGCCGGCGCCCATGGCCATCACAACGCCGAGCCTGAGCAGCGAGCGACGCAGATATTTCCTGAACAGAGACATTTCTTTTCCTCCACTAATTCATTGTTTTCATTGTCGTCCTCTGGGATTCGCACTGAGTTCGGTTCGATCATTCCTCCTTTCTTGACAATGGCTTCATCGATCGGCCTCGGCGTAGCGACGCTCGAGGTAGGAACTGTATTTCGACAGCGGCCAGCACAGGACAAAGTAGAACGCGGCGACGATGCTGTAGACGAGCAGTGGCTGCCAGGTAACGTTGGAGATGATCTGCCCCGAACGTGCGAGTTCCACGAAGCCGATGATGGCGGCAAGGGACGTGCCCTTGATGAGCTGCACGAGGAAGCCCACCGTGGCCGGCAGCGAGATGCGGAACGCCTGCGGCAGGATCACGTAGCGCATGCGGTCCCGGTAGCCCAGCGCCAGGGCCGAGGCCGCCTCCGTCTGGCCCTTCGGCACGGCCCTGATGCAGCCGTACCAGATCGCGCCGAGGAAGACGCTCGCATGGAGCGTGAAGGCGACCGCCGCCGCCATCCACGGGTTGAGCGGGAAGCCGAGCAGCCCGAGACCGAAATAGGTCAGGAAGAGCTGCATCAGCAGCGGCGTCCCCTGAAAGAGCTCGATAATGGCCTTGGCGGAGTACTGCGGGACGGGATTCTCGGCCGCCCTCGCCAGGGCTATCACCAGCCCGCCGATGGAGCCGCCGCAGAAGGCGATCAGCGACAGGCCGATCGTCCACGGTATGCCGGCAAGCAGGAAGAGGAATTCGTCGATACCGAAGTCGCGGACCGTCAGCATCGCGCTACCTCGCCGGATAGGCAAACACGACCTTGAAGATCAGGTCGAAGATTCGCGACAGGAGAAAGGTCAGGATGAGATAGATGGCGGTGACGACGAAGTAGATCTCGAAGCTCCGGAACGTCATCGTCTCCAGCGTCTGCGCGACGTAGGTCAGCTCGTTCGCCGAGATCGAGGCGACCACGCTGGAGGTCAGCATGATGAGGATGAACTGGCTGGTGAGCGCCGGATAGATGGCACGCATGGCCGGCTTCAGAATGATGTAGCGGAACACCTGCAGCGGGCGGAGCCCTGTCGCCAGACCGGCCTCGACCTGACCCCTGTCGATGGAATCGACGCCGCCGCGGATGATCTCGGTGGCGTAGGCGCCGACATTGATCGACAGCGCCACGATCGCCGCCGTGTTCGGCGACATGCGGATGCCGAGCGTCGGCAGGCCGAAGTAGAAGAGAAAGATCTGCACCAGGAAGGGCGTGTTGCGGACGATCTCGACGTAGGCCACCGCTATCATTTCGGCCGGAGGGAAACCGGACCGGCGGGCGATCACCATGGTCAGCGCGATGGCGAGGCCGCACGTCATCGCTATGACCGAGAGCTGGATCGTGAGCCACGTCCCTTCCAGCAGGATGTCGTAGTTCTTCAGAATGACGCCGAAATCGAACTGATAGCTCATGGCGGCGTCTCCGCGGCGTCGGCAGCGGCATTCTCGACCGCGATCCAGCGCCCTTCCTCGCGGGACCTGACGCAGGCCTCGACCCAGGCGAGGCCTGCGACGCCGTCGGCGATGCCGGGATAGCCGAGGACCTCGGGCGGTGGCGCGACGCCGGCGATCGTGGCCGCGACCACGTCGGCAAAATTGGCGTAGATGTTGGCGAAGCCCTCGCGAAAGCCCTCCGGATGATGGAGCGGAATCCGCAGGGAGCGGGCGGCGAGCGGCATCAGGCCGGCGGTGGCGCGGCCGTAGATCTCGACCGGCCCATCCTGACGGGTGACGCTCAGCGCGTTGGGCAGGCCCTGTTCCCACCGGATGCCGCCCTTCCCGCCATAGACCTCGATGCCGAACACCTGGGGCGCTCCGGTCGCAGCCTTGGTGACGGAGAGCGCGATGCGCAGGCCGCCCGCGAGCCGCCCCAGGATCACGGCGGTGTCGTCGAAGCGGCGCCCCGGCAGGGCCGGGCCGATATCGGCATAGACGGATTCGAACGCCCGTCCGGTAACGTAGGTCGCCAGGTGATGGGCGTGCGTGCCGATGTCCAGCAGAAGGTTGTTGACGCCTCCCTTGACCGGGTCGAGACGCCATTCGAGCTGGCGCGACAGCACGCCCCGCTCGACCGGCATGCTCAGATTGCCCTGGGCGTAGCGGACCTCGACCAGATGCGGCTCGCCGATATCGCCGGCCGCGATCATCTCGCGCGCCTGCCTGACCATCGGATAGCCGGTGTAGTTGTAGGTGACGAGGAAGTGTCTGCCGCTCGCCCGGACCCGGGCGGCGAGCGCTTTGGCACCGGCCAGATCGTTGGCGACAGGCTTGTCGCAGATGACGTGGTAGCCGGCGTCCAGCGCCGCGATCGACGCCGAGACGTGGCTGTCGTTCGGCGTCATGATGGCGATAATGTCGGCGCCGTCCTCGCGCGCCTTTTCTGCCGACAGCATCTCGCCCAGCGAGCCGTAAGCACGCGGAATGCCGAGCGCCCGCCCCTGCTCCAGCGCCTTGCCGCTGTTGCTGGAAAGCACGCCCGCGACGATCTCGTAGCGGTCGTCGAAACGCATGGCGACGCGATGGGCGGCGCCGATCAGCGAACCCTCGCCACCCCCGACCACGCCGACCCGCAGCCGGCGCCCGATTACCTCCACCATCGCATTGAGCATCGTCAACACCTCCCTTGAAGCGTTTCCCCGCCGTCAGCAGCACAGCTCCACCGGCGCGCCGGCGCGGCAGGACCACAACGCCGCCTCGGCCAGTTCCTGCGCCGCCAGGCCGTCCCTGTGGGTGGCGACCTCGGTCTCCTGTCCCTCGGCGAAGTCGAGGAAGCGATCCAGCTCGCGCTCGTAGGCGAGGCGGTAGCGCTCCGCGAACGTCGGCTCGGGCGGCGCCGACAGGAAGCCGCCGCCATCGCCGCGTATGACCGCGTCGGACCGTGCATTGTCGACCAGATAGGCCGCCCTCGTGCCAAGCACCTCCAGCCTCTGGTCGTAGCCGAAAGCGGCGAAGCGGCCATTGTGGATGGACACCAGCGCGCCGGACTGCGCGACGAGCGTGATCATGGCCGAGTCGATGTCGCCGAGTTCGCCGATCCGCTCGTCGATCATGCAGCCGCCCACGGCGTAGATGCTGACGATCGGCTCGTTCAGAATGAAGCGCGCCATGTCGAAGTCGTGGATGCTCTGGTCGCGGAAGAGCCCGCCGGACTGGCGCACATAGTCGGGCGGCGGCGGCGCCCAGGAGCGCGAGGCGATGCAGACCTGGTAGATCTTGCCCGCGTCGCCTGCCCTCACCTGCCGGCGCACCTGGCCGAAGCTGGGATCGAAACGACGGTGGAAGCCCATCATGCAGCGGGCGCCGGCCGCCTCCAGGCGGTCGGAGCAGGCCCGCGCAGCCGCGAAGTCGAGGCTGATCGGCTTCTCGCACAGGATGGGTTTGCCCAGCTCCGCCATGGCCTCCAGCAGGCCGGCATGGCTGTCCGTCGGGCTGCCGATGATGAAGGCGTCGACATCATCGGCCGCGAGAGTGTCCTCGCGGCTGGCCGCGCTCGCCCCGGTGATCGCGGCGATCCTTGCCGCGGCGGCGGAGTCGGGGTCGACGATGCGGGCGAGCCGCGCCCGCGGATTGGCGGCGATGTTGCGGGCGTGGATCTGGCCGATCCTGCCCGCTCCGAAGAGGGCGATGCGGATCATGGACATGCTCCAGCCTCGGGCAGAACCGGAAAGTGGCAACAGAGATCTGTCATCGACGCTCCTCCCTGCCCTTGCGGCAAAAAAGTTACCCTTTCCCGATATGCATCGTGAGATTTTCAGACACGTATGTGAATCTGTTCAATACAGAACACCCATTAGGCAGATGAGCCGCCCGGCGTCGGCCGCTTCTTCCCGCGCGGTGCGCGTCCGGGTGATCGGAGCGGAAAGACTTTCGCCTGAAAGCCATCCCGCTCCGATTCCTTGATGGCGCACGATCCCAAAGCGGCACCCGCCTCGGGGTTCATGCGTTAGCCGAAGATCGCCTTGAAGCGGCCGATCGCCGCGTGGAAGCCATCCTCGAACGTCCCGCCGTCCGGCCGGTAGACGCTCTCATAGGAGATCACGCCGTCATAGCCGTCCGACTTGAGCGCATTGGCCAGCGGCCATAGCTGGTCGGCGAGGTCGCCCTCGCCGAGATTGCGCACCTCCAGCGTCGCCTTCGGCGTGTCGACGAAGACATCCTTCAGGTGGATGTGGCCGAGATACTTGCCGCGGATGAGTTCGTAGCCGTCCGGATAGGCGCGCTCATGGGCCCAGCAGTTGTTGGCGGGATCCCAGAGCACCTTGAAGTGGTCGCTGTCGATCTCGTCGAGCAGCTTGCGGGCGGTCCAGCTGGAATTGATCATGGTGCCGTTGCCGGTTTCGACGACGAGCACGATCCCTTCCTTCTCGGCGATGCGCACGGCCGGCTCCATCAGCGGCGCGAGCGCATCCCACGCGCCCTTGGCGACGTTCCAGTGGTCGGCGCCGTTGCGGCCGAACAGAATCTGCTCCTTGCGCCCGCTGAAGGTACGCACGAGCGGCGAACCGATCTCATGCGCCATGGCGATGCAGCGATGCAGCGCATCCAGGTGGTGGCGGTAGACCTCGTCCGTCGGCTTGGTGGCCATGGTGATGTTCCCGCCCAGAATGTGGCGGGAAATGCAGGAGACCTTGAGGCCATACCGGTGCACCAGATCCTTCAGCCGACGGATCTCGCCGATGTCGAGGTCGCCGACTTCCTTGTCCCAAACGAACTGGAATTCGGCATATTCCAGTCCGGCTTCGGCTGCGACCCGCAGCGCGTGTTCGGGATCACGGCTGATGCCGTCGGTGATGACGCCAAGCTTGGCCATTTCGGGCTCCGCTATCTATCTGCCGGGACGGCCTTCATGCGCGGCCATCCCGATCCATCCATTCGATCGAGCATGATCCCTTCCCGAAGGCGACATGCGCCTTCCGGGCCGATGCTCCGGGAACATCCGGTCAGCGCTGGACGGTGGTTCCGACGATATCCTCGAGGATCTTCGTCACCGCCCAGTTGTCTTCGCCGGGAAACTTGGTGATGCCGGCCTGGAAGAGCTGCATGGCGGCGCCGGCGGTGAACATGGGCACGCCGAACTCGCGGGCGTGGTCCATGGTGATCGTGAGATCCTTGTACATGGTGCCGAGATGGCTGCCGGTGCCGACGAAGGCACGGTCCATGATTTTCTCCAGCGCGTTTCTGGTGATGCTGTTGCCGGCGCCGGAGGCGTTGAACACATCGTAGAGCACCTGGGCCGGAACGCCGGACTTGGCGCCGAGCACGACGGCCTCGAACGTGGCCGTGAAGATGGAGCCGATCAGGCCCTGCAGACAAGCCTTCACAGTCTGGCCCTGCCCCGGCTCCGTGCCGACATGGAAGATGCTCTTGCCGACGGCCTGCAGCAGCGACTGGTGCTCGTCAAGCACGTCCGCGGGCGCCGCCGCCATCATCGTCAGCGTGCCGGACTGGGCGCCCGGGAAGCCGCCGCTCACCGGGGAATCGATCATGCGCAATCCCCTGGCCGCCAGGCTGTCGCCGATGTCGCGCGCCTCCGAGGGCTTGATCGTGGCCGTCATGATGACTGTGGAGCCCGGCTTGAAGCGGGCGGCCAATCCGTCGTCGCCGAAGATGACGGTCTTTGCCTGGGCGCCGTTGAGCACCATGACGAAGACAGCGTCGGCGCCCTCGGCCACTTCCGCCGGGCTGCCGGCCGGTGTGCCGCCCATCGCCGCGAGCGCATCAAGCCGGTCCTTGCGCAGGTCGTAACCAGACGTCCGGAATCCAGCCCCGATCAGATTCCTGGCGAGGCCGCTGCCCATGTCGCCAAGACCGATGACGCCCACCTTTTTCATCTTCTTCCCCCCGGCGACGCGAATGGCGTTTGTTCTATATCAGGAACTTGTTTATATATTAACCATTAGCATTAACGAGCCAAGCTCATCATGTCAACATTCTTTTCATCATGCCAGTATCATTTGATGTCATCAATCAATAATTGATGCATCATTGTTTGCAGCGCACATCAAAATTCTGAAGGAAGTTTGCGGTGCAAAATGCGTCCGGTGTAAAATGCGTCTCTGGCCGGATTGGGCCGATCCTGATTGAAATCAACCCTTGATGATGACATCATCCATCGAGAATGACGATCATTTGATGGTTTTCTGCGAATCGCCACGGCCTGTGCCGGAGGCCGGAGGGTGACACCTGCCGTCGCGTTGTTCAGGAGTGAAGCCGCTTCCCGCTGCCGGGATTCCACGGCGGCGCGAACCGGCAGCCGGAGAAACGGGCCATGAATGAAAAGCCGAGGATTGCCGAGATCGCCACGCTGGCCGGCGTCAGCACGGCGACCGTCGACCGCGTTCTGAACGAGCGCGGCGGCGTCAGGAGCCGGACGATCAGGAAGGTCCAGGAGGCCATCCAGCTCTGGGAGAGCGGCGGCGGGCTGCACGCGCGGCCGCAGCGGCACCGGTTCGGCGTCTTCGACCTGATCCTGCCGGCCATGGCCGGCGCTTCCACCGATTTTCTCGCCAAGGAGATGCAGGGCTTCGCCGACAAGATGCGGGTCCAGTTGCGCAGGGAGTTCGTCGAGCGCATGAACCCCTTCGCCCTTGCGGAAGTGCTGCGCGAGCGCGCCACAAGGGGCAGCGACGGCGTCGCCTTCCAGGCGCTGGACCATCAGGTGGTGCGCGAGGCGGTCTCCCTGCTCGCGGCCAGGAACATCCCCGTCGTGACGCTGTGCTCCGACATAGGCGGGGTCGAGCGGCTCGCCTATGTCGGCATGGACAACCGCGCCGCCGGCCGCACGGCCGGATATCTGATGGGCCGGCTCTCCAGGCGGCCGGGCAAGGTCGCCGTCATCTGGGGCGGCCAGCTCTACCGCTGCCACGAGGAGCGCGAATTCGGCTTCCGCAGCATCCTGCGCGCGGAGTTCCCCGAGCTCGAGGTCCTGGACCTGATCACCGGCAACGACGATACGGCCCGGAACTACCGCGAGGTGCTGAAGGTCGCCGAGGCGAATCCGAATTTCGTCGGCGCCTATTGTGTCGGCGCCGGCATGGAAGGCGTCGTCCAGGCCCTGTCGGAGGCAGGCAGGACCGGACAATGCGTGACCATCGGCCACAACCTCTGCCCCCTGACCAAGACCTATCTGATGGACGGCCGCGCGGACGTCATCATTCATCAGAACATGACGCAGATCGCCCGCGTCGGGCTCCGCTGCCTCCATGACGGCGCCATGTCCGCTGCCGGCGGCGGGATCCCGATCGAGGTCATCACACGCGAGAACATGACGCACCGGTAGGGCCGGCCCCTCTCCGGCGAAGGGCTTATTCAGGCGGGCGCGTTGACGTCTGGCTAAAATTCCGTATACTGAACTCGTTCATGAAAATGAAGATGGATGGTCCGTCAGGCTCCCATGACGAAATCCGCGATGCTCTCGCTTGCCCATCTGACGGTTCTCGACGCCACCCCGCCCGAACTGATCGAGGCGGCCGCCGCGGCAGGTTTCGACGCGGTCGGGCTGCGCATCGTGCCGCCGCTGCCGACCGACAGGATCGTCCCCGTGGTCGGCCGGCCGGAGGCCATCCGCGAGATCGCGGGCGCGCTGGCCGCCACCGGGATCCGCATTTTCGACGTCGAGGCGGTGTGGCTGATGCCGCACACCGATGTGGCGGCGCTGCGGCCGGCGCTGGAGGTCGGCGCCAGGCTGGGCGCGCGGCATTTGCTGGTGGTCGGAAACGATCCCGAACCGGCGCGGCTGCGCGACAATTTCGCTCAATTGTGCGCGGAGGCGGCCGGGTTCGGCCTCGGCGTCGCGCTGGAGCCTATGTCCTATGTCGAGGTGAACACGCTCGCCAGGGCGGCAGCGCTGCGCCAGGCCGGCGGCGCGAACGCGACGCTGCTCATCGACGCGCTGCACCTCTTCCGCTCCGGCGGCACGCCGGCCGAGGTGGCGGCGATGGATCCCGGCCTCTTCGCCTACCTGCATCTTTGCGACGCGGCGGCGCAACCTCCCGAACCCGGCAACCTGCGGGCGGAGGGGCGCGGCGGCAGGTTCTATCCCGGCGAAGGCGAATTGCCGCTCAAGGCGTTCCTCGATGCCTTCCCGCCGGACATCCCCATCGCAGTCGAGGCGCCCTGCGCACGCCACGACGACCGGCCGGTGGCCGAACGGGCGGAGCTATGCGGCCGGGCAACGCGCCGGCTGCTCGCCGAGGCAGGCCGACTCTGATGCCGGCGCATCGACGCACGACATTCCCAAGAGACGACATTCCCGAGAGGAGGAGACGGTGAGCGAGGTGGCGAAAGTACTGTTCCTGAACGGCCCGAATCTCAACCTGCTGGGTACGCGCCAGCCCGAGATCTACGGCCACGATACGCTCGCCGACCTGGAGGCGGCGACCAGGGCGGAGGCCGCGACGCTCGGCATCGAGGTCGACTTCCGCCAGTCCAACGTCGAGGGCGAACTGGTCTCCTGGATCCACGAGGCGCGCGCCGATGCGGCCGCCATCGTCATCAATGCCGGCGCCTACACCCACACCTCGATCGCCATCATGGACGCCCTGCTCGCCTTCGACGGGCCGATCATCGAACTGCACCTGTCGAACAGATCCCGCCGCGAGGGCTTCCGCCACAAATCCTACGTCTCGCTCGCCGCCACCGGCATGGTCGAGGGTCTTGGCCCGGTCGGCTATCCCATCGCCTTGCGCGCCGCGGCACGGCTGCTGGAACGCAGGGCCAAGCGCTGATTGCCAGTTGCTGATCCGGGCGGGAGACTGCCCGGCCGGACGCCGGACTGCCCGTCAAGCCAGGGTCCGGACCGCGTCGAAGACGAGCTTCACCGAAATCAGGAACAGGGCAGCCTGGATGAAGCGGAAGAAGGCCTCTGTCGGCATCGTCTTCGTGATCCAGGCGCCGGAGAAGGTGCCGGCAATCGCCGTCGGCACCAGCAGCGCCAGCGTCGAGGGCCGAAGGTCCATCTGCTGCAGTTGCCAGTAGGGGATGAGCTTGGCGGCGTTGATGGTGGCGAAGAGAATGGTCGAGGTGCCGGCGAACACCAGCTTCTCCATCCGCTGCGGCATGGTATAGATCTGGAAGGTGGCGCCCCCGGAATGGGTTATGAAGCTGGTGAAGCCCGTCAGCGTGCCCCAGAAAAGCCCCCGCGGCACGTCCGCCCTGCTGGCCTGGGCAGAACTGCGCCGCAGCCAGAAGTGCAGGCAGAAGGCGATGCCGATGACGCCGACGAGCAGCCCGGCGACGGCATCCGACATGCGCGACGCGACGGCCCAGCCGACGATGACCCCGGCCAGCCCGGCCGGGATCAGGATGGCCAGATTGCGCCGGGAATAACTGCGCCTGTAGAGCCAGACGCCGACCACGTCCGAGAGGATATAGATAGGCAACAGCATCGCCGCCGCCGCGAGCGGCGGCATGACGAGCGCCATGATCGGCACGGCCGCCGATCCGACATTGGCGAGGCCGCCCTTCGACAGACCCACGATGAAGGCCGCCAGCATGGCCAGCGCCATCACCTCGATATCGCCCGTCATGGCAGGCTCCCGTTTCCGGACATTGGACGCTCCAGCCCCAAGCCGCGCCGGCAAGTCCCGGCCGCCCGGTCAGTTGACCGCGCCCCCCGCCAGCCAGGCCCTGCCGCTGCGATAAAGGCTTTCGACCTCCGGGCCGGTCAGCCCCGGCATGTCAGGCTTCACCTTGTAGCCGATTCCCGTCTGCAAGTAAGCAAGATGACGGTACCCCTCCGGAAAGCTGCTCAGCAGCGCCGCGTCCAGCTTTGGCACCCGGGCCGGGTCGACAGGATCCAGCCGGTCCTTCTCGTAGATCGGCTGGCGCAGGACCACGCCCCAGCGGTCCCCGCGCTTCTCGAGAAAGTCGTAGAACCGGCCGGTGCACACCACGTCGCACTCGACATCCTCCACCGGCGCGCGCTGGCTGATCGTCATCTTGGTCTGCGCGATGGCCCGCGACCCGGCAAGGTCGATGGACGTGCCACCGAGAAAATGGAGGATGCGGACGCCGTTCTCGAACCCCTTGCGGCTGACCGCGATAAACTCGTCCGCGGTGCCCTGAAACCAGGTGGCCATCATGCGTCCGTCGTCGTGCCAGACGGTGCGGAAGCGTTCCCAATCGCCGGCGTCACGCCATACGACCCAGTTCTCGATCAGGTCGCGAATGGCGTCGCGCTCGCTTCTGATATCCTGCATCTTGTCCCAATGATCCCTGCTGATCGCCCGGCGGGTCCGCCGAGTAATTGTTTATTTACGTGAATTAGTTCCTCATGTAAAGCTAGTCGGCACTATGTCGCCGGGGCATACGGCCAGGGTCCCGGAGAGATGGCCGACGGCATCGCTGCAGGGACGCGATATCCCTGCAGGCCGCGCCGCGAGGCCGGGAAAGCGAGGAACCGCATGATGAAGGACGAGACGATCGCGCAAGACACCGACCGCGTCATTGCGGCCGAGGCCGGTGCGGTCAAATCGGCGACGCGCGTGCTCGACCTGTTCGAGTATCTCGGCCGCTGGGATGCGGAGAAGACGCATACCGAGATCGCCCGCGAACTCGCCATCCCCAAGAGCAGCCTGACCCAGCTTCTGAAGACGCTGGTGCGCCGCGGCTATCTCACCTACTCGGCGGAGAGCAAGGGATACGGGCTCGGTCCTGCCATTGCCAGCCTCGCCACGCGCATTCATGACGGCAACGACCTGATCTCGGTGGCGCAGCCGATCCTGTCGTGGATCACGGCCGAGACGCACGAATCCTGCGCGCTGAACTTCATCAAGGGCGACAGGTCCGAGGTGGTGGCCTGCGTCACCAGCCCCCGGCGTCTGCTCTATCACATGCAGCTCGGCGATTCGGCACCCCTCTACGCCACATCCGGCGGCAAGGCGCTGCTTGCCCACCTGCCCGAAGAGATGCTGCGCGAGTATCTGCAACGCACCGTGCTGCAGCCGATCACGCCCAACACGATCGTGACCGTGGAGGAACTGGAACGGGAACTGGCCGCCGCCCGGCGCGACGGCTACGCCCAGGTGGTCGAGGAATTCACCATCGGGATCGCGGGCGTGGCGCGGCCGATTCTCAGTGCGTCGGGCATTCCGCTCGCCGCCATCAATATCGCCATGCCGGTCGCTCGCTTCAACGCCGACGTGCGCAGCCAATGCCTCGCGGTCCTGGCCAAGGCCGTGTCCGACATCCGCCAGCAACTGCGTCTCGAAGGCGGCGGTTCGTCCAGGCGGTGGCGCGGGGCCGAGCCGCCGCCTGCCGGCGCGGCCGGGTCCGTCCGGACAGGCGGGAGGATGGGATGATCGAGCCGTTCACCTACGTTGCGCGGCCGGCCACCGTCATTTTCGGCCGCGGCTCGATCGACGGCATCGACCGGGCGATGGAACGGCTGTCGCTGCATCGCGCCATGGTGCTGTCGACACCGCAGCAGGCCGCGGGCGCCGAAGCGCTCTCCGCGCGTCTCGGCGGCCGGGCCGCCGGCACGTTCGCCGGCGCGGCCATGCACACCCCGGTCGATGTCACCGAGGCCGCGCTGGCGGCGGTCGGGGCCGCCGGCGCCGACTGCCTCATCGCCCTCGGCGGCGGCTCCACCACCGGCCTCGGCAAGGCGATCGCGCTGCGCACCGACCTGCCCCAGATCGTCGTCCCCACCACCTATGCCGGTTCGGAGGTGACCGACATCCTCGGCCAGACCGAGCGCGGGGAGAAGACGACCATCCGCGATCCGAAAGTGCTGCCCGAAGTGGTCGTCTACGATCCCGACCTGACGCTCGGCCTGCCGGTCGCCATGAGCGTGACCAGCGGGCTGAACGCCATGGCGCATGCCGCCGAGGCGCTCTACGCGCCCGACAGGAACCCGGTGACGAGCCTGATGGCGGTGGAGGGGTTGCGCGCCATGCGGGATGCGCTGCCGCGCGTCGTGGCCTCCCCCGCCGATCCCGAAGCACACACCGGCGCGCTCTATGGCGCGTGGCTGTGCGGGACGGTGCTGGGGGCGGTGAGCATGTCGCTTCACCACAAGCTCTGCCATGTGCTCGGGGGCAGCTTCGACACGCCCCATGCCGAAACGCATGCGATCATGCTGCCGCATACCGTGGCCTTCAACGAGGCCGCGGCCGCAACGTTGCTGTCGCCGGCAGCCGACCTGTTCGGCGGCAAACTGGGCTCGGGCCTGTGGGACTTCGCCCGCTCGGTCGGCGCGCCGGCGAATCTGCGGGATGTCGGCGTCTCGGCGGCCGACCTCGATCGCGCCGCCGAGATCGCCCTGTCGAAGCCCTACGCGAATCCCCGCCCGATCGACCGGGCGTCCGTCAGAGAGCTCCTCCAGCGCGCCTGGGAGGGAACAAGGCCGGCAGCTTGAGTCGTCCGCCAAATAGCCGATGCGCCCCGCCATTGCGGCGGCCGCGCTCCGAAAACCGCCCGGACAGGTGAGTGACATGACCGCAGCCCATGAGAAAGGCTTCTTCGTCGAACAGAACTCGGTGGAGGTCGTGACCGGCCGCAATGTCAACGCCAGGGACGAACGGCTGAAGACCGTGATGGAGGTGATCACCCGCAAGCTGCACGAGGCCGTCAAGGAGATCGAGCCGACACAGGAGGAATGGTTTCAGGCCATCCAGTTCCTGACGCGGACGGGACAGCTCTGCAACGAATGGCGTCAGGAGTTCATCCTGCTTTCGGACGTTCTCGGCGTGTCGATGCTGGTCGATGCCATCAACAACAGAAAGCCGTCGGGCGCATCGGAGTCCACGGTGCTCGGCCCGTTCCACGTTGCCGACGCGCCGGAACTGCCGATGGGCGCCAACATCTGCCTCGACGGCAAGGGAGAGGACATGGTGATCGCCGGCCGCATCCTGGACACGGAGGGCCAACCGGTGTCCGGGGCGGTGATCGACGTCTGGCAGGCCAACGACGAAGGCTTCTACGACGTGCAGCAGAAAGGCATTCAGCCCGACTTCAACCTGCGCGGCGTCTTCCGCACCGGGGCGGACGGGCGCTACTGGTTCCGGGCGGTCAAGCCGAAATACTACCCGATTCCGGACGACGGCACCGTCGGCAAGCTGCTCTGCGCGCTCGGCCGCCATCCCTACCGCCCGGCCCATCTGCACTACATCATCGAGGCCGACGGCTACGAGCCCCTGACCACGCATATCTTCGATCCGGACGACCCCTACATCAATTCCGATGCGGTCTTCGGCGTCAAGGAGAGCCTGCTGGCGGAATTCCGGCAGATCGACGACCCGCAGCGCGCCGGGGAACTGGGCTTCAAGTCGCCGTTCTGGGAGGTCGAGCACGACTTCGTGCTGGCACGCGCCCCCACCCCGCCACCGGCCGACGAAGCGCCTCCGGCGTCCGGCGCCTAGAGCTGCGACAGCCATTCCGCGAAGGCGGCCCGGCCAGCGTCGCGCAGCGCGGGGCCGAACGTGCGCGCATCGGCGCGGATGCGCCTCGGGTCGATGCCGGCGCCGGCAAGCTCGGCCGCGTGGCCGATCAGCCAGGCCTCGAGGTCATGGCCGGTGTCGGCTTCCGGATGGAATTGCAGGCCGAGCACATGGGCGCCGATCGAGAACGCCTGATTGGCTATGGCAGTGGTCGCGAGCAGCTCGGCGCCCGCGGGCAGATCGAACGCATCGCCATGCCAGTGCAGCACCGGTACGCCCGCGAGGTGGCGCAGGGGGCCGCGCTTCCCGGCCTCGGTGAGGTCGACCGGAGCGAAGCCGATCTCCTTGACGCCGGTCGGCCCCACTCCGGCGCCGAGGGCCGCGGCGATCAGTTGCGCGCCGAGGCAGATGCCGAGGATCGGCAAACCGGCGTCGAGCCGGGTCCGGATAAGGGCACGTTCCTTGTCGAGGAAGGGATAGGCCTCGGTCTCATAGACGCCGATCGGCCCGCCCAGAACGACGAGAAGATCGGGCGCGAGCGGATCGACATCGGCAAGGCCTCCGGTAGCGACATCGGCATAGCCGGGCGTGTAGCCGGCTTCCTCCAGCGCCTGCTCGAACGTGCCGAGCGTCTCGAAATGGACATGGCGGATGGCGAGTGCGGTTCTTGTCATGGTGGTGGGTCCGGTCATTATGTGATGTCCGCCTGCAGGCGTGCCAGGGCTTCGGCAACCCCTTCGGCGACCTCTCGCTTCGCCGGATCGGGAAGCGGCAGGATCGGCCGTGGCGGCTCCGTGCGACAGATGTCGAGCTGCTCGGCGAGCGCATAGACGACGCGCAGGCCGGAAAACCGCCTGAACAGATCCCACACCGGCGCGAGCGCGGCGTCGAGCCGGCGCGCCTCGGCGGCGTCACCTTGCCGGGTCGCCCTGACGATCCTGCCGCAGACCTCCGGAAACAGGCCGCCGAGCACGCTGTACCAGGTGTCGGCGCCGGCAATCATGGTCTCGGTCGCCGTCCAGTCGCCGCTGCAGCCGATCGAAAAGCCATCCGGCAGGAAAGCACGCCATTCGGCCGGACGGCTTGCGGTTTCCTCGGGGCTCCCGGCGGGGTTCTTGATCGCGACAATGCCGGGCACGCCGGCGAGGCGGCCGACAAGCGCCGGCGTGAACCGGAAGTGGGTCGTGGCGGGGTTGTCGTAGATGACGATCGGCAGGCCGCTCTCCCGCGCCACGGCCGCGAAATGCTCGAACACCTCGTCATCGGTGAGCGGCGTGTAGGAGACGGCCGAGAGCAGCCCGGCCGCGGCGCCGATGGCGCGGGCATCTTGTGCGAACCCGATCACGTCGTCGGTCCTCAGCGCACCGATTCCGGCGATGACCGGCGTGTGGCCGCGTGTCTCCTCCAGCGCCGCCTCGAGCGCCCGCCGCCGTTCCTCGCGCGTCAGATACATATAGATGCCGGTGCTGCCGAGCAGGCCGACGGAATCGACCGACGCAGCCGACAGCCGGGCGACCAGCCGGCGCAGACCCGCCGTGTCGACGCGGCCGGCGTGGTCGGCAGGTGTGATCGGAAAGGCGCATAGTCCGCGTGGAAAGGTCATGGCGTTCCCTGTCGATCGGCCCCGGTTGCCGGCGGCCAGTAGTGGTGGTCGGGGGTGGGACGCGTGCCGAAAATCGCCTGACCCACGCGCACGACGTCCGCGCCTTCCTCGATCGCTTCCTCGAAGTCGCCGGACATGCCCATGGACAGCCCGGTCAGCGCGGGGTTGCGCCTGACGGCCTCGTCGCGCAGACGGCGCAGCAGCGCGAAGCAGGGCCGCACCTTCGCCATGTCGGAACTGAACAGCGCGAGCGTCATCAGCCCGCACGGCTTCAACCGCGGGAACCGGTCGAGGGTCTCGACGAACGGCAGGAGCGCGTCGGGATGCAGGCCGAACTTGCTCTCCTCGCCGGAGGTGTTGACCTGCACATAGACGTCGAGGAAGCGGTCTTCCCGTTCCAGCCGCGCGTTGAGCAGGTCGGCGAGCCGCAGGCTGTCGAGCGCGTGGAACGCGTGGGCGAAGCGGGTCAGATGCTTGACCTTGTTGGTCTGGAGATGCCCGACGATGCTCCAGTCGATGGCGAGATCACCCAACGCGTCGCGCTTCGCGGCTGCTTCCTGGATCTTGTTCTCGCCGAAAGCGCGGATGCCGGCCGCAAAGGCGAATCGCAGGATGTGGGCCGGCACCGTCTTCGTGATGGGGAGAAGCCGCACGGAAGCGCGCTCCCGCCCGGCACGCGCGCAGGCACGGGCAATCCGCGCCTCGACCGACGCCAGATTGGCGCGGAACGTGGCAAGCGGATCGGGGCCGAAGCGTTCCACGTCGTCGGGCGAAAGCGGCGTGTCGTTATGGGTCATCGTCATGTGGTCTCTGTCGCCATGCAGGCGTTCGGCGTGCTCTTGCTTGCCCCTGAAACTACCCTCAAACTGGTTTATGATAAACGTCTAGTTGGCGGCTATCGAAATGGGCCCGTCGGGAAAACGAGGCACGGGACGCTCGCGCGGGATGGGGGCGCGGCAGATCTAGTCGGACGCCTGCGACTGCCGCTTCATCCCCGCATCTGCGGGGAACGGACTTCGGCCAGCAGCGCGTTGGTCAGCGTGGTCGGTCCATCCCCGCGCAGGCGGGGAACGGCAGCAGAAGGTGCGGCCATTCTTCGACCAGCTCGGTTCATCCCCGCACACGCGGGGGCTGGCATCGGCATCATAGAGGATGAGGTCGGGCGGCTCCAGCGCGGCGTTGCATGCCGCGATCGCCATTCATGCCGCCGGGAAATCCGCGGCGAGACCGGTTTCGCGCCACGCTTCGATGTCGGCGAGAGCCGCGTTCAGGCGTTTCGTGACCTGCTCGATGCCGAATGCGCCGAGAACCAGATGCCGCGGTGCGTCGTCCGCGCCGGCGATCCTGATGATCGCCGCAGCCGCGCGCGCCGGATCGCCCGGCTGCTTGCCGCTCTGCTCCGTGGCGCGGGCGAAGCGGACGCCGGCTGTCTCGGCATATTCGGCGATGCGGTTGGGCGTCTGCGTCATGGACCGGCCGGCCCAGTCGGTGCGGAACGGCCCGGGTTCGATGCAGGTGACCTTGATCCCGATCGGCTTGCCCTCGGCCGCGAGCGAATCCGACCAGCCCTCGACCGCATGCTTGCTGGCTGCGTAGTAGCCGGAGCCGGGGAAGCCGACAAAGCCCGCGACCGAGGCGATGCTGATGACGTGACCGCTGCGCTGCCGCCGCATCACCGGCAGGACCGCGCGGGTGACGGCGAAGAGGCCGAAGACATTGGTGTCGAACTGGCGGCGGATCTCCGCTTCCTCGCCTTCCTCGATGGTTGCGAGGTAGCCATAGCCGGCATTGTTGACGAGAACATCGATCCGGCCGAACCGTTCCTCGGCCGCGGCCACGGCCGCTTCGATCTGATCGGGGCGCGTCACGTCGAGATCGAGGGCGAGCGCCGTCGTCTCGTGACCTTCGACGAGATCGGCGAGCCGGGACTTGTCGCGCGCGGTGACGACCGCGCGGTCGCCCCGCGCGATCACCTGCCGCGCAAGCGCTTGACCGAAGCCGGTCGAGCAGCCGGTGATGAACCATACAGGCGCATTGTCCACAGGCGCATTTTCCATGTCCGTTACTCCTTCCTGTCGGCCCCGCGCGGCGCGGGGCCGAAACCGGTTTGTGCCGTCGACGCTGCGGGGGTTCAGGCGGCGGCGTCGAGTGCGGCGATTTCGTCGGGCGTCAGCGACAGCCCGGCCGCCGCCACGTTCTCTTCCAGATGAGCGACCCTGAGCGTGCCGGGGATCGGCAGGATGACGGGGCTGCGCTGCAGCAGCCATGCAAGCGCGACCTGGCCGGCCGTGGCGCCATGAGCCTGCGCGACACGGTCGACCACCCCGCCGGGGCGGGTCAGCTCGCCGGCCGCAAGCGGATACCAGGGGATGAAGCCGATGCCGTTGGCCGTGCAATAGGCCAGCACGTCTTCGCTGCCGCGGTCGGCCAGGTTGTAGCGGTTCTGCACCGTCGCCACCGGGAACACGCGGCGGGCGGCCTCGATGTCATCGACCGAGACCTCGCTCAGCCCCGCATGGCGGATGACGCCGTCGTCCAGCAGTTGCTTGACCGCGCCGAACTGTTCGTCGCGCGGCACGCGCGGGTCGATGCGATGGAGCTGCCAGAGGTCGATCTGCTCGACGCCGAGCTTCCCGAGGCTGCCCCTCGCCCGCTCGATGAGATAGTCGGGCCGGCCGTTCGATGTCCACTGGTCCGGCCCTTCGCGCGTCAATCCCCCCTTGGTGGCGATCAGCAACCCCTCATAGGGATGAAGCGCCTCGCGGATCAGCTCCTCGGACACGTCGGGACCGTAGCTGTCGGCCGTGTCGATGAAGTTGACGCCGATCTCGGGGAGCCTGCGCAGCGTGGCAAGCGCGGCATTGCGGTCGGAAGGCGGCCCCCAGATGCCGGGACCGGTGATCCGCATCGCGCCGTAACCCAGGCGATTGATCGAGATGTCTCCGATCTTGAACTGGCCGGAGAGGTTGGCGTTGACGGTGGTCATTGTCGCTTCCTTTTTCGTGACGGAGAGAGTTGATCGTGCGCAGGCGAGCGTCCTCGCCCTCGCGTGGGCATCAGGCCCAGGAATTGGCGGCGGCGCTGTCGTCGACGAAGTCCGTCGAAAGCGTCACCTCCTTCCAGGCGTCGTATTCGGCCCGCAGGTCAGCGAGCTTCCGGTCGACCAGCTTGATCGCATCCGAGCCGAGCAGCAAATGCGCCGGCGGATCGTCGCTGTTCACGAGCCTGACCACGGCCGCTCCGAGCTTCGCCGGATCGCCGAGCTGCCTGCCGCTCATCGCGAGCCGCTTCTCCCGGATGGGATCCATGAGGGCATCATAGTCCTCGATCCCGCGCGGCGCGCGGTTCATCGAACGTCCGGCCCAGTCGGTGCGGAACGAGCCGGGCTCGACCGCCGTGACGTGGATGCCGAAGCCCTTCACTTCCTTGCCGAGCGCTTCGGACAAGCCCTCCAGCGCGAACTTCGAGCCGTGATAGAAGCTCAGGCCCGGCAGCGTGATGAGGCCGCCCATCGAGGTGATGTTGACGATATGGCCCGAGCGGCGCTTGCGCATGAAGGGCAACACGGCCTTCGTCACGGCGACCGCGCCGAAGACATTGACGTCGAACTGGCGCCGCAGGTCGTCGAGCGTCGATTCCTCGAGTGTTCCCTCGTGGCCGTAGCCGGCATTGTTGACGAGAACGTCGATCGGGCCGACCTCGCGCTCGATGCGATCGACCGTCGGCTGGATCTTCGCATCCTCGGTCACGTCGAGAATGACGCCGAAGGACCGGCCCGGGGCCTGCGCCGCAAAGGCCTGCCGTTGTTCCTCGTTGCGCAGCGTGCCCACGACACGGTCGCCGGCCGCCAAGGCCGCGTCGGCGATGGCCCGGCCGAAACCGGAGCTCACGCCCGTGATGAACCAGGTTTTCATGGGATATCTCCTTTGCTCGATAGCGGCGTTCCCGCCGCTGCCCTCACGGTTTAGCGCAGTTCCGCTGCTGAGATAACCGACTGGATTTTTCATGAAGTATTGAGCATAGTTCAGCAATGCAACGCATCGAGCCCAACGATCTCGCGATTTTCCTCACCATTGCCCGACACCGGAGCTTTCGCAAAGCGGCGGACGAGATCGGCGTCACGTCATCGGCCCTGAGCCATGCCCTTCGCGCGCTGGAGGAGCATCTCGGTGTCCGGCTGCTCAACCGGACGACGCGCAGCGTGGCGCTGACCGAGGCCGGCGAGCGGCTTCGCGCCCGCATTGCGCCGGCCTTTCGCGATATCGACGACGCGCTCGACGACCTCAACACCTTCCGCGACACGCCGACCGGCACCCTGCGCATCAATGCCGCGCGCGCTTCGACCCAGATCATCCTGCTGCCGACGGTGACACGCTTCCTCACCGCCTATCCGGGCGTGAATGTCGACATCGTCGTCAATAACGCCTTCGTGGACATGGTCTCGGAGGGGTTCGACGCCGGCGTGCGTTTCGGGGAAGTCGTCGCCCGGGACATGATCGCGGTTCCGCTCGGGCCGCCGCAGCGCTCGGCCTATGTCGCCTCTCCCGATTTCTTCCGGCGCCATCCGAAGCCCGCGACCCCCGAGGAGCTGAAGGGCCTGCCCTGCATCCGCTTCCGTTTCGAGAGCGGCCGCTACTACGCGTGGGAATTCGAGCGCGACGGCGTCGAGCTTGCCGTCGAGGTCGACGGGCAGTTGACGCTCGGCGAGCAGGATCTGGCCGTGCAGGCGGCGCTCGATGGCGCGGGCATAGCCTTCGCCTTCGAGGCGCAGGTCAGGGAGCTGGTCGCCCAGGGCCGGCTGGTGCGGGTGCTGGAGGACTGGTGCCCCTCCTATCCCGGCTTCTACCTCTACTATCCCAGCCGCAGGCAGTTGCCCGCGACGCTGCGTGCCTTCGTCGATTTCGCGCGCGGCATGACGAAATGAGCGGATCCCGCGCATAGCGCGAGCCCGCGATCAAAAATCGCTCAAAGAAAGACTTGCAGCGCATTTGTCGAGATGCGCTGCAGGGGGGGACCAGATCGAGGCTCGGTCTTAGTGGGAAATCATCCAGGGCCGCGCCGTCGGGAAGCTTTTGACGCCGTTGGCGCTGGTCGCGACGCGCCCTTTCCCCAATTTGCCCGGCGAGCAGCAGGCGCAGCCGGCCCCGTGCCCGCTGCTGGCGAGACGAGGCTCATGTCGAGACCGCTCATTGACGGCGTAGGCCATCCGCCGCGAGGAGGCCATGGTGGCCATTGCGGGGGCGGTGTAGAGCACGCGCGGCGCCTCGGCCCCGCATTCAGGACAATCGTGCGGCTCCGCATATCGGGCCATCGGACGCAATGCCGTGAACACACCGCAGCGACCGCATTCATATTCGTAGTATGGCATTCTTCTTCATCCCGCCGGATCGTTGTTGAATCGATGGTGCGCGCCGCAACGAGGTCCCCTCACCGGCCGGCAAGGGGAAGACCCCCGTCAATCGTAGGCGATGGGCATATCGACCAGACCATCGATGAATTTCTGCGGTCCGGCCGCCGAGGGGCGAATATCGAAGTCGAAGATCTCGGTGGGAATCCAGAGCGTCGCGCAGGAGTTCGGGATATCGACCACGCCCGACAGATGCCCCTGAACCGGCGCGACCCCCAGGATGGAGTGAGCCTGCGCGCCGGAATAACCGAATTTCTTGAGATATTCGATCGCGTTCAGACAAGCCTGCCGATAAGCGACATTGGCGTCGAGATAGTGCTGGGTCCCCTGCTCGTCGACGGAAATACCCTCGAAGATCAGATAGTCGTTGTAGTTGGGCGTTATCGGCGATGGCTGGAAGATCGGGTTCTTGATGCCGTATTTCGCCATCCCGTCCTTGATGAGATCGACTTTGATATGCAGCCAGGCGCCGAACATCTCGATCGCGCCGCAGAAGGTGATCTCGCCGTCGCCCTGGCTGAAGTGCATGTCGCCCATCGAGAGCCCCGCGCCATCCACGTAGACCGGGAAATAGATCCGCGAGCCGCGCGACAGATCCTTGATGTCGCAGTTGCCGCCATGCTCGCGCGGCGGAACCGTGCGCGCCCCCTCGGCAGCCACCTTGTCGAACACGTCGCCCTTGGAGATCTTGCCGAGATGCGCCGTCGCGGGAGCCGGCGGATTGGCAAGCGGCGGAACCCTGGTCGGATTGGTGTCGATCAGCGCCTGTTCCCGCGCGTTCCACTTTTCGAGCAACGACTGGCTGGGCAGCGTGCCGATGAGGCCGGGATGGATCAGCCCGGCGAAGCCAACGCCGGGCACGTGCCGCGAGCGCGTGAACAGGCCCTCATAGTGCCAGATGGACTTCTGCGCATAGGGAAAATGATCCGTGAGAAAGCCGCCGCCGTTCTTTCTGGAAAAGAAGCCGTTGAAGCCCCATTCGTGGCCCTTGAGCGTTCCCGCGTCCAGAATGTCGACGACGAGCAGATCGCCCGGCTCCGCCCCCTTCACGCCGATCGGCCCCGACAGGAAATGCACGGTAGTGAGATCGACATCGCGGATGTCCTCCGCCGTATCGTCGTTCTTGATGGCGCCACCTGTCCAGTCCACCGTCTCGACCAGAAAGTCGGCGCCCGGCTCAACCCATACGGCAATCGGAATATCGGGATGCCACCGGTTGTGCAGGTTCTCGTTTTCGTAGGCAGATCGCGACAAATCTACAGAAATCAGGGTTTCCGGCATGATGCTGTCTCCTTCTGTTCGCATTCATTATCGGCCTTCTGCCACGCCTAGACGGACAGGTATTTCGCCACCGTGTTCTCGTCGACATCCGCGCGCTCGTCGTCGCGCACGATCTGGCCGTTCTCGATGACCAGAACGCGGTCCGCGATATCGAGGGCGAAGCTCAGCACCTGTTCCGAAACGACGATCGACAGGTTCCTCTCGTCGCGAATCCGCTTCAGGGTGCGGCCGATCTCCCGAATGATGGAAGGCTGGATGCCCTCGGTCGGTTCATCGAGCAGAAGCACCCGCGGCCTCGAGGCAACGGCGCGCGCGATGGCCAGTTGCTGCTGCTGGCCGCCGGAAAGATTGCCGCCCCGGCGGCCCTTCATCTCCAGCAGCACCGGAAAAAGCGCGTAGATGTCGTCGGGAACCTTCGAGCTGCCGGTTATGATCAAACCGGTTTCGATGTTTTCCTGCACCGTCATCGTCGAGAAGATCATGCGGCCCTGCGGGACATAGCCCATGCCATCCGCCACGCGCTCGTAGCTCTTGAGGTTGGTTATATCGGTGTCGGCGATCGTGACCTTGCCGCTCTTCGTCGGCACGAGGCCCATCAACGCCTTCATCAAGGTGGTCTTGCCCATTCCGTTGCGGCCCATGATGGCGACGATCTCGCTGGGCTTCACGTTGAAGCTCATGCCGTGCAGCACTTCGCTCTGGCCATAGGCGACCCGCAGATCGGATACGTTCAGCATGTTCCCACTCCTCAATGTCCGAGATAGACCTCGATCACCTTGGGATCGTTCTTCACATGCTCCATGGATCCCTCGGACAGGACCTTGCCCTGATGCAGAACGGTGACGCGGTGGGCGATGTCCTCGACGAACTTCATGTCGTGCTCGATCACGATGATCGACCGATCGGCGATGATCCTGTTCAGCAGTTCGGCCGTTCTGGCGCGTTCCGCAACGCTCATGCCGGCGACGGGCTCGTCCAGCATCAGCAGATCGGGGTTCTGAATCAGCAGCATGCCGATTTCGAGCCATTGTTTCTGGCCGTGGGACAGGAACTCCGCCCGTTCATCGAGGAGGTTTTCGAGGAAGATCATTTCAGCGACTTCCTCCACCCGCTCGCGCACGGTCGTATCGCGCCTGAAGACAAGCGCGCCGAACACCGAACGCCCCCTGGGAAACGAGATTTCGAGATTCTCGAAAACCGACAGATCGTCGTAGATCGACGGGTTCTGGAACTTGCGCCCCACGCCGGCCTTGACGATGGCGGACTCGCTCATGCGCGTCAGTTCATGATCGCGGAATCTGATCGAACCCGAAGTGGCTTTCGTCTTGCCGCAGATCAGGTCGAGCACCGTCGTCTTGCCCGCCCCGTTGGGACCGACGATGACCCGTATCTCGCGCTCGTCGACATAGAATGAAAGGTCGTTGACGGCCTTGAACCCATCGAAGGATACCGTCAGCCCTTCAACGGAGAGCAGGAAGTCCTTGTTCATCGCGTCGGAGATGGGTTGGATCACGGGATTCATGCTGGATGCCCTCCTACTCTGCCGGTATGCCACGCGCAGCGGCTTCCGTTGGTCCGGACGATACCCGCTTGCTGAGCAGACGTTTCAGCAGAGGCTGCACCTGACGCTGATAGATGCCGGCGAGACCATTGGGAAAAGCGAGAACCACCGCGATGAACAGCGCGCCGAGCCC
This sequence comes from Pseudochelatococcus sp. B33, assembly GCF_053570585.1. NCBI lineage: Bacteria > Pseudomonadati > Pseudomonadota > Alphaproteobacteria > Hyphomicrobiales > Chelatococcaceae > Pseudochelatococcus > Pseudochelatococcus sp. B33. The sequence continues at coordinate 58,190 of NZ_JBSEFH010000024.1, read as the reverse complement.
CAGCAGCCACAGCTCCGGGAAGCTTTCGGAGAACGCCGTCTTCGCCCAGTTCACGAGCAGCGTTCCGTAGACGGCGCCGAGGATGGACAGCCGCCCTCCGACCGCGGCGTAGATGACCATCTCGATGGAGGGCACGATGCCGACGAAGCTCGGCGACATGAACCCCACCTGGAGAGTGAACATCGCGCCGCCCACGGCCGCGAACGCCGCAGCGAGACAGAATACGAAGATCTTGAAGCTCGCCACGTTGTAGCCCGAGAAGCGGACGCGATCCTCCTTGTCGCGCATCGCCACGAGAATACGTCCGAGTTTCGAGCGCTTGACGAAATACGCGGCCAGCAGGCAGGCGATGAGCAGACCGGCATTGACGAAGTAGAGGATGAACTTTGCGTTGTCGGTGCGGATATCCCAACCGTTGAGCGTGCGAAGATCCGTGATGCCGTTGATGCCACCCGTATAGCCTTGCTGGCCGACGATGAGGATCGTCAGGATGGCCGCGATCGCCTGGGTGATGATCGCGAAATAGGTGCCCCCGACACGCCGGGTAAACATGGCGAAGCCGATGATGAAGGCAAAGCCCGCCGGCACGGCGACCACCAGCAGCAGCGTCAGCGGCAGCGAATGAAACGGCTGCCAGAACCACGGCAGGGCCGTGATCTGGTTCCAGTCCATGAAATCCGGAATGCCGGGCGTGGACTGGATCGTCGTATTCTCGACACTGGAGGCTTCGAGCTTGAGATACATCGCCATGCAATAACCGCCGAGGCCGAAGAAAATGCCCTGGCCGAGGCTGAGAATGCCGCCGAGCCCCCAGCACAGCACCAGACCGACGGCGACGAAGGCGTAGGTGATGTACTTGCCGACGAGGTTGAGACGAAAGATGTCGAGCCATGCGGGCAGGACCACCAGGATCAAGGCCGCGACAATCAGCAGACCGACCCATTCCGAACGACTGAGAAGCGTGCCGGCTTTCATGACAATTCCCCTCTCAACGACGAACCTTCAGCGTGAACAGGCCCTGCGGACGCAGCATCAGGATGCCGACGACGCCCAGCAGCGTCAGGACCTTGGCCATCGAACCGGACAGGAAGAACTCCAGCGTCGACTGGGCCTGCGAGATGGTGAAGGCCGAGGCGATCGTTCCCATGAGGCTCGCGGCGCCCCCGAACACGACAACGAGGAACGTGTCGACGATGTAGAGCTGGCCAGCCGTGGGACCCGTCGAACCGATCATCGTGAAGGCCGCACCGGCGACACCCGCGATGCCGCAGCCGAGCGCGAACGTCAGGCGATCGACCATCTCCGTATTGATACCGACGGCGCCGGCCATCGCACGGTTCTGCACCACCGCGCGCACCTGCTTGCCCCAGCGCGACCTGTAGAGCAGCACCGCCACCGCGGCGGTGATCGCGACCGTGATGGTCATCACGAGCAGGCCGTTGATCTGGACCTCGATCATGTCCGTGACGGCGACCGAGCCCATCATCCATTGCGGCAGCTCGACGCCGACTTCGCGCGGCCCGAAAATCGATCTGTAGGCCTGCTGCAGGATGAGGCTGAGGCCCCATGTCGCCAGCAGCGTATCCAGCGGACGCTTGTAGAGATGCCGGATGAGCGCCCACTCGACGAACAGGCCGAATGCGCCCGTCACCACGAACGCCAGCACCATCGCAATGAAGAAGTAGATGTCGAACAACGCGGGCACGCTGCTCAGAAAGAACTGGGACGTGAAATAGGTTACGTAGGCGCCGAGAATCATGAATTCGCCATGCGCCATGTTGATAACGCCCATCTGGCCGAAGATGATCGCCAGGCCGAGCGCCATGAGCAGAAAGACCGAAAAGAGAATGAGGCCCGCGAAGCCCTGCATCACAAAGATCGAACCCAGTTCGCCGAGGGTATAGCCTTCGAACATCACGATTCTCCAATGCGGACGAACCACGGAGCGCGGGCACCTGCACATCACAGACGCCCCGCCCGGGATCGGCCGAAGACAGCAGCCGGTGGCATGAGGGCGCGCGCGCCCTCATCCGGCGGACTATTGATAGCCTTCGGGGAACGGATCGGGTTCGATCAGATCGGGCGTTTCGAAGATGACCTGGAACTGACCGTCCGTCTGCGCAAGACCGACGCGGGTCTTCGACCACAGGTGATGGTTGTCGTGAATCTTGACATACCCTTCCGGCGCTTCCGGGAATTCGATGCCCGGAGAGGCGGCGACCACCTTGTCGATATCGAAACTGCCGGCCTTTTCCACGGCGAGCTTCCAGAGGAACGGGCCAAGATAGGCGGCTTGGGTGACGTCGCCGATCACGGTCTTGTCGCCCCACCGCTTCTTGAAGGCTTCGACAAAACTCTTGTTGTTCGGGTTGTCCAGCGACTGGAAATACTTCATGCAGGCATAGGCCCCGGCGATATTCTCGCCGCCGATTCCGTCGATTTCGTCTTCGGTGACGGAAATGGTGAGCAGGGTCTGGTTCGACAGATCGATGCCCGCCGCCTTGAGCTGCTTGTAGAAGGCCACGTTGGAACCGCCGACGATAATCGCGTAGATCACATCCGGCTTGCGAAGCTTGATCTTGTTGATCACGGAATTGAACTGCGTGTGGCCAAGCGGGAAATACTCCTCACCCGACACCGTCAGGCCGAGCTTTTCTATATGCTTGCGCGCGATCTTGTTGGAGGTGCGCGGCCAGATGTAGTCGGAACCCAGCAGGTAGAAGCTCTTCGCTCCCTTTTCCTTCACCACCCAGTCGAGGCCGGCGAGAATCTGCTGCGTCGCCTCCTGTCCCGTGTAGATGACGTTCTTCGATTGCTCCAACCCTTCATAGAATGTCGGATAGTAGAGAATGCCGTTATACTGCTCGAAGACAGGCAGAACGGCCTTGCGCGACGCCGACGTCCAGCATCCCATGACGGACGCGACCTTGTCGTTCACAAGCAGCTTGCGCGCCTTCTCCGCGAAAGTCGGCCAGTCGGAGGCGCCGTCTTCCTGAATGAACTTGATCTGGCGCCCGAGGACGCCGCCAGCTTCGTTGATCTGCTCGATCGCGAGCTTTTCCGCCTGCACCGAGCCCGTTTCGGAAATGGCCATGGTGCCGGTGACGGAGTGCAGAATGCCCACCGTCACATCCGTATCCGTGACGGCAAGCCCCGTCGTGTTCACCTCCGCAGTTGCCGGGCCGGCGCCGTATGCGAAACGGGGAATAAGCGCCGCCGCCGGAATAGCCGCCAAACCCATCAAAAGGTTCCGCCTGAACTGTGACTCCAGACCCGTCTTCCTGTTGTCCGCCATCGTTGACCCCTCGTAGCAAATGGCGAGGCTCGATCACCTCATTGCTCCAGATCTTCGTCGAGGTCGGCCAGTTCAGGTATACGTCAATTGACGTATGTCCCGCCCCCTGTATCCAATGCAGTATCGATGCGCCGTTACGGCATGCTTCTTGCTTGCTTACGATCGTTGCTGTGAGAATGGCTCGAGCTTCGGGAGGCTTGACAGGATTCCATGTTGGAAGGCCATCGCATCGTCCGGGTTCGACGCAACTACAACAAGTGGGTTGCGAATCAAACACTTGAGGATTTCTCCCTTCGCTTCACCGCGGAACGGGCGCGCAAGTGGTCACCTCTTCGTGTCGGACATACCGCTCTCGCGGCCATTTCCTTTCTGGCGCTGGAGGCTATCGGAGGCGCGATAACCCTCAATTACGGCTACACCAACGCCATAGCCGCCATCCTGGTCGTCGGAGGATTGATTTGCCTCACCTGCCTGCCGATTAGTCATTACGCCGTCAAATACGGCGTTGACATCGATCTTCTTACGCGCGGGGCCGGATTCGGCTATATCGGCTCCACCATAACGTCGCTCATATATGCCAGCTTTACTTTTATTTTCTTCGCCATCGAAGCAGCCATCATGGCGCTCGCCATCGAGATGGTGACAGGGCTGCCGCTGGCCTTCGGCTATGTTTTGTCTTCAATCATCGTGATACCTCTGGTTGCATACGGCATCACCTGGATAACGCGTTTCCAGACGTGGACCCAGCCCATCTGGGTATTGCTGCAGCTCCTGCCCTTCATTTTCATCATCCAGAGCGATACGGACGCCCTGCACCAGTGGATGAACTTTCCCGAGGACGGTGGGGGCGGTTTCAATATCCTGCTCTTCGGCGCAGCGTCCGGCATCATATTCTCGCTTGTCGCGCAAATAGGCGAGCAGGTTGACCTGCTGCGCTTCGTGCCGCGTCAACAGCCGAGCAACCGGGTGACATGGTGGGTCGCCTTTCTGGCGGGCGGGCCCGGCTGGATCCTGCTGGGCGTGGTAAAAATGCTTCTGGGCTCGTTCCTCGCCGTGCTCGCCGTTTCCCACGGTCTCGACTTCGACAAGGCCGCGCAGCCGACGGAGATGTACCTCGTCGCCTTCCAGTATGTGTTCTCCTCGCCCGAAATGGCGCTCATCCTGATGGGGTGCTTCGTCATCATCTCCCAGTTGAAGATCAATGTAACCAATGCCTATGCCGGGTCGATCGCCTGGTCTAACTTCTTTTCGCGCCTGACGCATTCCCATCCCGGGCGGGTCGTATGGCTCGTCTTCAACGTCGCGATCGCGCTGCTTCTCATGGAGCTTGGCATCTACCGCGCGCTGGAGCAGACGCTGGGGCTCTATTCCGTGATCGCGGTCGCGTGGGTCGGGGCGCTCGTGGCGGATCTCGTCATCAACAAGCCGCTCGGCCTCAGCCCCAGGACGATCGAGTTCAGGCGCGCCCATCTCTATGACATCAACCCCGTCGGCGTGGGCGCGATGCTGCTTGCCGTCGCCTGCGCGTTTCTCGCCGTCAGCGGCACCTTCGGGGAGGTGTTGCAGGCGCTCGCATCCTTCGTTGCGCTGGGCGTGGCCTTCCTGGCAAGCCCCCTTATCGCCTTCCTCACCCGCGGCCGGTTCTATCTGGCACGCCCGCCGATGCAGGACTGGAACGGCCGGACGATCATCCGGTGCTGCATCTGTGAACATCACTTCGAAACCCAGGACATGGCTTCATGCCCCGTCTATCAGGGTCCCATCTGCTCCCTGTGCTGTTCGCTCGACGCGCGTTGCGGCGACGGTTGCAGGCCCCAGGGACGGCTGCACGAACAGCTGGCGTCCTTCACCCGGTCCGTTCTGCCGCAACGGTTCGCGGAAAAGCTGAATACGGACGTCGGGCTCTTTGTCGGCGTCTTTCTGTTCAGCGCCATCATCGTCGGCATGCTGCTCGCCACCATATACTTCCAGTTCGCCATCAATGCCGCCGACTACAGGCAGGTCATCGCCCACACGCTCTGGGTGGTTTTCTTCATATTGCTCATCATCATCGGCATTGCGTCGTGGCTTTTCGTGCTGGCGCACGAGAGCAGACGGGTGGCCGAGGAGGAATCCGCCAGCCAGACGCGGCTTCTGCTGCGCGAAATCAAGGCCCACGAACACACCGACGCCCAGCTGCACAAGGCCCGCCTCGTCGCGGAAGCCGCCAACCAGGCCAAAAGCCGCTATGTCATCGGCATCAGCCACGAGCTGCGCACGCCGCTCAACGCCATTCTCGGCTATGCCCAGCTGATGGAGAACGACGATCGCATCCCGCAGCACCGCCAAGGCGGAATACGGGTCATCCGCCGCTCGGCCGAACACCTTTCCGGGCTGATCGACGGTCTGCTGGATATCTCGCGCATCGAATCCGGCCGCCTGCAGCTTGAGCGCGACGAAATACCGTTGCCGGAATTCCTCGACCAGATTGTGGAAATGTTCCGCATGCAGGCACAGGCCAAGGGGCTCGAATTCATATTCACGCGGCCCCCTTCCCTGCCGGCGATCGTCGTCAGCGACGAGAAGCGATTGCGGCAGATCCTGATCAATCTGCTGTCCAATGCCGTCAAGTTCACCAACGCGGGGTATATCGAGCTGAAGATCGCCATGCGCAGCGGCGTAGCCGATCTGGAAATCAGGGACACCGGCGTCGGTATCCCGCCGCAGGATATCGACAGGGTGTTCGCACCGTTCGAGCGCGGTCGCGATGTCGATATCCAGGAGACGCCGGGCATCGGTCTTGGCCTGACCATCACCAAGCTGCTGACGGAAATCATGGGCGGGGAGATTTCCGTGCGCAGCACCGTCGGCGAGGGAACCACGTTCTCCGTCCGCCTGCTGCTTTCCTCCGTCAACAGGCCACGCCGTGAAAGCCGATCCCAGCGCCGGATAGAAGGATACCGCGGCGCCCGCCGCACCGTGCTCGTGTGCGACAACGATGCGTCTCACAGGGAGCTGATGCGCGAGGTGCTGGTGCCGCTCGGCTTCGTTTTCCTGACGGCGCAGGACGGGCCGGACTGTCTGCAGCTGGCCCACGAATGTCACGTGGATCTCTTTCTGCTCGATATCTCGATGCCGCGCATGAACGGCGCGGAACTCGCGCACCGCCTGCGCGCGGACGGGCATACGCAAGCCGGGATCATCATGGTTTCCGCCAACATGATGGAGCAGCGGGGACGGCTGCCCGCCGGCGCGGCGTGGGACCACGTGGTTCCCAAGCCGATCGACATCGAGAAGCTGCTCGACCGGATGCAGGAGCTTCTGGGCATCGAATGGATCGACACGGAACCGGCCAGGCAGAAGCTTCCCCCGCCGGCAGTGCAGCCGCAACTGCGCATGGCCGACCATCATCTGGCAGAACTGAAGCATCTGGGCGACATCGGCCATATACGCGGCATCGAAATGAAGCTGGCTGAAATCGAGCGCGACAGGCCCGAACTGAAGCCGCTCGTCACCGTCCTGAGCAACCATGCGGGTCGATTCGACATCAAGGGATTTTTGTCCGTGCTGGAGGCGAATGGCGGTGACTGAAAGCTCCTATCCGCGTGACACCGCTCTCGTCGTCGAGGATTCCATCGACAACCTGTCGATGCTGACGACCGCGCTCGAGGAAGCGGGGATGACCGTGCTCGTGTCCGTCGATGGGGACAGCGCGCTGAAACTCGTCGAGAAAGTCAGGCCTGACATCGTGTTGATGGACGCGATCATGCCGGGCAAGGACGGCTTCGAAACGACGCGCCTGCTCAAGCAGGTGCCCTTCATGTCCGACGTTCCGGTCATCTTCATGACCGGACTGACGGCCACCGAGCATGTGTTGAAGGGGCTGCAAGCCGGCGGCGTCGACTATGTGACCAAGCCCGTAGTCCTGGACGAGCTGCTGGCGCGGATCCGCGTTCATCTCGCCAATGCGCGCGCCGCCCATGGCGCCAGGGTGGCTCTCGACGCGAGCGGCCGGTTTCTTCTGGCCGTGAACGCAGCCGGGGACATTCTGTGGCTTACGCCCCAGGCCCGGCATATTCTGACCGACAGCGCGCCCGGCGCTGCGGCGTCCGACCACTGCGTTCTCCCCCCGGCCGTCCGGCAGTGGATCGAGGAGGTGTCCGGCTCCGAAACGGCCTTGCCGCAGCTCACGGTCGGCATCCGGGGGCATGCCATCGTGTTTTCGCTCGTGGCCCGCCATCCGCAGCACCAGTTCATTCTGCGTCTGGTGGAAGAACGCAAGATCCTTCCCGAAAGCATTCTGAAAGACAGGCTTTCGGTAACCACGCGGGAGGCTGAAGTGCTCATGTGGCTGACGCGCGGCAAGTCCAACAAGGATATCGCCGACATTCTGGGCCTGAGCCCGCGCACGGTCAACAAGCACCTCGAACAGATCTATACCAAGCTCGGGGTCGAGAACCGTTCCTCCGCCGCTGCCATCGCCCTTGAACTGCTCAATACCGGCCATTGAGACCGCTCCGCGCCGAACGGGAAAAACTCCGGCGTCGAGCGCCCTGGTCAACTGATGGCGCATGGGAGCAGTAGCCGAATCCAATACATATCGCCCAAAGCGTCATCTGAACGGTTATATGAGTGACATTCTATTGTCATCCCGCCGATCTATTTCGTTCATAGCGGGCGGATCATCGTGAGGTGGCCCGGTTGCCCAGTGCAGCGTGCAGAAAAGTGGGCACCACTTTTCGTCGACAAAGCTGCGCAAACTCAAAAACCTGGAGCGTACGTTCCGATTTCATCGGAGCGTCCGGTGTTCTAGTTTACATCAAGTCAAAGATACTGCTGCCCCAAATTGTTGAGAAGATGAACGGGCGGGAGGATTGGCGCGCGGCCTCCAAGCGCGCGGCTCATATTGCGAGATGAACCATGGCTGGATGGACCGAGCCTGCCGTTGCCGTCGGAGCGCTGAAGCGCACGGCGGCAATTTTTCTGCTTGCGCTCTCTCTGGTGACCGTGCTGGCCGCCGAGAACGTCAGGGCCGAACCGATACGCGGCGCCGGATCGACCTTCGCCGCGCCGATCGTCGCCAGATGGGCGCGCGCCTACAGCGCGGCGCGCGCGGATGGCGGCGACTACGTGTCGCCTGACTGGACGGTCGACTACGAACTGGTCGGATCGCTCGCCGGCCTGATGCGCCTCGAGCAACCCGAGCTCGATTTCGCCGCCAGCGATGTGCCCGTCACGCCCGACGAACTCGCGCGGCGCGGCCACCAGCAGTTTCCGTTCGTGATGGGCGGCATCGCCGTCGTGGTCAATCTCGACGGGGTCAAGGTGGGCGAATTGCGCCTCACGGGCCAGGCACTGGCGGACATCTATCTCGGCCGGGTCACGCGATGGAGCGATCCGGCCATCGCCGGAGCCAACCCCGGCCTCGACCTGCCCGACCTTCCGATTGCCGTCGTGCACCGCAAGGATGGTTCGGGCTCTACCTTCGCCTTCACCGAATACCTGTCCGCCGTCAGCCCCGAATGGCGCGAGCGTCTGGGCGCGGATACGCTGATCGCATGGCTGGTCGGCAGGGGGGCGGAAGGCACGCAGGATCTCATCCGCACCACGCAGGCGACCAAGGGTGCGATCGCCTATGCCGAGTTCGGGCAGGTGGCGCGCACCAGCATGCCCTTCGCCGCCATCGAGAACGCTTCCGGGCAGTTCGTCGCGCCGGGACCGGAAGGCTTTCAGGCCGCCATCGATGCGATCGACTGGTCGCAGACGAAAGATTTCTACGCGACGCTGACCAACCGTCCGGGCGAGGCAGTCTATCCGATCACCGCCGCGACCTTCGCCATCGTGCCGGTCTCCCGGCGTTCGGAAAGCCGCATCGGCCGCGTGCACGACTTCTTCCGCCTGGGCCTGGACAACGGCGGCGCGGAAGCACGCGCGCTCGGCTACGTGCCGCTGCCGGCCCAGCTCGTGGAACGGATCAAGGAATACTGGGCCAAGGGGCCGCGCCCGCGAAGCTGATCGCGACGCCTGCCGGAGCGGGGCGTCCTCGCGCTCAGGCGCCGTCCCGCCCCGCTCTTTCATTTCGTTGCAGTTTCGGACGGAAAACGTTTCCCGGAATGACGCCACGGTGGCATAGCTTGGGGATGGCACAATCATGGATATTGATATCTTCAAGGACATACTTGTCCCGGTCATCGGCGGGCTCGGCATTTTCATGCTCGGCCTGGAGTTCATGGCCAACGGCATCCAGGCCCTCTCGGTCAACAAGATGCGCGAGTTCCTCGCCAAGGCCGCGGGAACGCCCATCAAGGGCGTGATGGCCGGCACGCTGATCACCGGCGTCATCCAGTCGTCGACGGCCATGACCGTGATGGTGGTCGGCCTCGTCAACGCCGGCGTCGTCGCGCTGCGTCCCGCCATCAGCGTCATCATGGGCGCGAACATCGGCACGACGCTCGGCAACGGCCTCATCGCCCTGCCGCTCGGTCCGCTCGGCCTCATCTTCGCCGGCATCTTCGCGCTGGTCTACTGCTTCTCCCACAGCGAGAAGGTCCGCAACATCGCGCTGGCCTGCATGGGCTTCGCGCTCATCTTCTACGGCCTCAACCTGATGACCGGCGGCCTGCGCCCGCTGCGCAACATGCCGGAAGTCATGGAACTGCTGCAGACGCTGACGGCGGACTCCTACTTCAACCTCATCAAGTGCGTGCTGATCGCGGCCGCCATCACGGCGCTGATCCATTCCTCCTCGGCGACTATCGGCATCGTCATGGGTCTCGGCGCCGCCGGCGTTCTGGACTGGAAGACGGCGGTCGCCTTCTCGCTCGGCGCGGATCTCGGCACCACCATCACCTCGTGGATGGCCTCGCTCAACCTGTCGAAGAACGCCAAGCGCGCGGCCTACGCGCATATCTCGTTCAACCTCATCGGCGTCTCCATCACCATACCGCTGTTCTTCATCTCGATCGAAATCCTGCGGTGGGCGATGCAGTGGTTCGGCGGCGATCCGAGCATTCCGGTCCTCGTCAACGGCAAGGAGACCTTCCCGCTGGTGCCGGTGGCGGTGGGCCTCTACTCGACGGTGTTCAACATCTTCAACACCGCGCTGCTGTTCCCCTTCGTCGGGGTATTCGAGCGCGTGCTGTCGCGGGTCGGGCGCGGCGAAGACGAGGACATCGAGGATTACTCGACGCCGAAGTTCCTCGACCGTCAGCTCACCAACGATTTCGCCAGGGCCATTCCGGCCGTGGAGAAGGAGACCGCCCGCCATCTCCAGGCCGGCGCGCTGTTCCTCGACATCGCCCGCGGCGACAAGAAGGCGCCGTCCGATCCGGGCGAGCACTACCTCGCGACCGACGTCCTCAGCCGCGACATCCGCACCTATACCGCTTCGCTGCTGAAGGAAGACCTGCCGTATGAGCAGCTCGACCTCATCGCCAGCCTCATCGAGGAGGCGGACTTCACCGCCGCGCTGACGGAGTCGCTGCATCAGGTCGCCCGTCGCGTGAAGCGCGAGAAGTTCGGCCCGCAGGCGCAGGCGATCGTCGATGTCGCGCTCGACAAGCTCGACAATGCGCTGCGCGAGATCCTGCCGGACTACGGCATCGCCGATCCGCAGCTGCCGGCCGGCCATGTCAGCTTCCCCGAGGTGGAGGAGTTGCGCGCCCGCGCGCTGGCGCTGGGCCCCAACGCGGGCGCCGGCGAGCGGGGAACCATCCTGGCGCTGCTGGGCTCCATCGAGCGCGCCGAGTTCCTCGTCCGCCGCATCGACGCCGAACGCAAGTCGGTGAACCGGCAGAGCGTGCTGGCGCGTGCCGCGCGGCAGCAGGCGCCCGATCCCCGCACGGACGAGGGCGGCCTCACCCCTGTTCCGGCCGAGTGACACAGGGCCGGTGAGCGCGGCTCGCCGGCCTCTGGCCAAGCCGCAGCATCCCGATGCCCCCTGCCGCCGGGACGATCGCGCCCCGGCGGGCGGCGTTTCCGCAGCCATCCGTCAGAGCAGAATGCATCACATTCTTCCGGAAAACGGTGCCCATTTTTGGTCTGATGCGTTAGCACCCTGCGTCGCAACGATTGTCGAACTGGGCGAGGCTTCGATGAGTGTCGGTCTGGTAGCACTTCTTGACGATATCGCGGCGCTGGCCAAGGTCGCCGCCGCTTCCCTCGACGACGTCGCCAGTCAGGCCGCGCAGGCCGGCACCAAGGCGGCAGGCGTCGTCATCGACGACGCGGCGGTGACGCCGCGCTACGTGACGGGCTTTTCGCCGGCGCGCGAGGTGCCGATCATCGCGCGGATCGCCCTCGGCTCGCTGCGCAACAAGCTCTTCATCCTGCTGCCGGCGGCGCTCATCCTGAGCCTGCTGCTGCCCCAGGCCATCACGCCGCTGCTGATGATCGGCGGTCTCTATCTCTGTTATGAGGGCGTCGAGAAGGTGTTCGAGCTCGTCCTGCCGCATGCCGCCCACAGCCACGAGGCGGAGCTGGAGACGATAGCCGTCGACGCCAGGAGCTTCGAGGACCAGAAGGTCGCGAGCGCCATCAAGACCGATTTCATCCTCTCGGCCGAGATCATGGCCATCACCCTGGGCGCCATACCGGACGCGTCGCTCGGCATGCAGGCGATCGTCCTCGCGGTGGTGGGCGTCGGCATCACCCTCGGCGTCTACGGCGCGGTGGCGCTGATCGTCAAGGCGGACGATTTCGGTCTGATGCTGTCGCGCATGAGATCGCCGTCGACGCCCGGCAAGGCGGTCCGTGCCTTCGGCCGCGGCATCGTGCAGGGCATGCCCTGGTTCCTGAAAGGGCTCGGGATCATCGGCACCGCGGCCATGATCTGGGTCGGCGGCGGCATTGTCCTGCACGGCTTCGAGCAGTTCGGTCTCGGAGGCGCCGCGCATCTGGTGCACGATCTCTCCGCAGCGGCCGGGCAGACGGCCGGACCGGCGGTCGGCTGGCTCGCCGGTGCCGCGGGTTCGGGCATCTTCGGCATCGTCCTGGGCGCGCTCATGATCCCGGCCATGAGCTATTGCGTCTCGCCCATCTGGCGGCGCGCCAAGTTGCAGCTCAAGAGCGCCTGAGCACGGGAGCCGCCATGACCGTCGTCGCATCCTGTCTCTACCGCGAAGGCCGACGGGTGGAGGATGTGCCGTTCGAGGCCGTCTCCATCCCCGCCGACAAGAACGATTTCATCTGGATCGGGCTGCATGAGCCCAGCGTGGACGAGCTCGCCTTCCTGCGGACGCGTTTCGGCCTGCACGAACTCTCGGTCGAGGACGCGCTCAACCCGCATCAGACGCCGAAGCTCAGCACCTACGACGATCAGATCTTCGTCATCGCCCAGACGGCCAAGCTCGAAGGCGATGGCATCAGCTACGGCCGCACCGCCATCTTCGTCGGCGAGAGCTACATCATCACCGTCCGCCACGGGTCCGACCGCGGCCACGGGGAACTGCGCCACCGGCTGGAGACCTCACCGCACCTGATGCGCCATGGCGCCGACTATGTCCTGCACGCCATTCTCGATTTCATCGTCGACGGCTACCTGCCGATCGTCCTCACCATCGAGGATGCCGTGCTCGACATGGAACGGAGCATGCTCGACACCATCCTCGATCCCGAGCAAATCAAGCGCATCTTCAAACTGCGCCGCGAGGTCATCCTGTTCCAGCGCGTGCTCGGCGCCATGCTCGATCTTTGCGGCAAGCTCGTGCATCTCGATCTGCCCTGCATTGATGTCGAGGCCAAACCCTATTTTCGCGATGCGTTGCAGCACATGCACCGCGTCGACCAGATGGTCGGCGGCCTGCGGGACGTCATCACCTCGGTATTCGAGGCGAGCAACCTGCTCGAGCAGCAGCGGCAGGGAACGATCACCCGCCGGCTCGCTTCCTGGGCCGCCATCCTCGCCGTGCCGACGGCGATCGCCGGCATCTACGGCATGAACTTCGAGAACATGCCGGAACTCAAGACCAGCTACGGCTATTTCGTCGTGCTGGGCACCATCGCCGTTTTTTGCACCGTGCTCTATACCGGCTTCAAACGCGCCAGGTGGCTGTGATCGCGCGCCATTTGCAGAAAAGTTGTTCTGATCGGCCCGATAAGACGATTTCACCTAGACATCATACACACCCGCCGTAACATCGGCCTCACCCGGCATGTCGGAATCCGGGCGCGGGAGGTTATGATGCGGGTGCCGGGATCGCTGGCCGGAATGGTCTTTGCAGGCGTGCTTGCCGCCGGCTGGGCGCACGCCGGGTCGACGCTGACCTATTCGTGGACATCCAATGTCGGCCCCCTCGACCCGCATGCCTATTCGCCGAACCAGCTCTTTGCCCAGGCGATGCTCTACGAGCCCCTGGTCAAATACGGGGCGGATGGAACGATCCTGCCGTGGCTCGCCGTGGCCTGGACCGTGTCCGGCGACGGGCGAACCTATACGTTCACGCTCCGTGACGGCGTCACATTTTCGGACGGCGCGGCCTTCGATGCCGGCGCTGTCAAGGCGAATTTCGATACGGTGCTCGCCAACCGCGGACGGCACGACTGGCTTGAGCTCGCCAATCAGGTGCAGAACACCGAAGCCCTCGATGCCCGCACCTTCCGGCTCACGCTGAAGAACCCCTACTACCCGATCCTTCAGGAACTGGCCCTCATCCGGCCGTTCCGCTTCATCTCGCCGGCTGCGATTCCGCCTCAGGGCTCCGCCGACGGGATCGTGGCCCCCGTCGGCACCGGGCCCTGGAAACTGGCCGAGACCAGGCTCGGCGAATACGACGTCTTCATCAGGAACGAGGCCTACTGGGGGCCGAAGCCGGCCTATGATCGCATCGTCGTCAAGGTCATTCCCGACCCCAACGCGCGGGCGGTAGCTTTCGAGACCGGAGACATCGACCTGATCTACGGACTGGGCCAGGTTTCGCCCGACACCTTCGCGCGCCTGCAGGCGATGCACCCGGACAAGGCCGCGCTGTCCCAGCCGCTGATAACGGAAGCGCTGGCGCTGAACTCGAAGCGGCTGCCGACCAGCGAACGCGCGGTCCGCAAGGCGATCAACCATGCGGTCGACAAGGACGCCATCGTCAGCGGCGTCCTCTACGGAACGCAGAAGCGCGCCGACACGCTGTTCGCCGTCAACCTCCCCTACACGGACGTGGGGCTCGTTCCCTATGACCACGATCCCGCCAGGGCAGCCGCACTGCTGGACGAAGCGGGCTGGACGCTCGCCCCCGGCGCCAGGATCCGTGCCAGGGACGGCGTCCCGCTCAGGATCGAGCTTTGCTTCGTCGGCAACAACGCGCAGCAGAAGGCGATATCGGAGGTCATTCAGGCCGATCTGCTCAAAGTCGGCATCGATGTCGTCCTGATCGGCGAGGAGGCGAACTCCTTCCACACCCGTCAGCGCGAGGGCGAGTTCGGCATGATCTTCGGCGAGACGTGGGGCGCGCCATATGACCCCCATTCGTTCGTCAGCTCCATGCGCGTTCCCTCGCACGCCGACTATCAGGCCCAGTTGGGCCTGCCCATGAAAGCCGATCTCGATGCCAGGATCGGCGAGGTGCTGGTGACGGTGGACGAAACGGCAAGGCGGCAGCTCTACCGGGACATTCTCACGACGCTGCACGATGAGGCCGTCTACCTGCCGCTGACCTACGCCACCGCGGCGCTCGTGGCCGGCCCCGGGGTCGCAGAGGCCGGCTTCGGGCCGACCGTCAACGAGATTCCGTTCGAAACCTACCGTCCGGCGGACTGAGGCGAGACCATGGTCCGCTTCATTGCCGTCCGGATCGCGCTGCTGCCGCCCATGCTGCTCGGCGTGTCCATCCTCGTGTTCCTCATGCTGCGTCTCGGCCGCGGCGACCCGGCGCTCGACTATCTGCGGTTGTCGCAGATTCCGCCGACAGATGAGGCGATCGCCCATGCCCGGGCACTGCTGGGGCTCGATCGGCCGCTCGTCGCACAATATGTCGGCTGGCTGTGGGACGCGTTGCGCCTCGATTTCGGCGTCTCCTACGTCACGCGGCGGCCAGTGCTGGACGAGTTTCTCTATTTCCTGCCGGCGACCCTGCAGCTCGCAGCCTTCGCCCTCTTCGTCACCCTCGCCGTCAGCCTGCCGCTCGGCATCTGGTCGGCGCGGCATCCCGACAGACTGCCGGACCAACTGGTGCGCGCCATTGCCCTTGTCGGCGTGTCGGTGCCGAATTTCTGGCTGGGCTTCATGCTCGTCATCGTCTTTTCGGTCTGGCTGGGCTGGCTCCCTCCGCTCGGGAAAGGCGGCGTCGAGCACATCCTGATGCCTGCGCTCGCGGTGTCGCTGATGTCGCTCTCCATCAACGCGCGCCTGTTGAGGGCCAGCATGCTGGAAGTCGCCGGGCAGAGACACGTGCTCTATGCCCGCCTGCGCGGGCTGTCGGAGAGACGCGTCATGCGCGGCCACGTGCTGCGCAACGCGCTGCTCCCGATCGTCACCGCGACCGGCATGCACGTGGGCGAATTGATCGGGGGGACCCTGGTGGTCGAGAACATATTCGGATGGCCCGGCGTCGGCCGCTATGCCGTCTCGGCCATCTACAACCGCGATTTCCCCGTCATGCAATGCTTCGTCCTGCTGATGACGCTCATCTTCGTGCTCTGCAATCTGGTGATCGACATTCTCTACGCCTGGCTCGATCCACGGACCAGATCGTTCGCGGGGGGTGCCGGATGACGGCGGTCGACGATACCCTGACCCCTCCGGGCAAGCGCGCCCGGGGATCGCGCGGCTCATGGCAGGTCCGCGCCGCCTTCGGCGTCATCGCAGGGCTCGCTCTTCTGGCGCTTGCGGCGCCGATTGTATCGCCCTACGATCCGAACGCGGTCGATCTCGCCAACAGGCTCCAGGATCCCACATGGCAGCACTGGCTCGGCACCGATCACCTCGGCCGGGACATGGCGACGCGACTGATCTATGGCGCGAGGGTCTCGCTGGGCTCGGTCGTGCTCATCCTGGCGCTCATTCTGGCGCTCGGCATCGGCGTCGGCGGCGTGTCCGGCTTTGTCGGCGGCCGCGTCGACCAGGTCCTGATGCGGCTGTGCGACGTCTTCCTCACCTTTCCGACCTTCGTGCTGGCGATGTTCATGATCGGCGTGCTCGGCACCGGCATGGTCAACGTCATCGCGGCCATCGTGCTCTCCCACTGGGCGTGGTATGCGCGCATCGTGCGCAGCCTCGTGCTGTCGATGCGGGAGTGCGAGTTCGTCCTCGCCGCCCGCGTCGCCGGCGCCAGCCGGCTGCGGACCTTCGTGGACCATATCCTGCCAGGCGTGCTCGCCCCGCTGACCGTGCTCGCGACGCTCGATATCGGACACATGATGCTGCATGTGGCGGGCCTGTCGTTCCTCGGCCTCGGGGTCTCGGCGCCGACGCCCGAATGGGGCGTGATGATCAACGACGCCCGGCAGTTCGTCTGGACGCAGCCCATGCTGATCGTCTGGCCCGGCCTCATGATCCTGATCAGCGTCATGGCCTTCAACCGGCTCGCCGATGCCCTGCGCGATCACCTCGATCCGGCATTCAAGGCGGAGCATTGCTGATGGCTGCCATCCTTTCGGTTGAAGGGCTCAGGCTCGTGACCCGGCGCCACGGCGCGCGGGTTGCGCTCGTGCACGGCATCGACCTGACCATCGCCAGAGGCACCGTTACGGCCCTGGTCGGCGCCAGCGGCTCGGGCAAGTCGCTGACCTGCCTCGGCATACAGGAGAGCCTGCCGCCCGGCGTCAGCCGGGTCGGCGGCCGCGTCGCCGTCGATGGCCGGGAAAGGAGCGGAGCGGAACTGCGCGGCCGCCTCGTGGCCACGGTCATGCAGAACCCGCGCAGCGCCTTCAATCCTGTCATGACCATGTGCGCCCACGCGACGGAAACGCTGAAAGCCGCCGGTCTCCACGGCCCGGACGCCGACGGCCGCATCGACGCCGTTCTGGACGAGGTCGGCCTCGAGGAGCCGGTGCGGATTCTGGGTCTCTACCCGTTTCAGATGAGCGGGGGCATGCTCCAGCGCATGATGATCGCGCTGGCGTTGCTGTCCGGTGCGCCGTTCCTGTTCGCCGACGAGCCGACGACCGCTCTCGACCTCGTGCTGCAAGCCCGGGTGCTCGATCTGATCGAGCGCCTGGTCGCAACGCGGGGACTCGGCGTCCTGCTCGTGACACACGACATGGGAGTGGTAGCGCGTGCGGCCGACAGCGTGGTGGTGATGGAAGCCGGAAGCGTGGTCGAGCGCAGCCGTGTGGAGGACGTCTTCGACCGTCCGCGCCATCCGGCGACGCAGGCGCTGGTCGCCGCGCACCTCGCCCTCTATCCCGAGGAGCGAGCCGTATGAGCCTTCTCTCGGCCGAAGCCGTCACGAAAACCTACCGCTCGGCTGCCCTGATCGGCGGACCGCCTCCCAGGAGCGTGCTGCGCGGGGTGGATCTTGCGATCGGCTGCCACGAATGCGTCGGCCTGCTGGGCCGCAGCGGCTCCGGCAAAAGCACCCTGGCGCGCCTGCTGCTCGGGCTGGAAAAGCCCGACGCGGGCCGCACGATGTTTCGCGGCAACGACATCGCCGGGCTTCGCGGCGACCGGCACCGCGCTTTCCGCCGCGCCGTCCAGATGGTGTTCCAGGATTCGACTGCCGCCGTCAATCCGCGCCACACGATCGCGAGAATCCTGGCGGAGCCGATGCGGCATTTGAGCGATCTCGGCAGCGCCGCACAGCGCCGGCGCGCCGCCGGATTGCTCGCCTCGGTCGGACTCGACGAGCGGGATATGGACAAGCTTCCGGGGCAGATGAGCGGTGGCCAGTTGCAGCGGGTCTGCATAGCCCGCGCGCTCGCGGTGGACCCCGAACTGATCGTCCTCGACGAAGCCGTGTCCAACCTCGACCTCGTTGTCCGGCTGCAGGTTCTCGATCTCGTTGCAGAGCTGCGGCGCCGATCCGGAACGGCCTTCCTGTTCGTGACCCACGATCTGCGCCTGGCACGGCGGCTGTGCGACAGGCTCATCGTGATGGAGGAAGGCGCCATCGTCGAGGAAGTGAGCGTCGGTCGAGAGATGATCTTCGATCACCCCGCCTCCCGCGCGCTCGCAGCAGCCGTCCTGCCCCCTCGCCCGCGCAGCCGTCCGCCACAGGCTACATAGGAGCCTGCGCAGCCCTTACTTGACCTTGAGGTGGGAATGCGGGCGCGCGGACAGGTGGCCGTGGCTGTGACGATGGACCTCCTCGCTCACGGGAATCAGCACGAGGCGCCCGTGACGGACGCCACGCTCGGAGATCACCTGCTCGGCGATGTGCTGAACCTCCCGGGTGTCGCCCTTCATGACGGTTATCTCCATGCAGTAGTCATGATCCAGATGGATGTGCATGGTCGCGAGCGACAAGTCGTGGTGATCGTGGAAGATCTGCACCAGACGCTTCGACAACTCGCGTGCCGCATGGTCGTAGACGTAGACCAGCGCCGCGACGCAGGACTGATCGTCGGCAGCCTCCAGAACGGCCTCCCGAAGACCGGCGCGGGCCAGATCGCGTATGGCCTCGGACCGGTTCTGATAACCTTTCATGGCGATGACCCGATCGAGCTCCTGCATCAGATCGTCATCGAGAGTAACCGTAACGCGCTGCATGCTGCCGCCAATTCGGGATCTTGATTTTCCAGCGAATCTTGTCAGGCAGTGTTCCGCAATGCAGGGATCAGGTCAACCGACAGGCCAAAGGCACCGTCAGGGACGCCGCGACGGCAACCGAGGTGTCTCGCCAGATTGGTCCTCCTTGGAGTATTTCCTCCTTGGAGTATTTGATGTCGGACGAGACCGGCATTGTCCGCCACGGCACGGGAGGTTGTCCATGTTTCCGCCTTTTGACGCTGGGATGACGGCGGTCGAGCTTGCGTGTGCGCTGATCGGGGGGCGGCTTGTCGTCCGTGGGGCGGGCGGCACGATCATCGAGACCGAGGCCTACGCGCGCGACGATCCCGCATCGCACAGCTTCCGCGGCCAGACGGCGCGGAACGCGACCATGTTCGGCCCGCCCGGCCATGCCTATGTCTACCGATCCTACGGCATCCACCTTTGCCTCAATGTGGTCGGGCGGCCGGGCGAAGCCGTGCTGATCCGGGCGATCGAACCGCAGATCGGGCTCGAGATCATGCAGGAAAGGCGGGGCCGGATGCCGCTTTGTGCCGGGCCGGGCCGTCTTGCGCAGGCACTGGGCATCGATCCGACGGACGACGGGGCTCCGTTCGACGGGAAGACCCTGTCGCTGATCCTGCCGTCGACGTCGCCGGCGGGCATCGTGAGGGGAAGCCGCATCGGCATATCCCAGGGCCGGGACCTGCCCTGGCGCTTCGGGCTCGCCGGTGCGCCGGGCTTGAGCCGGCCTTTTCCGGTGGCGCCTGGGCAGGCTTTCCCCAACACCGGCGGCGGACGTTGACAGATCATTGTGCCGAGGTTCTGGCGGATTTCCCGTTGCGCCCCGCTCTCACGACGCCCGGTCGACCAGCTCCGTCGCGCCTTCCAGCTGGGCGCAATGGGCGCAGCAATAGATAACCTCGCCCTGTTCCACACCATGGCCGACGATCTTGCAACCACAGTGCGGGCAGACAGGGGCGAGCTTGTGGACAGCGCATTCGAAGCTGTCGAAGACATAGATCTTCCCTGCCAATATCACCTCGAAGGATTTATCGTAGTCATTGCCGCATTGGTCGCACTTGGCCATGGCCTGTCTCCTCTTGCCGACTCGGTGCCGACACTTCCGGTCTTCGACCGGCTGTATCGGACATCGATATCAGGCCAAACCAACCGCAATGCGAGGGGTTCCCTCCAATCGGAAAAATACTGCCCGGCGGCGCCCTGTCCTCCCGGCCGGCCCCCGGAGGCGGACGCTAGAGCATGTTGTCTTTTCGTGGAAACGGCAGCATGCTCTAACTTATTGATTTCGAGCGAATTCTCTAGGCTCATCCTGCGCCCGAAGCCGGTTCGAAACCGCGGGCATCCGGCTCATCGCGGGTTATTCTCCCAGCTGCCGGCGATCAGGGCCAACAGATCGCGCAGATGTGCCGGCGACTGTATCCGCCCGGCAGCGAGCGTCCGCGCATCGCGGCTGCCGATCCTGACCGCTTGTCCGCCAAGAGCGTTGGCGGCCGCGAACATGCTTTCGTCCGTCAGGTCGTCGCCGACCGCGAGCGGCCGCCTGAAGGCGAACGGCGCCGCATCCATGAAGGATTTCAGCGCCTCCCCCTTGTCGGCTGCCGCGGGTTTCAGCTCCACGAGCATCTTGCCGCCTTGCAGGCTCCACCGGGGGCCGGCCAGCACGGCGGCCTCCCGCATCAGGGCCTCGACTCTTTCCCGGTAGTGGGGCGCGAGACGGTAGTGGACGGCGACGGCCACTCCCTTGTCCTCGACGATCACGCCGGACATGCCTGCCGTTCCGGCGCGCAGCGTGGCCTTGGCCTGCATAAAGGAAGGGGTGGGATCGGTCGCGATCGTGCGCGCGTCGGACAGACGCAGTTCGGCCCCGTGCAGGCCGGCAAGCGGGAAGCGGTGCGGCAGGAAGAGCCGGTCCACGAAGGCGATGCCGCGACCGGTAACCAGCGCCATCGCGCCTCCGAGGCCCGTCATGACAGCGGTGAGGTTGTCGGCGAGGCCGGCGGGTGCCTCCACGGCGTCGGGTGTCGGCGCCATGTCGACGAGCGTGCCGTCGATGTCGAGGAACAACGCCCATTTTCCCGGATTCTCCGCCAGAGCGATCAGCGCCGGGGCCTCGGCGGCCAGCGCGACAAACGAAGGTGGCGAAATGACTTCCCCCTTCCTTTCGCGGTTATCGTCTACTTGCACTTCGAAAGCTCGACGGACAGGCCGCGGACCGCCCTGCGCGGTCCCGCAGGTCGCGGCGTTTTCAGGTTGGGGCGCCGGTTGTTGGCGGATATGACGCCGAGATCGCCGATGGCCGATGGCGCGGCCGTTATGGTGCCCGGCGTCTCGTCGTCCGGTGGCAGCACGGCCGGCTCGGCCTCGCCGAGGTTCTCCAGATCGCTCAGGAAACGCGCGCCCCATTGCGATATGTCCGTTTCCCCGACACCCGCCCACATGGTCGTCCAGCGGTTGATGCGCTCCTCCAGCGGCATCTTGAGCGCCTGATCGATGGCTTTCGCCGTGCTGTCGAGATCGTAGGGATTGACCAGCAGCGCGCCCTTCAGCACGGTGGCGGAGCCGGCAAAGCGCGACAGGACGAGCACGCCGGGGTCCGCCGGGTTCTGGGCTGCGACGAACTCCTTCGCCACCAGGTTCATGCCGTCGCGCAGCGGCGTGACCACGCCCACCTTCGCCAGCCGGTAGAGGCCGGCGAGTTCCGCGCGCGTGTGCGTGCGGTTGATGTAGCGGATCGGCGTCCACGAGGCTTTTCCGTAAAGCCCGTTGATGCGCCCGGCGGTCTCTGCGAGGGCGCGCTGCATGGCCGTATATTCGGGAATGTCGGCACGGCTTCGGGGCGTGATCTGCAGGAAGGTTACCTTGTCCAGATATCCGGGATGGGTCTCCAGCAGCCGTTCGAAAGCGTCGAGACGCTGCGTCAGCCCCTTCGAGTAATCCAGCCTGTCGACACCGAGCAGCATCGGACGGCCGGAGAAGCTTTCCTCGACGTCGCGGACGAAGCGGCTCCTGGCCGCGCGCGTGGCGGCCCGCGCAAAGCCGGCCCGGTCGATGCCGACCGGGTACACGCCGACCCGCAGCTTTCTGTCGCCGATGACGTAGTGGGCCTGGTCCTTCGTGGAGGCGCGCCCTTCGGATACCAGATAGTCGCCGAAATTGGCGGCATCCCGCTGCGTCTGGAAACCCACGAGGTCGCAGGCCGTCAGCGCGCGTGCGATTTCGGCATGGTTGGGCAGCGCCAGGAAAACATCGACGGATGGCCAGGGAATGTGCTGGAAATAGCCTATCCTGTTCGCTACCCCCCGCCCCCGGAGCGCCTCGGCCAGCGGGATGAGGTGATAATCGTGAATCCAGATCACGTCGTCGGGCTCGATATGCGGCACCAGTAGATCCGCGAAATAGCCGTTCACGCGCCGGTATCCGTTGAGATCCTTGCGCGCGAATTCCGTCAGATCGAGGCGGTAATGCAGCAGCGGCCACAGCGCGCGGTTGGCAAAGCCGCTATAATATTCCGCATAGTCTTCCTTGGAGAGATCGCACAGGGCGTAGGTGACTTCCCCGTGCGTGGACAGGGTCGCCTCCTGTTGCTCGGGTCCGATCTTGCCGCTCCACCCGAACCACATGCCGCGCCGCTTGGCGAGCACGTCGTTGAGGGCGACGGCGAGTCCCCCCGCCGCATGGCTCTTGCGACCCGGCACCGTCACCCTGTTGGATACAATTATCAGTTTCACTGTCCCTCCTGCCCCATCCTGCGGGAGCAAAATGCATTAAATCTAAATCGCAACTTTGCTCCAACTATTTGCTCATGCATCAAATTTCCAAAAAAGCGGTCCCCGTTTTGATGCGCTAGAATGCCTCCTCCCATTTCCGCGACAGCGACAGCGCGGCATGGATGAGACCCACCATCGAATAGGTCTGCGGGAAGTTGCCCCAGAGTTCTCCCGTCTCCGTATGAATGCCCTCCGACAGCAGACCGAGGCCATTGCGTCGCCCGAGCAAATCATTGAACAGAGCACGCGCCTCTCCCTCCCTGCCGATCTTGGCCAGCGCCTCGATGTACCACAGCGTGCATATCGTGAACGCCGTCTCGGGCACGCCGAAATCGTCCTCCCCCGCATAGCGGAAAAGGTGCGATCCGCGTTTCAACCGCTGCCCGATGGTTTCGACAGTGGAGCGGAAACGCGGGTCATCCGCGCGCAGAAGCCCGATGTCGGCGAGCAGCAGCAGGCTCGCGTCGACGTCATGGCCCTCAAAGCGGGAAACGAAGCTTGACAGCTCTTTGTTCCATGCTCTAGCAAAAATTTCCTCGCGGATGGCGTCCGCGTGCTCGCGCCAGAAGGCCGCCCGGTCCGCAAGGTCCAATCTCAGTGCGATGCGCGCCAGCCGGTCGCAGGCCGCCCAGCACATCGCGGCGGAATGCGTGTGCACGTAAGCGAGCGCGCGAAATTCCCACAATCCGGCATCCGGCGTGTTCCATACCGCCACCGCCTTGTGGCCGAGCGCTTCGAGCCGCTCGAACAGTGCCCTGTCGCCGCGGCGCTCGAGGCGCTCGTCGAAGAAGCACTGGGCAATGGCCAGGATCACGGAGCCGTAACCGTCGTTCTGACGCTGGGTATAGGCGGCGTTCCCCCGCCGCACCGGACCGAAGCCCCTGTAGCCGGGCAGGCAGCCGACGACTTCCTCTGCTATCTGGGCTTCGAACTGGAGCCCGAACAATGGCTGCAGCTCGCGCTCGCCGTTGCGCGTCACGACATTGGTGACGTAGCTGATGTAGTCCTCCATCGTCAGGGTCGCGCCCAGCCGGTTGAGCGCGCGCACGGTGAAGAAGGAATCGCGTAGCCAGCAATAGCGGTAGTCCCAGGTGCGGCCCGAGGCGCAGAATTCCGGGATCGAGGTCGTGAGCGCGGCAACGATGCCCCCGGTCTCCTCGAAGGCGCAAAGCCGCAGGGTGATCGCCGCGCGGATGACGACGTCCTGCCACTCGAAGGGAATGGCGAGATAGCGCACCCAGTCGCGCCAGTAGCGGGCCGTTTCGTCATGAAAACGCGCGCCGAGGATGCCGGGAGCCTCCGTCGGGATCTCGTCCGGACCGAGGAGGCAGGTGAGCGTGCGCTCCAGGATGAAGGGCACCTCGTTGACGACTAGGCCGGGCGAGGCATCGGTGGTCAGGCGCAGCACCTGCTCGCCGACGACATAGCGGATATGGTTGGAACCGCGGGTGACTTCGGCCTGCACCCGGCCATAGTCCCCGGAAGGGCGGACACGCAAGGTGATGCGGGGCGTGCCCGCAAGCGGCTCGATCCTGCGCACCACCATCGCCGGACGGAAGATGCGGCCGCGGCTCTTGAAACGCGGCACGAAGTCCGTGACGCGCACGCGCGCCCCGTTCTCGGCCTCCAGGACGGTTTCGAGAATGGCGGTGTTGTGGGTATAGGTCCGCCGGCTCGCGCTGAACCCCTCGAGCGCGATGTCGAACGCACCGCCGCCGTGCGCAGCCGTGCCGATGAGGGAGTGGAACACCGGATCGCCGTCGAGCTGCGGATAGCACATCCAGACGATGCTGGCCCGATCATCGATGAGGGCCGCGATCGTGCTGTTGCCGACGACGCCAAGGTCCAGGTTGTTCATCATCCATGCCCCGTTTTCAAACTCACCGCCTCATCCCGTCGCGGAGCCGTCGTTTCCGGCCCGGGAATGCCGCCCGCGCAATCGGACGGCCCGCGCGGAAACATGCCTCGATTCGCACGCGATCCGCACCTCATCGCGCGCTTGCGCGGCTTGCACGGTTTGCGCCGGTCGCTGCCGTCCTTTTTCGCTTCGAGCCGGAACAAATATCTTCCCGTCCGGTTGAACTGGCAACCACTCGGGCAGCGAGGGGGCCCCTGTGGCCAAATGGAGCCTGCCGCGACGCGGCACGCCGACATTCGCATCGGAGGGACTCGAAAATGCAAGTATCGGAAATCATGAGTCGGGACGTCCTTCTCGCCACACCTGACGAGACGATCACCGAGGTGGCGAAAAAGATGGCCGGAAACGACGTGGGCTTTCTCCCGGTCCGGGAGAACGACCGGCTGGTCGGCATGATAACCGACCGGGACATCGTGGTGCGGTGCCTCGCTATGGGCAAGGATGGCAACACCAAAGTGAGCGATGTCATGACCGCCGACGTCAAATACTGTTTCGAGGACGAGGACGTCGACGACGTCACCCGCAACATGGGCGACATCCAGGTGCGGCGCCTGCCGGTGGTCAACCGCGACAAGCGTCTGACGGGTATCGTATCGCTTGCCGACGCGGCACAGGAACATCCGATCGCCGCCGGCTCCGGCCTCAGGGATATAACGGCGCCGGGCGGATTCCATACCGCGGCCAATTAAAAAGGCAGTCGACCGCCTCCCTGTTGTTGCAGGCGCCGCCTTGGCGGCGCCTGTTTTTTTGTTGCAGGCGCCGCCTTGGCGGCGCCTGTTTTTTGACGTCGGGCCGAATGCCTCCTTCCCGCCGCCGCGGTGCTGCGCCGCCAAGAAAGGCCGATGCCGACGGATTGCTTCCATGCCTTGAGAAGCTCATCCTTTGCAATAAATACTCATTCCGGACATTGGATATATAAAATACAGATAGAATTATGGTATTAATCAGCGATACTGCCCTGACGTTCTTTGAATTTCCTGATATTTATTACAAATTTTATTCTTTTATCGGCAAGCTTGACCATTGAATACAGCTGGAACGCAGCCATTATTATTTATTTTTCGGAACAAAGTTTTCCAACGAAAGTTTAATCCGTGCAGGGACGACACCGTCCGTGCGTTCGGGTACCCGCGCGGCTCCCGAAAACGAGACTGGTTTGCCAACACTTGCAAAGTTGGAGGCACCATATGCCAAGACAAACACCAGAATCTGAAAACCCCGAAAAGCACAGTAGAAATCCAACAACGGACACAGAAGAAAGCGACTCGGAACAGAAAAAAAGTGCCGACAGGTCATCGGACACCGACACACTTTCTGCTCTTCGGAAAATTCATCATGAGTTGGTCGACCTTCTCGATACGATCAACAAGAAATCGCCCGAGAGACAGAAAGACAATGTTCAGCAACTCAGGACCCGCTGGTTTCAACACTCCTGCCTGGAGGAAGAGTTCCTCCTGCCCGAGCTGAAGAAGCGCGGCATCGAAAGCGCGGAGCTTCTCGAAGGCGAGGTGAAGCGGGATCTGGTCAAGCTGCTGCTTGTCAATCTGCGGGCCGACAGGACCGATAGCGCGGAAGACGCCGCCAGATTGCGCGTGCTCGACACGTTCATCAGGCAGCTCGTCGAAGCGGAAGAAAAGCCCGAAACCGGGCTGTTCGCCCGCATTCAATCCCTGAACCTTGCCGATATCGGCGAGCACATAGCGGAACGAAAGAAGGAACTGGAAGAGGACGGCCTGCCCGATCCGGTTCTGAACCATCTGTCGTTTGACGACTTCATCCACCATCCCCATGAACAGGAGGCTATCATGACCAATCGCGAACGTGACGCGCAAGGACGCTTTGTCAGCGAAGACGACCGCCGCTACCGGCGCAGGGACGACGACGACCGCCGCTACGGCCGCTATGATGACGACGACCGTCGTGGCGGGGAAGGCCGGTACGCCTCAAGGCGCGACTACGAGGATGATCGCCGCTACGGCCGCCGTGGCGACGAGGGTTACAGCCGCGACCGCGGCCAGGGCGGCTGGTTCGGCGACCCTGAAGGCCACGCCGAGGCCGCACGTCGCGGATGGGATGAACGCCGCGACTATGACGACGACCGCCGGGGCCGCTCCTACAGCCGTTCGCGGGATGACGACGACCGCCGCTACGGAGGCCGGTACGACGAGGGTTATAGCCGCGACCGCGGCCAGGGCGGCTGGTTCGGCGATCCCGAAGGCCACGCCGAGGCCGCACGTCGCGGATGGGACGAGCGCCGCGACTACGACGACGACCGCCGCGGCCGCTCCTACAGCCGCTCGCGGGATGACGACGACCGCCGCTATGGCCGCCGCGACGACGAAGGTTATAGCCGCGACCGCGGCCAAGGCGGCTGGTTCGGCGATCCCGAAGGCCACGCCCAAGCCGCGCGCCGGGGCTGGCGCCACCGCGAGGATTACTGAGCGCCTGCCCGCAACAAGCGGATTGGCGGTGCCGCTCGGCATCGCCAATCCCCGTTCGATCGGAGAAAACAGACTGCAAGGGACAGACAGATGAAACTCGAACCGCGACAACTGAATGAAGAAGAGGCCAAGCGCCTGGGCGTCACGCCCGGCTGGTGGGCTGTCGATGAAATCGGAACTCCCGTGCTCGGCCCCCATCCGTCACGCGAGGGGGCGCTGGTCGGCATCGCCAAGAGCGGCAGACGCGACAGCGATATTCCGGAGACGAACGTGATCGATCTCAGGGGCTACGGCACATCGCGAAACTGAGAGTGCGCCACCGCTTCGGACAACGGCCCGACTGCAAGGGGAAACGGGTGGCAAGGGGAAACACGTGACAAGAGGAAACGGGTGGATGGCCCCGGCGCTGTCCACGCGGAGATGGCCGGAGGGAGACGGACTGCCGCAACGCAAAACAAAATAAAAAAGGGCCGTCTTATCGGCCCTGCTCAACCGGCTTGTCCCGCGGCGGATCTTTTGTTTCCCGCTTGTCCGCCGGCGCCCGCGTGACGGAGGGAGGGTCACTTGCCGGGAAGCTGTCCTCCAGACTTTCGTCGAGGATCTTCTCCGTAGTCGAGGATCTTCTCCGTATCGGTCGGCTCGTCGGTGGTTTGCTTCTTCTTGTCCTGTGGCATGACAATCCCTTTCATGAAAGCACCGGGCCGTCGGGGTCGCTCGCCGTCTACGGGACGGGGGCGCCGCTATAGGCCCATATCTCCAGTACCGCCCATGCGATTGCTGCCAATCCCAGGCTCGCGAGCAGGATGTAGAACACCGTCCGCCCGATCCCGCCGGGCCGCGTCTTCCCCGCCGGCACGATCTGCGGCTGTTCATCCGGGCCCGGATCCCGCTTGTCGGGTGAGTCCGCCATGGATGTCTCTCCTGTAGTCGTTGCCACTCTTTCAACGCCCACCCATCGGCTTTGTTCCGGCTGGAGCCGGAGCCGGTTCCACGGAACAATGCTTCGCCGCGCGCATTTCCCGAAAAGCAGTAAAGGGAGGTTCGGCGTGCCGCAGCGGCTGCTTGATGAATTGACGATGACGATGTCGATGCCGTTCGAAGTCATCGTCCTGCGTCTCGTGGGCGCGGCCGTTCTTTGCGGCTTGATCGGCCTCGAACGAGAAGTGCGCAACAATACCGCGGGACTGCGCACCAACATGCTGATCGGCGTGTCCGCCGCCATCCTTTGCATCGTCACCCTTGAAATGATGCACACATTGACGTCGTCGGGCGAGGCGGTGCGCATGGACCCCATCCGGCTGGTGGAGGCCGTCACGGCGGGTGTTGCCTTTCTCGCCGCCGGTGTCGTCGTCTACGCGAAGGGAGACGTGAGAGGCCTCACGACCGGCGCCAGCATGTGGCTCGCAGGGGCGATCGGCCTTTCGGCCGGGTTCGGCTTGTGGCGGCTCGCGCTGCTCGCCGCCGGACTGGGCGTCGTGATCCTGTGGGTGTTGCGCAGAATGGAGGTCGCCATCGGCCTCAAGCAGGAGAACGGATCATTCCAGGCTCGATGATGACGGGAATATCGATGGAAACCGACGACTGGCCGCACTGTCCGGCCGCCGATGACGATCTGTGGTCGCTCCATCTGGGCGCGTCGGCGGTGCTGGGGACCGCCATTCACAACGGGCACGGCATGCGGTCCGAAACGCGGGCGCTCACCGCGCTGTCCGGCGAGCAGCGTCTCAGGGAGGAGGATCCGTTCACCGACCATCTGATCCGGGATTTGCCGAATCGCATCGTTGCCCACCGGTCGCGTTTCGAGGTGGATCTCAACCGGGCCCGGGATGGGGCGGTCTATCTCGTGCCCGAGCAATCCTGGGGCCTGTCGGTGTGGCGGGAGCGGCCGCCGGGAGACCTGATCGCCGCTTCCCTGAGCCTCCACGACGACTATTACGACATGCTGGCGCTGACGTTGCGCCAGATGGAGAAGCGTCACGGCGCCTTCGCCGTTCTCGACATCCACAGCTACAACCATCGCAGGCAGGGTCCGGACGCCGCCGCCACGCCCCTGGCGGAAGCGCCTGATATCAATATCGGCACCTTCTCGATGGACCGCGACCGCTGGCGCGGCGTGGTCGACGCGCTGATGGAGCATCTGTCGGCCGGCGCAATCGCCGGGCGGCGGCTCGATGTGCGCGAGAACGTCTCCTTCCAGGGCAAGGGCGAGCAGACCCGGTTCATTCATGACACCTTTCCGCGAACCGGCTGCGCCATCGCCGTCGAATTCAAGAAGATCTTCATGGACGAATGGACGGGCGAGCCCGACCGCCGCGTGCTCGGGGAATTGCGTTCCCTGCTGGCTTCGGCCGTTCCGGTCATCGAGCATGCACTCGGAGAAGCGTGATGAGAATGGCGGAGGGCACGCAATCGGCCAAGGAGCCGTCGAACGACCCGCTCATTGCGGAAATCGTCGATTGCCTTCGGAGCGGCAAGGCCGTGCGCCGGGAATTGCCCGACGGGGGCCGGCTGCACATCGACCGGCCGTTGCCGTTCCTGTGCCTGCATATCATGGGTGCGAGGGACGATACGGCCGCGCGCGATATCGCCTCGGCGCACGCGTCATATCTCGTCGCACGCGATCTCGGGGAAGCGGCTCTCCTCGTCGATGCCGTCGGCGCGGTCATGCAGGAGCGGTTCGGCGCCTTCATCGTGCTCGATGTCGGCGAACTCGAGCACGATATCTTCCTCGCCGACGATTCGCCCTATCTGCCGCACTACGAGGTCTCCGTCTCGGCAAGCCACGAGCCCCGGACCCGCGACGCACGGCGGGTTTTCGTCAAGGCGATCCGCGACGCGGAAGTCAGGTTCCGCACGCCGCGCGTGACATGGCCGGATGCGGCGAAGGATCCGCTGACGGCGCTGCGGCGGGCGGGAATCCGGGCGCCCTGCATCGCGGCGCGGTTCGCCCCGATCTATCGGCAGCCGGAATCCGGCGTCGTCTACCCGGGGTTGCGGGAGCGGCTCGTCGCAAACGTTTTCGACGCCTGCCTGCAGGCGTTCGAGGCGTTCGCCGCCAGCGCCGGCGCGCTCACGGTAACGACGCACAGGGCGCTCGGCCGCAAGGCGTTCATCGATGCGGTGAGACGCCTCGACCGCTCCATCGACGACATCGTCACGTCCTTCGATTTCCTCCCGGCGCTGACGCCGATCAACGCCGGTCAGGCATGGCTCGCATTCCGCGAGAGCGGCTTCAAGGACCCGCCCCGCTTCTACTACCGGCCGCTGTCGGTCGATGTGGAGGCGCAAAAGTGCAAGCTTTATGCCGCCGCCTTCGAGCATCTGGAAGACCCGGTGCTCTACCAGCTCTTCCGGGAGAAGCAGCAGGAGGTCGATCTTCAACTGACCATGCTGTCGGCGCTGCATACCCGCCGCTTCACCGAGTTCAGCCGGGCGCTCTATGGCCCGGTGGAGCCGGCACTGCTGACACAGGCGAAGGCCATCCTGGCGGCCCTGCCCCCGAAGCGCCGGGCGAAGGCCAAGGCGGAACCGGCCGATTGCGAAACCGTGGCCGAGGCCGCCCGGCTCATGATCGAGGCCTATCGGGCGGACATGCCGGAGTTCAACGCCGGCGTCGAAATCCGCAGCGATCTTCCCGCGGGCCTGATGGTCACCGGCAGCCGGCTGCTGGTCGCGAGCACCACCGTCATGGACCGCGGCCGCATACACGCCCTGCTCTGCCACGAGGTCGGCGTGCACCTCCTGACCTACTTCAACGGTTCCGTCCAGGGGCTGCGCCTGTTCCGCAGCGGGCTCGCCGGTTACGAAGGCGTGCAGGAGGGACTTGCCGTGCTCGCCGAATACCTGGCGGGCGGCATGACGCGGGAGCGGCTGCGGCTGATCGCCGGCCGGGTCATCGGCTGCGCAGCGATGCTGGACGGCGCGACTTTCCAGGAAACGTTCTCCCTGCTGACCGGCGTCCATGGCTTCGACGAACCCGGCGCGTTCAATATGGCGTTGCGGATCTATCGCGGCGGCGGCCTGTCGAAGGACGCCATCTATCTGCGGGGACTGACGGAAGTGTTGACGCATCTGCGTGCCGGCGGGGCGCTCGACCCGTTCTGGATGGGCAAGATCGCCGCCGACCATTTCCCGGTGATGCAGGAACTCGCGCTGCGCGGACTGCTGCGCCGGCCCGCCGTGCAGCCCGCCTTTCTCGCCTCGCCCGAAGCCGGACGACGGCTCGCCGCCGCCCGCGGCGGTCTCACAATCGCCGACATGACGGCATGACATCTGCAAGGAGGCCCGGATGCGCATCGCGTTTTTCGTCAACGCCATCGACGGGGAAGGCCCCCACTTCACCACCTCGCTCCTGGCGATGGCGGCGCTCAACCGGGATCACGAGGTGGTCTATCTCGCCCCCGGCGATTTCACGCTGCGTCCCGACGGCGCACTTGCGGTGCATGCGGCGGTTCTGCCGGCCACGAAATACAAGAAACCGGAGACCTTTCATGCTGCGCTGCAGGACAAGTCCCTCGAGCGCCGCACCTTCGACATCGGCGAAATCGACGCGCTGCTGCTGCGCAACGATCCCTCCCTCGATCTCACGGCGAGGCCCTGGGCGGTGCATGCCGGCATCCTGTTCGGCCGTTTCGCGGCGCAGCGCGGCGTCGTCGTCCTGAACGATCCGGAGGGGCTGGCGCTCGCCCAGAACAAGCTCTATTTCGAGACCTTCCCCGATATCGTGCGCCCGGCCGCCCTGATATCGCGGAACATCGACGAAATCCGCCGCTTCGTGGAAGGCCACCGGAAAGGTGCGATCCTGAAGCCTCTGCAGGGCTCGGGCGGCAAGAGCGTGTTCAAGATCGGCTCCGCCTCCGAGGCCAATCTCAACCAGATATTCGAGGCGATCAGCGTCGACGGATACCTCATCGCGCAGCCCTATCTTCCGGAAGCGAAGGCCGGCGACATCCGGCTCTTCCTGCTCAACGGGCAACCGTTGAAGCACGGCGACACCTACGCCGGGCTGAGGCGCGTGCCCGCGAAAGGCGACCTGCGGTCGAACATCCACGCAAGAGGCACCGCCGAGCCCGTCGGGATCACGGACGAAATCCTCGCGCTGGCGGAACGCTTGCGCCCGAAACTGGTGGCGGACGGCATGTTTCTGGTCGGCCTCGATATCGTCGGCGACAAGATTCTGGAAGTGAACGTCTTCTCGCCGGGCGGCCTGTGGAACATGCGCGAGTTCTACGGCGTCGACTTCAGCGACCCGATCATCCAGGCGGTCGAGAACAAGGTCGCGATGCGGGCCGCGTCGAAAGAGGGCATCGACAACCGGCTGCTCGCAACGCTTTGAGGCCGGCTGCTCACGACTTGTCGATGTGCTCCGGCTTGCCCTTGCGCTCGGTGGAAGCGAGTTCGTGCAGTTCCTTTTCCGTCATCGACTCGAACATCTCTCGCGATGCGCCCCTCAGTTGGCGTTTCTTGCGGCTGTCGCGCTTCGCCGACAGGGCGGCGCCGGCCGCCTTCTGCTGGGCCTTCGATTTCGCGGGCATGACTTCTCCTCCTCGCGAATTGCGGACCGATACGGGAAAGTAACGACGCATTGCCGGCATTGTTCCGGCGCGCGGGAGACGCCGAGCCCGCATATCCCGGCCTCAGGGGGGCCCGAAAGGCGCCCTCCTCGCCCTCAGTCCGTCAGGTCGATGGCAGGCAGCGGCCACTGCGTTTTCTCGAAGAGATAATCGCGCGAGGCCTCCGCAGCCGCGCGCAGCCGCCGGAAATCGACGTTGACCAGCTTTCCGCGCCATTTTCGGATGCGGCCGTCGATGAACACCGTGTCGACGGAATTGACGTTGGCGCCTTCCACGACCGTGCAGATCGCGTTGTGGCGGGGGAAGAGGTGGATGTCGTCGGTATTGATCATGACGATGTCGGCCTGCTTGCCCGGCGTCAGCGAGCCGACCTTGTGGTCGAGCGCGCAATTCTGCGCACCGCGGATCGTCGCGGCCTCCAGCATGTCGCGCAAGGTCGCGTAGTGCAGCGACGCCCCGTCGCCGCGGAGCGCGTCCCTGTGGGCCTTCGCGCGCTGGAACGCGTAGAGCGTCTGCATCTCGTGAAACGTGTCTATGGCGTAGGTCGCCGGATCGTCGTTGCTGATCGCCGGCTTGAGGCCCGCCTCGATCCAGGCCTGATAGGGCACGTCGCCAAAACGGAACTGCGTCTCGATGCGCGGACATACGTTGACGGTGGCGCCGTGGGCCACGACGGCCGCCATCTTCTCACGGGATATGAACGTGCCGTGATTGATCGTTTCCCGGCCGTCGAGTTCGCCGCTCTCGTAGAGTTCCACCAGCGGGTGGATCCCGATGCCGCTGTCGAAGGTGATCCAGCAGTCGAGATCGCGGCGGACTTCGAGGATCTGCCGGAGCTCCTCCTCGGGATCGCGTCCGAGCATGAAGAGGCGCAGGGATGTCAGCTGGTCGTCGGAGGAGAAGTACCGGCTGCGCAGCCGGTAGGCGTCCTGCGGGAACTGACCGTCCCAGGAACCGAAGCGCGGCCGCCCGAAGGCGTGGATGCCGCGGACGCCCGAATCCATCAGCGCCTGGATCGACGCGTCCGAATGGGTCGCGGTGCGCGAATTATGAGCATTGTCGCAGACCGTCGTTATGCCGCCGTTGATGGCCGACAACAGCGACATGAGCGTGCCGATATAGGTGTCTTCGGGGCGGTAGGCCGGCCCGAACGTATGGTGGAAGACCCAGCGGTAATTCCGGGTTCGCGTCGCGGGGTCGACAGTGCCCTTCTTCTCGTCCTCGGCGGTGCTCGCATGGTTCGGGATGATGCGCGGCAGGTTGCCCTGCCAGGCGTGGATGTGCGGATCGCAGAAGCCCGGAATGACGATCATCTCCGAGGCGTCGATGACCGTGGCGTCCGCATCGATGCGGGGTGCGACGGCGGCGATCTTGCTGCCTTCGATGAGAAGGTCGCCGCAGGCGAAATCGCCGACGGCCGGATCCATGCTGATGATCGTGCCGCCCTTCAACAGGATCCTGCGCGCTGCGTCCGCCTTCCCCGGTCGACGGGCGAAATCCGCCGCGAGCGCGGTTTCCGACAGCACCGGCTCCGGCGCGGCGGCGTCGACGATGCCTGAGAACACCCCGTCCAGAAAGGATTGCCGGCCGTCGCTGGCCTGGCATCCGCAGGCCGGACCGCTGCACAGATGTCCGTTCATCATCGTCCTCCTCCCTCCCCGTTCAGTAGCCGTCGTCGAACAGGGGCGCGTCTAGCCCGGACTGTTCGATGACCCGGTCGCGTGCGGCCTCGGCGAGACGCCGCACATGCGCGACGTCGACATCGACGAGGCGGCTGCCCCATTTGACCAGCCGGCCGGCGATCATGACCGCCCCGATGTTCCTGCCGTCGGCGCCGGAGACGATCGTCCCGACGGCGTTGTTGAGCGGCAGGGTGTTGATCGCATCGGCCTCGATCAGGACGAGGTCCGCCTGCTTGCCGGGCGCAAGCGTCCCGATCCTGTGCAGCATGCCAAGCGCGCGTGCGCCTTCCACGGTGGCGAAGCCGAGCACGTCGCGCACGCTCAGGAGCGGCACGTCCGCGCCGTCGCCACGCATCCTGCGCTCGTTGGCGGCGGACCGCTGCAGCACGAGCATGGCCCGCATCTGGCTGAACATGTCGCCGGGAAGCGACACCTCCACGTCGATGCTCAGGCTGGGCTTGAGGCCGAGATCCAGCGCGCGCTGGATCGGCGGGACGCCGCCCGCCACACCAAGCTGCGCCACGGATATGGTGGCGAGCGACAGCGTGCCGCCGCTGTCCCGGATGTGATTCCATGCGAGATCGTCGAGATCGGTGCAGTGGATGTAGGTCACGTCGTCGCCCATCAGGCCCTGGCGGCTGATTTCCGCCATCAGCTCCGGGCGGCGGGCCGCGTGCGCAGTTATCCGCAGGCCGAGATCGCGGGCAATGGGCCAGTGCTGGTAGCGGTCGATGTCCGCAGCCAGACAAAGCGTCACCAGCGCGTCGTCCGCCGTGAGCACATCGCGCCGCAGCCGCCTGATATCCTCGGGGTAGAGGCTGTCCGGATGATTGCACCGCGACTGGCCGTAGCCGTAGACCGCGCGGATGCCGGAGCGCCGCAGCCCCTCGATCGCGGCCTCCGAGTGGTCCGGCGAATTGGAGATGTGCGACCAGTCGAGCAGCGTGGTCACGCCGCTGTCGATCGCTCCGAGACAGGTCAGCAGATTGCCGATCAGCACGTCGTCCGGCCGGTAGACGGCGGCCGCCCGGTCGGAGGTGGTCCGATAGGTCTGCCACAGGATGTTGGGGGCAAAGCGCCGGAAGACGTTCTGCCAGCAATGCCGATGCGTGTCGATGAAGCCGGGGCAGGCAATCATTCCCCGCGCATCGACCGTCTCGCAATCGGCATCGATGACGGGAGCGACGGCAGCTATCCTGCTGCCCTCGATCAGGATGTCGCCCCTGGCCAGATCCCCGACCGCCGGGTCCATGGAGACGATGCAGGCGCCCGATATCAGCAGCCGCCCCTCCTCGCCGCCCGCATTGTGGCGGCTCACCCATTCCGGAACGGGAAGCGCGGCGCGCGACGCGGACGGCCCGGCGGGCGCCGGCGGATCGGCGGCCGGCAGGGAAGCGAGGCGCCGGCCCGGCCCGGTGGCGGACGGCGTGCAGGCGGGACAGCAGCAGGCGCCGACCCCTCCCGCATCGGCAACGAAACGTGTGGCTGAGTTGACTGACATTCTGAGGATCGGACTCCGTAAGAAGAGCCAGCCTACAGCCTGCGGCAGGGCCGCGATATGGTCCGTTTTGGAAATTCTCCTTTGCGCCGAGGCGGTTTCCGCTCCAGCGTTTTCCTCTCCAGGAGAAAGATGAATTCCGGGAGAAAGATGAATTTCCCAGAATGGAGGTTGTCCCGCCTCGATCCATGGGAAAAGTAGATTCGGCGCTGACCGGCAGCCCGGCTAGAGCATTTCTCCTGTTCGTTGAAACGGAGAAATGCTCTGTCTCTTTGTTTTTACGCAGTTCCGGACGCAAACCGGTTCCCGCCTTTGCTGGAATTGCTTTAACGGATGAGGTTTCCATGCGACTTCCCCCACTCGACACCAACGCGATGGATGCCGCGCAGAAGGCTGTCCACGACCGCATCGCCGGAGGCGCGCGCGGAGGCGTGCGCGGGCCGTTCCTGGCGCTGCTTCACAGTCCCGAGCTCGCGGCGCGCGTGGAGCAGCTCGGGGTCTATGTGCGCTTCGAGTGCGCGGTTCCGCAGCGGCTGCGCGAACTGGCGATCCTGGTCGTCGCCCGCCACTGGCAGGCGGACTACGAGTGGTTCGCCCACGCGCCCATCGCCGAGAAACAGGGGCTGCCGAAAGCGGCGATCGATGCGCTCGGCACCGACGGCGAACCGGAATGGCCGAGCGAGGCGGAGGTGATCGTGGCGGATTTCTGCTCCCGGCTCCTGCGCACCGGCAGGGTGTCCGACGCGCAATACAGCCGCGCGCAGCACCTTCTCGGCGTTCGCGGAACGACCGATCTGGTCGGCCTCGTCGGCTACTACTCCCTCCTCGCGCTCACCATCAACGCCCACGAGGTGGAGGTGCCCGCGGACGCCGACATCCCCTGGAGGCGGGAAGAACGGCGGGCGGATAGCGGGGAGCAGCGGTCATGAAGGCAACTCTCTCCGACGGCCGCGCCATCAACTATCGGCTCGAAGGGCCGCAGCAGGCTCCCTGCATCATGCTCGCGCACGGCGTCGCGCTGGACCTGCGCCTGTGGGACGGCTTCGCCGCGGCAGTGGCGGAAGATTATCGCGTGCTGCGCTACGACAGCCGCGGCCATGGCGGCTCGCCGGTCGGATCCGGTTCCTTCACCCTGTCGGACCTCGCGGCCGATGCCGTCGCGCTCCTGGACGCGCTCGGCATTCCCACGGTCCATTTCGTCGGCCTCTCTCTGGGGGGCATGGTGGGCATGGGGCTGGCGCTGGATCATCGCGAGCGCCTGGAGAGCGTCGCATTCTGCAATGCACGGGCGGCGGCGACGCCCGAATACCGGAAGAACTGGGACGAGCGTGTCGAGCGGGTTCGCCACGGCGGGATGGAGGCCATCGCCGACGCGACCGTCAGCCGCTGGTTCACGCCCGAATTCCCGGCCCGGGCTCCTGAAGCCCTGCGGGCGATCCGGGAGATGGTGCTCGCGACCCCGCCCGAGGGCTATTGCGCCAGCGCCGAGGCCTTGAAGGGCCTGGACTACGAGCGCCGTCTCCAGGAGAACAGCGTCCGGGCGCTCTACCTCACGGGCGAGAAGGACAGCGGCGCGCCCGCGGCCGTCGTCCGCGCCCACCAGCAGCAGACACCGAACTCGCGCTACGTCGAGCTGCCCGATACCGGCCACATCTCGGTCATCGAGAATCCGGCCGGCTTCACGGCGGCGGTCACCGCCTTCATCCATGGCAGGGAATGAGCGGACGCCAGCCCGCTACTCGGCCGGCTGGAGAGCGGGAGCCGGGAGGGACGGCAGCTCCTCGTTCTTGGCGAGCGAGATGAGGAAGTCGATGAAGATCCGCACCTTCCGCGGCAGATGCTTCTTGCCGAGATAGAGCACGGAAATCGGCACGCCGTCGACGCAGTATTCGGAGAGGAGCGGCACCAGCCTGCCCCGGCCGAGATCCTTGCGCACAAGCCACAGCGTGCCCTGCATGATGCCAAGTCCCGTGACCGCGGCCTCGCGCAGGGCGTCGCCGCTGTTGATGACGGCATTGCCCTTGACCCGGACCGTCTTGATGCGGCCGTCGAGATCGCGGAACTCCCAATCCGGCCCGAAGCGGCCGACGAGACAATTGTGCTCCTGCAGGTCTTCCGGCGTCCGCGGCACGCCGTGTCGCGCGATATAGTCGGGAGAGGCCACCACCAGTTGCGGGCCGCGCGTCAGCAGGCGGATGGTGAGCCGGGAATCGCTGACATGCCCGGTTCGGACCGCCACGTCGAAACCTTCCGCGATCAGGTCGACGGGACTGTCGCTGAAAGAGATATCGAGCTCGATGTCCGGATAGCGCGCAAAGAACCGGGGCAGTTCCGGAACCAGCGTCACGCGTCCGAACGAGATCGGAACGACGACGCGCACGCGCCCCCGCGCCGTCGCATTGCGGTTGCGAAGCTGGGTTTCGGCGTCCTCCAGATCGGCGAGGATCTGGACGCTGCGCTCATAGAACTCCTGGCCGTAATCGGTCGTGGAAAGCTGGCGGGTGGTGCGGTGGAAGAGCTGCGTTCCGAGATCATCCTCCAGCCTGGCGATCGCCTTGGTCACCGCGGACACGGACATGCCCAGCTTGCGGGCCGCCGCCGTGAATCCGCCGCTCTCCGCCACCTTCGTGAATATGATCAGGGCCATGAACTTGTTCACGACATCTCCTTTCCCAAAGAGAAATAATGTATTTCATATTTAGGACATTTTCAACATGAGTGGACGGCACCTATCTTGCGGTCAGCATTTGCAGGCAAGAGGATCGCCAAGAGGATCGCCATGAACCAGCTTGTTCATTCACCGACTGAAGGACGGATCGACCCGGCGGAATTTCGCATGGCGATGGGAGCCTTCGCCACCGGCGTGGCGGTCGTGACGACCGTCGATCAGGGCATCTGGTATGGCATGACGATGAACTCGCTCACCTCGGTCTCGCTCGTCCCGTGCCTGCTGCTCATCTGCCCGCGCCGGGGCAGCGCCACGGGCAGAGCAGTCAGGGCCTCGGGTCATTTCGCCATCAGCCTGTTGAGCAACGCCCAGAAGGATCTCGCCTCCCGGTTCGTCGGCAACGCGGGCAGCATGGCGGACCGGTTCGACGGGCTGGACGTCGAGGTCAGCCACCGCAGGCTGCCTTTGCTGCGCGACGCCCTGTCGACCTTCGAATGCGTCGTGAGGGACATCCATCCCGGCGGCGATCATGACATCGTCATCGGCGAGGTGGTTTCGTGCCGGCGCCTCGACGGCGACCCGCTGGTCTTCTTCCGCGGCAATTTCGGGAACTACGCGCACGGGCACTGATCCGCGGCATCGAGACCGGAAGGTACTGACCTTAAATACTGAAAAAGAAGCGGCCGCCGGATGGGCGGCCGCTTCTTTCGTATCGCGACATGCCGGGGGACTGCCCCCTATTCCTCGAGGACCAGCTTCTCGCGGCGCTGTTCCCGGATATAGGAGGAACTGACGAGCAGCAGCATGAACGCCGCCAGCCCCAGCATGACGGCCGACACCGGACGCTCGATGAAGAACATCATGTCGCCCCTCGACAGGATCATCGCGCGCCGGAAATGCTCCTCCAGCATCGGGCCCAGCACGAAACCGAGCATCAGCGGCAGCGGATCGCACTCGAGCTTGCGGAAGACATAGCCGGCGACACCGAATATGGCGACGAGGATGACGTCGAAAGTCGAGGACTGGACCGAATAGACGCCGACGCAGCAGAACATGAGGATGGCGGGAAAGAGCATCCTGTACGGCACCGTCAGCAGCCGCACCCAGATGCCGATCAGGGGCAGGTTGAGGATGACCAGCATGAGATTGCCGATCCACATCGATACGATCAGGCCCCAGAACAGGTCGGGGTTGCTGGTCATGACCTGGGGACCCGGCTGGATGTTGTGGATCATCATCGCGCCGAGCAGCATCGCCATGCTTCCCGTGCCCGGAATGCCCAGCGTGAGCGTCGGAATGAAGGCCGTCTGCGCGGCCGCATTGTTCGCCGACTCCGGGCCCGCGACGCCTTCCAGCGCGCCTTTGCCGATTTCATTGGCATTGCGCGAGAATTTGCGCTCGACGGTGTAGGCCATGAAGGACGCCAGCGCGGCGCCCGCGCCCGGAAGAATGCCCACCACGCTTCCCAGCGCCGTGCCCCGGAAGATCGACGGCGTCATGCGCCGGAACTCCTCACGTGTCGGCCAGAGGTTCGACACCTTCGAGGTGACGGCCCTCGCGCCCTCGGGCTGGACGAGATTGGAAACGATCTCCGCCGCCGCGAAGATGCCGACCGCGACGACGACGAAATCGATGCCGTTCCACAGGTCGGGAATGCCGAACGTGAAGCGGGTCACGCCGGAATTCACGTCCGTGCCGACCATGCCGAAAAGGACGCCGATGACCAGCATCCCCAGCGACAGCACGAGCGAACTCGGCGTCAGGACGACCGCGCCGACGAGGCCGAGCACGAGGAGCGAGAAATACTCGGCCGGCCCGAAGGACAGGGCGACCTTGGTGAGCGGGATGGCGAAGGCCGCGAGCACCAGCGTTCCCACGCATCCGGCGAAGAACGAGCCGATCGCGGCGGTCGCGAGCGCCGTTCCGGCGCGGCCCTTCTGGGCCATCTTGTGGCCGTCGATCACCGTCACCACGGAGGATGTCTCGCCCGGCAGGTTCAGCAGGATCGCGGTCGTCGATCCGCCGTACTGGGAGCCGTAGTAGATGCCCGCGAGCATGATGAGCGCGGCTATCGGATCGAGACCGTAAGTGAAGGGTAGCAGAATCGCTATCGTCGCGAGCGGGCCGAGCCCCGGAAGGATGCCGATCAACGTTCCCAGCAGACAGCCTATGAAAGCGTAGGCGAGGTTCTGCAATGTGAACGCCACGCCGGCGCCCTGCGCCAGATGCGAGAGAAGTTCCATGTCAGCGCCCCCACCGCAGCAACGCTTCCGGCGCCCACTGGAGCGGCAGGCCGAGCGTGTAGACGAAGATGACATAGGCGAGGGCCGCGAGCGCCACGGCGGTGACGATCCGCTCCCTCAGATTGAACTCCGTGCTGGCGAAGCTCGCCACGAGGGTCATGACGACGACGGAAACGATCAGCCCGAGAGGCCGGAGCAGGACGGCAAAGCAGAGTACGGAGCCGATGACGAACAGCAGTTGCTTGGGTTCTATGCGCAACCGGGTCTCATCCATGGCCGCATACAGGGACTGCGCCGCGGCAACGAGGCCGAGGGCGGCGAGAATCAGCCCCAGCCAGAACGGCAGGAACCCGGGGCCCATGTCCCGCAGCGTTCCCATCCTGTAGTTGAGAGACATTAAGGAGACGCTTCCGCCCATCAGGGCGAACAAAAGCCCCGCGACGAGATGTCTCCTGGCCAGTAAGAGATTCAAGGTACCTTCCTCCCGCTTCGATCGATATTATCCTTGGAGGCACTCCGCCCGCAGACGGCATGCCCGCCGGATCACGAATTCTGCCACGATCTATCCGATGGCGCCCGCAAAGATAGTTCTCTTTGGGAAATGGTGCTTTTCCTGATTGGACTTTCTGGCTCAGGTGCGGGAGACCGCGGCCGGCAAATTTCGGCCCAAACGGAAAAGATAAATTTCCTCGCCGCCGGATAACCTCGATCTGTGCATCTCCCTAAAGTGGCGCGACAATGGGCGGGCCGCAATCACACGCTCCGGGCGTTCGTATCCGGCAGGCGTGTCGATATCCCAGCGACCCTGGGTGCTGAAATCTGCAGGGAGGAAACAAGAATGCAGAAACTGATAGCAGGAATTGCACTGGCGACGACGTTCTGGATGGGGAGCCTTGCCGCCTCCGCCGCGCAGGATGCCGACTGGCCGAAGCAGCCGGTCAAGTTCGTCGTGTCGGCCAGCGCCGGGGGCACGTCGGACGGCATTGCGCGCTACCTCGCCAACCAGCTGTCCCAGAAGCTGGGGCAGCCCTTCGTCGTCGAGAACGTGCCGGGCGCGGCGAGCATCGCCGGCACCAACATGGCGGCCCAATCCGCTCCGGACGGCTACACGATGGTGATCACCACCAACGCCGCCGTGGCCATCGCGCCGCTGCTGCGCAACGACATGCCCTATACGGTGGACGACCTAGCCGCCGTGACGCAGACGAACCAGCAGGTGAATCTGCTGGTCATCAATCCCGAGAAGTTCGCCGCCAGGGATCTCGCCAGCGTGTTGCAGGAGATCAGGGACAATCCCGACAAGTTCAGCTACGGCTCGTCGGGGGTCGGCGCGACGAACCATCTGGCGATGGAGCTCCTGCTTTCGGAAGCCGGCCTCAAGATGACGCATGTCCCGTTCAAGAGCAGCGGCGACACCATGAACGCCCTGCTCGGGGGACATATCGACATCGCGCTCGACGGCGCGCCCTCCGTTCTGCCGCACGTGAGGTCCGGGGCGCTCGTGCCGGTGGCGGTCAGCACGCCGGGACGCTGGCAGGGGATGCCCGAACTGCCCGCGCTGAGCGAGACCCTGCCGGGCGTCGAGCTGGTCATCTGGCATGGCATCTACGTCAACGGCAAGACGCCGAAGCCGATCGTCGACAAGCTCGGCAACACGCTGCGCGAGATCATCCGCATGCCGGAGACCGTGGCATTCCTCAACGAGCGCGGCGTCGAGGCGATCGGCTCCACACCCGAGGGCCTCGAGGACCTCGTCCGTCGCGAGAGGGACAAGTGGGAGCGCATCATCAAGGAAGCCAATATCACCGTCAACTGACATCGAGCCGACCTGACGGCAACAGGCCCATCGGCTGCCGGGCCTCCGCCTGGCGGCCGCAATCGGCGCGGGATAGGCGCGCCGCACCATCGATGAGGATACGCAAACAATGAGTCGAGGCATCTGGGCAACCTGGTACGACGTGGCCGACGCCGATCGTGACGCCTTCATCAAATGGGAGCAGGAGGAATATCTGCCCGCTCTCGCCGCAGACCCCAGATACAACTGGGTGGCGCGCTACGCATCGCGGTCGGGCGCGGGGATCGAGACGGGCGTGTTCGGCGAAACGGTGGTCGACCCCGCCAAGGAGGGGATCGGATCGGCAAGCGAGTACCTCGTGCTGATCGGCGCCGATTCACCGCATGTATTCCTGAATCCCCTCGTGCTCGACGGCAACGAGGCGCCCACCCCCGGCGGCGCGGCCATGCTGGCGAAGCGCATCAACCTGCGTCATGCGGTGCTGCTCGAGGAGGCGAGCGTCGACGGCCCCGAAGCGCCGCCGCCCGGCTTGCCCGACGTGCCGGCGCCGGCGATACGGATCGGCAACTTTTCCATGCGCACGCCGCAGGAGGACTTCGACGCCGGACGGTGGTACGCGCAGCGGCGGCTCGCGGAATTGGGCGCCAGCCCGGGTTGCGTGCGCACGCGCAAGCTCATGTGCGTGGCCGGCTGGGGCAAGCATTGCATTCTCTATGAATTCACGTCGCCGGAGGCCCGCGCCGATCTCTGGAAGGCGTTCCAGGAGCAGCGCAAGAACGATCCGGGGTCGTTCTGGACGATCGGACCCCAAACCCTGCACGCGCCCGGATCGCCTTTCCTCGGTCAGCGCACCTGGTCTTCCGTCTGATATTTGCGCGATATCCGGAACAATCACTACGTCATGGATTTTTCAACCAATCCATGACGCCAAAATATTTATCGATGATTGGATCCTTATTCAGAGAGCATTCCGGTCAAATGGAATCATTTGATCGATAAGAATTCGCTCAAAAAGAGTTAGAGCATGTCAGCATTTCCGCGAAACGATGACATGCTCTAAAGACGCTACAGGACTGAGTTTCGATACAGTTTTCATTCCACGACAATGGCACCCGCAAAGCAAACAGGGCGCATGTCGGTGCAGAGAGTGTTTTCGAGCGCAGTGGATACCGCTTCGCGTAAAGAAAACGCGTCAAACCAAAAACTTGGAGAATTTTCGCGATTCGAAGATAGGCGGAAATGCTCTGGAATGATTTCGGACATCAAGTAAACAAGGTTTTTCTGACATCGGATATTCAACCGCATCCAGGTCGATGCGACTATCAAACCATCAGCGATGAGCAAGTCGCCAGAGAATAAGGTCACGGGGAAGAGAACTTCCGCGGGCGACGGCGTGGGAATGCAACTATCTTTTTTCGGAGACAATGATGAGACTTGGATATTTTACCATGCCGGTCCATGGAATGCACAGGAATTGGACCGAGACTCTGAAGGAGGATCGCGAAACCGTCATACTTGCGGACAAGCTGGGCTTCTACGATGCCTTCATCGGCGAACATCTGACCGACAGATCGGAAACGATCACGAGCAGCATGCTGTTCCTGGCCACGCTCGTCAGCGATACGAAGACGATCAAGCTGGCGACCGGAACGTCGAATCTCTCCCAGTCTCATCCCGTCCTGATCGCCTCCCACGCGGCGATGCTGGATCATCTCGCCGAGGGCCGGTTCGTCTTCGGCATCAGTCCGGGCGCGCTGACATCGGACGCGGAGGCCCTCGGCATCCTCGATGAGGATCGCAACAAGATCTTCGTGGAGGCGATCGACGTCATCCTCGAGATCTGGAAGCGCGACGCTCCCTACGACATCGATCTGCCCGACAATCGCTTCAAGATCTCCACGGCGCGGACGAGTGCGCCCGAGCTCGGCATCGGTCAGCTCGCGAAACCCTACCAGTCCCCCCATCCCGAGATCGTGGGGACGGTCCTGGCGCCGTTTTCCCAGGGCGTGGTCGCGATGGGTAAACGGAATTTCCATCCGCTTTCCGCCAACTTCCTGCTCTCCAAATGGCTGCCGAGCCATTGGGCGAACTATGCCGAGGGCAAGGCTTCCGTCGGCGAGGTCGCCGATCCCCGGGATTGGCGCGTGGCGCGGACGATCTTCGTGGCGGACGACGACAAGACGGCAGCGGGCTACGGCCGATACGACGCGAACAGCCCCTATCTGGCCTACTACCGGCAGATCCTCGCCAAGCTCCACCGCAGCAAGCGCCTGTTCGTCATGAAGGAGCACAAGGACCAGCCCGACAGCGAGGTGAATCTGGACAGGATCA
The DNA here is from genome assembly GCF_053570585.1 of Pseudochelatococcus sp. B33. Classification (NCBI taxonomy): domain Bacteria; kingdom Pseudomonadati; phylum Pseudomonadota; class Alphaproteobacteria; order Hyphomicrobiales; family Chelatococcaceae; genus Pseudochelatococcus; species Pseudochelatococcus sp. B33. Next base: position 13,342 of record NZ_JBSEFH010000024.1, on the reverse strand, counting down.
TGGACGAGCTCGTGATCTACGGGACCGTGAACCAGGTCGTCGACCAGATTCTGGCGCTGCACGAGAAGACCGGCGACTTCGGCGAACTCGTCTATGCGGGCATGGACTGGGTGGATGGCGGGCTTGCGAAGCGCTCGATGGTGCTGATGGCCGAGGAGGTCATGCCCAGGGTGCGCGCCGCCCTCGGCAAATAGCCGCCGATCTGATATGCAGGGACTGGAGTATTTCTCCTTTTCGCTGAAACGGGGAAATACTCTATATCTCTTTGTTTTTACGCAATTCCGGACGCAAAACCGGTTCCCACTTTTGCTGGAATTGCTTTAGAGTTTGCATCAAGAAGCGAGTCCAGGTGGCGGGCAAGCCGATACCAACCTGAAACTGGCACGGCCCGCAGAAGCAGAATAAGAGACCATTGGACACACGCCGCCTCCTGAACGTCGCTCTTCTCTATGCCGTTGCCGTCGCCGGCGGCTACGCTGCGGCGCGGCTGCGCGTTCCACTGCCCTGGATGATCGGGCCGATGGTTCTCGCCGCTCTCGCGGGCCTCCTGGGCCGGAACCCGGGCGTGCCGGGGATCACCCGGCCGATCGGCCAACTGGTTGTTGCAGCGTCGGTCGGCCTGTTCTTCACGCCGGCGACCGTCAACGCCGTGGGTCAGCAGATCGTGCCGATGGTGGGCGTGGCCTTGCTCACCATTGCCGCCGGGCTTCTGACCGCGGTGGTCCTCATGCGGCTCGCCCGCATCGATATGATGACCGCCAGCCTGGCCAGCATTCCCGGAGGCCCCGCCGAGATGGCGGGGCTCGCGGCCAAGTACGGAGCCCGGCCCGGCCTGGTGGCCTTCGCCCAGATCCTGCGCATCGTGCTGCTGGTGCTGATCGTTCCGCCGCTGCTGGTGGCGCTGAACGGCGACGTGGCCGATCCCACGGGGACCCTGGGCGGCCTCGCGACAGACTATCCGGGTGCCCTGCTGCTTCTGGTTCTTGCGCTGGTCGGCGGCTTCTTCCTGCATGCGATCCGCATGACCAGCCCGTTCTTCCTCGGACCTCTCGCGGCCAGTGCGACCGCGTCGGCCATGATGCTGCCGGTATCGGCACCTCCCTCCGTCGTCCTTGCAGGCGCCCAGATTCTGCTCGGGGTCTGGCTCGGCAGCACGCTGGACAGGGACGTGCTGATCCGGGGCGGCAGGCTGGCGCGGGCGATATTCGTCTCGACCGGCGTCCTGCTTGCCCTTTGCGTGCTGATGGCGCTCGTCATCAGCGCGACGACCGGCATCAAGTGGCAGACCATGGTGCTCGCCACAGCCCCCGGAAGCGTGACGGAGATGGCATTGACGGCGAAGATCCTTCAGCAGGGCGTGGCGCTGGTGACCGCCTTCCACGTTCTGCGCATCTTCATCATCCTTCCGGCGGCCCCGCTGATCCTCGCGCTGATGGCGCGGTGGGTGAAGCCCACCCCGCCGCAGCAGGGGGAATAGGCGCACCCCCTGCACGATTCCGGCCCCGCTCTCACCTGCCGAACAGCCTTCTGAGCAGATGCCGCAGGCACGCCAGGCACCTTTTAATGGAGAACGGCCAGCAACAGCAGATCCATCCACCCGCGCCGGAACCCGGACTGGCCGGCGCCATTTCCTGCCCGTAGATCGAGATGCCGACGGTCGGATCGCGCCCCGGCGGGTGGTTGATCTTGATGGAATAGCTGCCGTCGATCCCGTCCACGAGCGGCCCGACCGCCGTGCCGCCGAAAATCTTCAAGTCGATCTCGTCCCCCCGGAAGGGACCGAGGAACTCGCCGCTCGCGGTCTGCGGCGTGATGGTCAGCAGGCTCTGCGCCACCTCTGCGCCCTGCGGCGAGATCAGCGTCCAGACCGCGCCGAGATGGTTCGGATCGGGCCGCACGCCGACCCAGGTCGAGCGGACGAAGACGCGCGAGAACGCGGATCCGTCCGCGAGCTTGCCCTCGATGCGGAAGCGGAAGGTATAGGTTCCCTCCTTCGCGGTATCGGTATAAGCGGCGCCATAGACGCCGTCGTCGGCCACGCCGTCGCCGTGCGCGCCGTCGTCGAACAGGGGCTGGCCCGCGACGGTGACGAAACCCAGGTTCTCGCGGTCACCGTCGGCAGCGAACAGGGCCTTCACCATCAGCCCCTTGCCCTTGGGCGGGTCGGCGTCCTGCCTGGGCGGCGCGGTATCCGGCGGCGCGGTGTCCCGCACGGACGGCGCCGCGATGCCCTGGCCGGACGGCTCGGCCGTCGAGCGCTTGTAGATCGGCGCGTTGCGGGTCAGGTAGGTGCCAAGGCTCTCGCCCGGACGGGCGGCGTCGTACTGCACGGTCGCGCCGGTTACCGGCACCCCGCCCGAGGCGATGCGTACGGTGAGGCCGATGGGCTCGCCGATGAAATACTGCGGCTTGTCGAAGCCGACATCGACCTTGGTGACCAGATCGACCATGGCCAGCGCGTTGTCGGGGTTGATGGGCTGCGGCGTGTTCGCGGCATTGACGTGCTGGAGCCGCCATTCGGTCGCGGGCGACCCCTCGCCGACGAGCTGCGCGAGGTCGATGCCGGTGAGTCCATGGGAGGAGCGCTTGCTTTCGCTGACGGCCCCGCCGGCTGCAACCAGGGTGAAGGGATCGCTCGACCCCTGAGGCCGCCAGCCGATCCGCAGCGCGTCGGTCGCGTTCTCCCAGTGCGCCAGAAAGGCCAGCCGTCTCTCGCCCGTCGAGACGCGGTAATAGAGGGCGTCGGGGGGTGCATCCGGGTCCGGCGCCAGCGGCGCCTGCGGCATCAGCGTCTCGGCATGCAGCGTGTGGCCCAGCATCGCGGCGAAGGCCGGCGTCACCTCGTTCACCGAGGTCGTGATCTGCTGGTAATAGCCGGAACCGAGCGTGTTCAGCCGGTCGTCGTCCACCTGCGTGCCGAGCGCCAGCGTGAAGAGCCGCTCGCCGATGATGTCGTTGGCCGTCTTGTGCAGGTCGTCCTTGCGCTTCTGATCGAAGGTCGTCACCGGGCCGACGGCCGATGCCGCGATGGTGACGGAGCCCGCGTTTTCATAGCCGTCGGTCATCAGCACGACGGTTGCCCGGTCATCGGGCACGAGTTGCGCGCCGAGCGCGTCCCAGGCCTTGATCAGCCCGTCGCCGATCGGCGTGCAGGACTGCGGCGTCCCGAGATTCCAGGTCGTGACCGTGCCGGTGGAGGACAGGGGCTGCAGCGGCGTCGCGCCGGGAACCGCCGCCCCCGAGGCGGGGTTGCGGAAGGTGACATCGTCGGCGGCGGACGGCGTCCACCCGCAACTGTCGTTCTCGAAGGTGACGATGCCCGCAAGGTGGTCGTCGCCGGGCCGGAAGGCGCGGAACAGGTCGGCCCAGGCATGGGCCGCCCGCACCGAGGCGTTCCATTTGCTCATCCCGCCGCCCAGGCTGCTGCCCATCGAGCCGGAGCGGTCGAGCACGAGCACCATGCCGTAGCGCGCCTGCTCGATGACGACGGCCAACGTCGCGGTATTCGCCGGATCCGAGGCGTCGATGATGCCGGTCGCGTCGAGATCGAGGGCCGCGGTCAGCACGAAATCCAGCCCCGTGGCCTCATAGACCGCCGGGGCGGAGAATGTCCCGGAGGCCCCCGCGGAGGCGAACGACGGCAGGGCCAATGGGTTGCCCGGATCGGGCGCCCAGGCGGAGACGACGGCGGGCAGCGCGGGCAAGGGCTGGGAAGGCGCCGGATTGGCCGTCACGCTGTGGCTGACGCTGGCCGAGACCGTGACATCCGTATGTTCGCGGATCGGCGCAGGCGGGTTGGTCTGGGCGTTGAGGATCGTGGGCACGGCCAGCACGCGGTCGATGGCGAGCTCCCCCCCGGCGGGTTCGACGCTGACGTCGCCCGAGAGGCCGGTGACGACGAGGCGCAAAAGCCCGCCGGCGCCCGACGTGAAGGAGGAAATGCTCAGTGTCGCCGGATCGGTGACGTCGGCGCCCGAGGTGACGGTCAGGCTCCAGTCGCCCAGAGCGGTCGCCGGAACCCACGCCCCGCCCGACAGGATCGGCGTTCCGGCGCCCGACCAGTCCGCAGGATTGCGGATGGCGGCGACCGTTGCCCCGGCCGGAACGGCCAGGATCACCATGCCGGCGCTTTCGTCGAGCGACGACATGTGAATGTCAAAGGCCGCGTAGGGTGAATCCGAGACGGTGAACGGAACGACCGGGGCCCATACGACGGGGGAGATGATAGGGTTCGGCATTGTGCGTCTCTCTATAGCAGTTTGCGTTTGATTTGATCCTCAAATTGAACGCAAGTTGCGGAAAACTATAAGAATTATAGTGGTTTGCGCAGCAGACCCTGATTCAACGATCGTGCAAACCGCTCTATATCCGGGTGGCGATTGTCTTGAAGAAGAAGTCGAAATTCCCGCTGCGGTTGGAGCGGAAGAAAAGCCGCAAGGCTCCGTCCTTCTCGAAGACGACAGGGAAATCGTTGTTCCCGGGCGAGCCGGTGACCTGCCGGGGAGCGCCCCAGGCGAGCGTGTTCGGGTTGCGGTAGACGCACCAGACATCGGTCTTCGGGCCGATCGCGACCTGTTTCGACCAGAACAGCCACAGGCCGCCATCGTCGTCGAACAGCGCCGCCGGGCGCTGGTTCGATCCCGCCGCGCCTTCCGAGGTGCCGGGAACGGGCACGGGCGCCGACCAGCTATTGGCGGCGACGTCATGGGTCGCCATGGAGATCCCGCTGTCGGCACGCAGGAAGACATGAACCTGCGCCGCGCCTTCGACCAGCACGAAGGGTTCGCGATCGGACGTGCCGCTGTCGATCGTATGGTTCGCCCAGGTCTCGACCGCGCCGCTCGTGGGGGTGAGCCGCGCCACCGCGATATTGTCGGTGGCGGTGCGGAAGGCGACGAAGAGGCGCCCCGCGGCATCGGCGGCGGCGTGGAAGGCCCAGGGCTCGGCGAGCGTCGTGCTGGGCTGGAGCGGCGACAGATCGACGGTGTCGGCCTCCAGCCAGACCGCGGCGGCTTCGGTCCAGGTTGCGTCGTACTGGCGGCGGCGATAGCGGATGTTGTCGTCGGTGCCGGGCCCGTTGCGGTGCCACAGGAAGGTGACGATCTGCCCGGTGAGCAGAACGAGCGGATGGGTTTCGATGTCGGCGGTCGCGGCGACCGGCGTTTCGGCGGCGCCGGCCAATCCGCCGAGCGCGGCGGCGCGGCGGAAACGGATGTCGTTCTGCGTCGAATAGGCCAGCAGCGGCGCGGGAAAGGGCAATGTCGGCAGCATCAGCAGCGCGGCCGTCTGCGCATCGAGCGCGGTCACCTGCAGGGGCGCCGCGTCCGCATCCTCGGGCGAGGCATCCTTCCACGAGGTCACGAAAATCTTGGGCGTGCCCCCCACGCGCAGCGAGTGGAAGGCGGTCACGATATCGGTGTCCGTCGCAACGATCGCCCGCGTGGCGAAATCATTGGCCGGATCGGGAGCGATGACCTGGTCGTCCGTGCCCGGCAGTTCCCCCCGCAGCAGCGCGTTCAGCACGGTGCGGAACGGCAAGGCGGGCCGGTCCTGCCCGCGCCGGTAGTCAGCGGGGGAGTTGCCGAACAGATCCTCGATCAGATGCGCCGGCGGCGTCAGCAGCCGCTTCTCGCGCAGATCCGTCAACTGGCCGGGATAGACGACCGGATCGGCGGCGACGCGCTCCAGCAGCGTCAGCGCGTAGTAGGAGTGGCCGGCGATGAAATCCGCGTCGCCCGAGGCCGGCACGGCGGTGCCGACCCTTGCCCGCACAGCCCATTCGGCCCGCATCCGGGCGCAGCTTTCCGTGCCAATGTCGGGAAAGACGAGCGTGGGCATTTCATCGGGCCGCACCAGCCGGTCCCAGAGATCCAGATAGAGGCACACCGTTCCATCCAGCACCGGGATCTCGTCGATCTGCGGCACGCCCTGCGCCGCCGCCCGCGCGGCCGAGCCGGGCGCGGCCACGTGCAGGTCCTGCGCGCGGAAGTTCACGTCGGCGTGGATCAGGGCCTCGCCGCCCTCGACCAGGCAGCGGCCCATATGCCGTAGGCCCTGCACCAGATTGGGCGTGCCGGGCGGCGGTGCCGGCACGCCGGCGAGGATGTCGAAGTCGTTGGCCGCGAAGACGGCCCGGGCGGCGCAACGGAACCCGTCCGAGCCCTCGGGCACGCCGTCGCCGACGAACCATTTCAGATAGGACCGCAGCTCGAACCGCCGCAGGTCGTCCATCTCGTTCCAGTCAGCATCGACGATGGGGACGCCCTGCTGCAGGCGCACGGAGACGAAACGGTGCAGCGGATCGAAAGTCGAGGGAGTGATGATCGCCATGGAAGCCTCCTGCGAGCCTACAGCGTTTTCGAGCGAAATGGGTACCGGTTCGCGTGAGGAAAACGCATCAAATCAAATGGTTAGAACACCAACCAGATGGTCCGCTCGAGCGAGCTGGCGGCATCTTTGTTGATGACGGGATGGGTCACGTAGTTGAACAGCGCCGGGTTTGCCGCCAGATGGGTGGCAAGCCCGAATTCCCGCAGCGACAGGGTCGTATGGTTGGCGTCCGGCCACGGCGGCGACCCCGCGGGCAGGTTCGCCACGATCTGGAGCCGGTTCGTCGGACCGGCCGTGACGGCACCCATCTCGTCCACGAAGTCGATCTGCAACTGCGCCGCCGGCAGCAGGAACGGATGGGGATCGACCAGTTGCGCCTGCGCCGGCGTCGCCGCCGGGGTGCCGTTCACGTCCCAATCGGCTTCGCCTTGCCCGAACCACAGCCCCTCGATCCCCGGCCCGCCCGCGCCCGAGACGAACAACGCCAGCGCCCGGCGGCAATCGGCGACGATGGCGTTGGCACGCACTGGCCCCTCCTCGACGATGCGCCCTGCCCCGTCGCGCAGCACGTCGCGCCACAGGCCCTTCAGGCCGGCGGCAGGCGTTTCGATAAAATCGGGCATCATGGGAGCACTCCTCAGGCAAGGTCCGGGAACCAGGTCCGGCGGCGGAAGGTCGCCGGATCGGCGAAGTCGATGACGCGGGAGGCCGTGTCATGGGCCAGCAGGACCGCGAGCCCGGGGTAGACGACCCCGCTCCCGTCGGCCATCGCGCCCAGGACCTCGGTGAAGGGAGCGTTGTCGGACCAGCTTTCGCCGATATCCGCGCCGGGCGGATAGACCACCTCGATGAGCGGGGACGGACGGATCACGAGGCGCAGACGCGTGTTGATCGGCTTGAAATCGTTCAGGAGCTGGAACAGCCGCTCGATCCGCTCCTGCGTCGGGGGCAGCCCGAACGGTGCCGGGGCGAGATGCAGCGCAACGGTGCGGCGGCTGTGCAGCGGCACCGGATCTTCCGGCGCACCGCCGCCCTTGTCCGGCTCGTCCGGCGTATAGGCCATGGGATCGCCCGGCTGATGCCGCATGGCGTGGCGCGGCAGATGCGCCAGAACCGGCGTGCGCAGTCCGGCGGGCGAGGCCAGCGACGAGGCGGCGGCGAGCCGCAGGCTCGGCCGCACGGCATCCTGCGCCGTGTCCAGCGAGGCGATCTGCGCGGGCGCGTAGGGCCTTTCGCCGCGGTGGAAAACCCAGACCTCGGCGTCCATGGCGACGGCGCCGGGCGCCCACGCTTCGGCCGGATCGGCGGCGAAAGAAACCAGTGGCCCCGAAGGCACGCCCGCCGCGTCGACCGGGATCTCGGCCAGCCCGCGCCCGCCGCTGCGGTCGGTGGACAGGAAGACGCGCGCCCCTCCGGCCGGCTGCGGCAGGACGAAGGGTTCGCGGTCGGCCGAACCCGTGGCGAGCGCGGCGGCAAGGGGCTGGGGCGGCTCCCAGAGCGCGGCCGCGGGATCGAAGCGGCGCAGTTCCAGCAGCCAGTCGTCGCGATCCCCCGCCACCGGATCGCCGCGCCGGGCATAGGCGCACCATAGAAATCCGTCGGCCGTCTGCGCCAGATGCGGCTCGACCGCGCCGCCGGGAGGCGCGGCGAGGACCTGCGGCGCGGACCACGCGCCATCGAGCCCCACGACCGGCGCGGCGGGCAGGCCATCGGCCGCCTGCTCCAGCTGCCACATCCCCTGCCCGTCCGGTCCCGAGATCGCCACCCCGGAAGGTCCGCCGACGATCAGCCGGTCCTCGGGGCCGAGCGCGACGCTGCGGCAATCGGCGAACGGCAGGCCCTCGGCGGCGGTGACCGCCTGCCACGGCGCGCGGCGCAGCAGCCGGTCGGCCGGACAATGGGCGATCCCCGCCGCCGTCGCCGCGACGATCCTGCCGGGTGTCGTCAGCAACGCGCGGATATCGGTCGAGGGCAGGCCGTGGCGCTCGTCGAGCGCGCGCCACTCCGCGCCGTCGAACAGGGACAGCCCCCCCGCCGAGCCGGCGAGCAGCAGCGGGCCCGAGGCCGCGACCGCGATAATGGGGCCGGGCGGCAGGCCATCGGCGGGCGTATGCCGGGTCCAGATGCCGAAACGGTCGCGCACCGACAGGCCGGTGGCCGAGCCGACCAGCAGACCGCCTTCCGGCGTCGCGGCGAGCGCGCGCAGATCGTCGTCCAGCAGCGCGTCCGGCCCCGCGACCGTCACCACCGGCGCGCCGCCGGGCGCGATCTCGGCCAGTCCGGCGGCGGTGGCGACCGCGAGCCCCTGCGCCGTCGCGGCCAGGGCGCGCAGATCGTCCGAGGGCAGGCCGCCGCCCGTGTCGAGGGTGGCGAAGGCGCCGCCGAAAGGGCGCAGCGCCAGCCCAGCATCGGTCGCTGCCGCCAGCACGCCGCGCGCATCGGTCAGCACCGCGCGGATATCGTCCGACGGCAACCCGTCGGCCATGGTCAGCAGCACCCAGGGCGCGCCGGCCTCGCGCTCGGCGAGGCCGAGCGGCGTCGCCGCCGCCGCCCCGTCGCGCCAATGCGCCGTCCGGATCGTCCAGGCCCCGTCCTGATGCTCGGCCCAGCCCAGCAGCGCGCCGCCACTGTAGGCCGCAGCGGCGGGCGAGGCCAGCGGGCCGGCGGTCAGCGGGCCGGATTCGGGCGCCCGCCAGTCAATCGCCGGATCCCACGTTCCCGACGAGGCCAGCCCGCGCCGCGCCAGGCCGAGGGGCCGCGCGGTCGTCGAATTGGCGAGGTCGATGGAGAGGCGTGCGGTCTCCCCCGTCGCCAGCGTCGACAGCCGCACGCCGCCCTCCGCAAGCGCCACCGCCGACACGTTGGCGAGTTGCGCGTTCATGGCCGCCGCGAGTTCGATGGTGGAGGCGCTGGCCGGAACGGCGTAATCGACGGCGTTGACGGTGAAGGTTTCAGACCCCGCCTGCGTCACCAGCACCAGCTGCTGGCCGGGGGTCAGCGCATAGGGGCCGGGCTGCGCTGTCACCAGTTCGGCGGGCGCCGGCGGCCTGCCCCGGCCGCGCGCCAGCGCCAGCCGCTCTCCCGACGCGAAGGCCAGCCAGTAGTCGCTGCCGACGAGCGCGGCGGCGGCTTCATCGGCGCCGGGCCGCCCCCAATTGCCGGGTCCCCAAGCCGGCAGCACGACTTCATCGCGCCATTCCCCGAAGCCGAAGGACTTCACCGCCAGCCGCCGCAGGACCTTGGTCGAGCGGTCCGCGCCGGGCCTTTCCTCGCGCGTGCCGTAGAACAGCCGCAGCCGCCCGTCGTCGGCGACCGGGGAGATCCGCCCCCTCGGCGTCTCGCTCAGCGCCAGCAGGCTCTCGCGGGAGGTCTCGACCACGATGCTGGCCTCGGGCGTGTCGAGATGCGTGGCGAGGGCGAGCGCTCCGGCCTGATCGGCAGCGGTCAGGTCGTCGAAATGGCGATCGATGACGGCGGCGACCTCGACCGCGCGGGCAGCGCCGATGTCGGCGAAATCGTCGGGGCCGAAGACGACCCGCGTCGGCTCGGCGCCATTGACGGACAGCGTCAGTTCGAGGCCCGGCGCCAGCGCATAGGGCTCGGCCGCGCCGGCGGTGAGGATCGCTGGCATCCCGACGCCGCCCACGGCCCCGCCCGGCGGAAAGGCGAAGGCCGGCGCCGCATCCAGCCCGCCGCCGAAGACGCCCGGCGCGGCGGGGCGCTCGCGCAGAAAGCGCAGCAGCCCGCGCGCAGGCTGCCCGCTGCGCCACAGCCCGGCCTCCATCTCCACCGCCTGCGCGCTCCAGCCGGTCTGGTGGTTGATCAGCGCCCGCATCGCCTGGATCGTGCCGCCGAGGGCAAAAAGCCTCGTCGCCGTTTCGACCTCGTTCCGGCTCTGCTCGAGCGGGACGGAGGGCGCGACGTACCAGCCGATCTGGCGGCCGAGCGCGGCCAGCATGGCGGCCGGGGCGCGCTCGGGATCGCGCAGGTCGATGAGGCCGTTGGCGCCGTTGCGCAGGAAATCGATGCCCATGCCGAACGTATCGGAAAAGCGCTTGAGCTGGCCGCCGGCCCGGCTGGTCTCGGGGATGCCGGGGACATGGGCGGAGGCGGGCAGAAGCTGAGGGTCGGCGCCGCGATAGGCGTCGGGCAGCAGGGACCACAGCTGGCGGTTGTAGCCGAAGATCTCGCCCGCCCGGACGACGGAACGGTAGCGCGCCAGATCCTCGGGGCCGGGCGCCGAGCCGTCGTCGAGCTCGTAATAATACGTCTCGCCCACGGTCAGGGCCTCGGCATCCAGAAGCGTGCCTTCGACGAGGCGCGCCTGCCCCGCCCCGTTGCGCCAGATCGTGCGGCTCCAGCGCTGGATTTCCAGCGGCACGCCGGACGAAATCCGCGCGACCGAGACGGTCTCGGTTTGCCCCTCCAGCGGGCCGGACCGCGCGCTGCGGTCCGGCAGGTCGGTGACGGTCAGCACGCCGGGCACCGGCGCGGGCGGAAAGGTGGCGCTGTCGTGGACCAGATAGGGGTCGGGCACAGCGAGCGGCGGAAAGGCGAAGTCGCGCGTCTTGCGCCGTATCAGCACGTCGGGCAGCCCGCCCGGAACCTCGCCCGCCTCCAGTGCGTAGGACCAGGAAAGGCGGATGCGCCTGCCCATCAGGTCCGGCGTTGCGGTGAAGCCCAGAAATCTCATGGCGCCACCATCAGCGTCAGCTCGACGGCCCCGGCGACGGGGATCTCATCGAAATCGAGCTCGATCCGGCCATCCGCCTCGATCTGCCCGGCAAGGGCGGCGCGCAGCACGTCGGGCAGGGCATCGACCGACGGCAGCCCCGCCGCCTTCAGCGCCGCATCCAGCGCCGCATCGCCCTGCGCGCCACGGCGGCGGAAGCGGCGGATCGAGGCGCCGCGCACTCCCGCCACCCGCACCAGCGCATCGTGAATGGTGCCGAGATAGACCGGCTGGCCGAAGTCCACCCGGCTGTACGCCAGCACGCCGTTCACGGCGTCGAGCGCCGCCTGCCGGACGGCGTCGGCGCGGTAGCGCTGGTCATAGGCGATTTCGGCCGATATCTCGATCTCGGCGGCCCGGGGGGAGAAGATGCGCACCTCCGCCCCGGCCATGCGGCGATCCTCGAAGAACGCGATCAGGCGGCGGCGCAGGCTTTCGCTGACCGGCGCGAGGGCCGGACCCGCGGGCGCGACGAACAGGTCGATGCGGTTCCAGCTCGAAGCCCGCGCCCGCGCCTTGGCGACGCCGCCGGCGCGGAAGGCCATGGCGGCATGATCCTCCAGCGTGACGGCGCGCTCGCGGGCGCGGAAGGCGGCGGGGCCGATCCGGGCGGCTTCCGCGGTCGTCTGCGCGTCGACCCCGCCCACCGCGGCGCCGGGATTGGTGACCTGGAACAGGTTGGGTACCGGCGTCAGCGCCTCGCGGATGGCGCCGGGCGAAACGTTGCCCGCCGCGCCCCCGCCGGCGAAATAGGTGGCGCGCACATTGCCGGCGCCCCTGGGCGGCAGGCGGCCGAACCGGCCGTCGCCGCCGAACCGCACGGCGGCCGCGCCGGAGGCGTCGCGATCCACCCGATAGACGCGGTCGCCGGGCGACGACAGCCTGAGCCGCCCGTCGGGGCCGAGATCGTAGAGCAGGCTCTCGCGCCGGTCCCATCTGACCCAGCCCGCGCCCTCGTTCACCTCGACACGCAGGCTTTCGGCCTGAACCGGTCCGGTACCTAGCGGGAAATCCTGGTTCGGCTCTCCGCTCGACGATCCGATAACGACCGGGCCCACGCTCTCGCCCTGCACGACCGGCAGCCCCCGATAGAGGTAGTGTCCCGAAGCCAGCATCTCGACCTGATCCGAGCCGAAGAAGACGGTCAGCGGCGGATCGCGATATTCGAACACCTGCGGGTTGTCAGGGTTGGGTGCGCGGAAACGGGCGCCGGTCGGGATGGTGACCGACACGAGGCCGGGGTTGAAGATCAGGTCCAGTTCGGCGCCCGCCGGGACGGGCGGCGCGAGTTCGTATCCGATCAGCCGCAAGTGGCGCAGAACCGACGATCGCTCCCTGGCCGTGTGCAGGAAGGACTCGTTGGCCAGCCGATCCTGATAGTAGAGGACGACGTCGCCCATATAGGCGAACAGGTCGACCATCAGCATGCCGAAATCCGACGGATTGCGGTCGGTCCATTCCGGCAGGCGCAGCGCGGCGAAATCCAGCAGTGCGCGGCGCAGGGATTCGAAATCCTTGTTCGTATAGTCGATCTGCGGGCGGTCGAGGGCGAGGGTCATCACAAGCCTCCCAGGGGGATCGAAAGCCGCTCGGGCTGCGGATTTTCGGCGGCGAACCACGTCAGGTCGAGCGTCAGGCCCGGTCCGTCTGCGCGAAAGACGATATCGGCCAGCACGATCCGCGGCTCCATCTGCACCAGCGCCTCGCGCACCTGCCGGGTCAGCAGCGCGCCGAGGCTGCCGTCGTTGGGCTCCTGCACCAGCGCGCGCAGCTGCGTGCCAAAGCCCCGGTTGAGCGGCCGCTCGCCCATTTTCGTGCCGAGGATCAGCCGGACGTTCTGCGCGAGCTTGTCGCGATCGCTGACCATCCTGACGCCGCCGGTCTCGGGGTCGATGGCGAAGGGGACGGCGGGGCCGTGGATGTCGCTCATGTCACGACCCCCGGCGCGTCCTGGGTGCCGTGGCCGATGACATTGGCCCCGGCGTCGGTGACGATGGTGGTGATGCCGGTGACGGAAGCGGTGCGCACGAAAGCGTCGATCGCATCGGCGAGCGCCTGCGCCGCGTCGTCCTGTGTCCAGTCCGGATCGTCCATTCCCTGGGCGAAGGCGGTCTTGAGAGCCGCGGCCAGGCCGGCCTTATCGAGTGCCATGGGCTTCTCCTTTCAATGGGCTTCTCCTTTCAATCGATCGGACAGGGCGGCAGCGCCGGCAGCGCGGGGAGCGACGGCGGCGAAGGCAGCGACGGCGGGCCGGGAATGGCCGGCAGGGGCAGCGACAGC
>NZ_JBSEFH010000023.1:0-104113 GCF_053570585.1 Pseudochelatococcus sp. B33 | reverse complement strand
GGCGTCGCTCTCTCGTCCCGAACTTAAACGACCTCTGCCTCTCCCGAAGCAGGCGGTCTACGAGCGCCCTGTCCGGCCAGATCTGCCGGGGCGGCGCCAACACGAATCCCCCTGCCCACACGCCTGTGGCGACCCCGCGGCCACCGGACCGGCCGCATTCGCCATGTCGGTGTTTGGAGCGGGTGAAGGGAATCGAACCCTCGTCATCAGCTTGGAAGGCTGTTGCTCTACCATTGAGCTACACCCGCGCGGCACAGTCCCGGAACGGGTGGTGGAGGAGGTTGGATTCGAACCAACGTAGGCGTAGCCAACGGATTTACAGTCCGTCCCCTTTAACCACTCGGGCACTCCTCCAGCCCATCCCGGCAGACCACCGCACGTAACATCATGCTGCCGCAAAAACCGCAGCACAACGTCCGCATCGGCGGAAGCAGCGGGCGGTACTTAGAGCGGAGCGCATCGCAATGTCAACACCTAATCCGCCCCTTTCGCCGCCCCGCGACGCGGGCGGACGCATCGTCCGGCGCCGCGAATGCGGATTGGCAAAAGCGCGCCGCTCGTGCGACGTATGCGCTTTGCATCAAGGGCATCCGGAATGACCGACGAATTCGACCGCACACAACGTAGCAGCCCCGGCAACAACCCGGCCCGGCGGGCGGACGGGCAAAGGCCGCGCGGACGGGCGGACGGCCGCCGCGCCCCTGAACGGACCAGCGGCGACGAGGAGGACGGCGTCATCCTTTATGGCTGGCATGCGGTCCACGAGGCGCTCGCCAACCCCCGGCGCCGGTTCCGGTCGCTGCTCGCGACGGAGAACGCCGCCCGCCGCCTCGCCGAGGTTTTCCACAGCCTTCCCGTTTCGCCCACCATCGTCCGGCCCTCCGAAATCGACCGGCGCGTCAGCGCCGACGCCGTGCACCAGGGGCTGCTGCTGCACGCCGAATCGCTTCCCGCGCTGACGATCGAGGACCTCGCGCCCGAATCGCTCATTCTCGTGCTCGATCAGATCACCGACCCGCATAATGTGGGCGCGATCGTGCGCACGGCCTGCGCCTTCGGCGTCGACGCCATCGTCACCACCGCCCGGCACAGCCCCGCCGCCACGGGCGTGCTCGCCAAGGCGGCCTCGGGCGGGCTCGAACACGTCCCCTTCGTCATCGTCCGCAATCTGGCGGGCGCGCTGCAGACCCTGTCGGAACGCGGATACCTGTGCGTCGGCCTCGATTCGGAGGGCGAGCACCCCCTCGCAGCCATCGAGGTGCGCCGCCCGCTGGCGCTGGTGCTCGGCGCGGAGGGCAAGGGGCTGCGCCAGCTCACCCGCGAACGCTGCAACGCTCTCGCAAGGCTCGACGTGCCCGGAAAGATCAAGAGCCTCAACGTGTCGAACGCCGCCGCCGTATCGCTCTACGACGTCACCTCCCGTCTCGCCTCCCCGGTCTGAAACCCCATGTTGCAATGCACCTACGACTTTAGAATCGCGACTTATTGCCAAGGGACAACAGTTACATCCGCAACTACCATTGGTGCTGGAGGATTGTTTCAGGCGCCGGCGAGCTCAGAAAAGGAAGCCCCGTCTGGCAATTCCGTTTGATTGTCGGCGAGCCCCGGAAGAGGGCGCCCGGCGGTCTGGCCGGACGGCGGCTCCGCGGTCCATCCGGTCGACTTGAGGAAACGCAACGAGGGACCACATCAAATGAGCTTTGCCAGCGCGTCGCCAGGGGCCCCGCCGAAGGCAGCCCCCATGACCCGGGAAGAGCGCAAGGTGATCATCGCCTCATCGCTCGGCACCGTGTTCGAATGGTATGACTTCTATCTCTATGGCTCTCTGTCGGCGATCATCGCCGCGCAGTTCTTCTCGGGCGTGAACCCGACAGCCGGCTTCATCTTCGCCCTGCTCGCCTTCGCGGCGGGCTTTGCCGTCCGTCCGTTCGGCGCGCTGTTCTTCGGACGGCTGGGCGACCTCGTCGGACGCAAGTACACCTTCCTGATCACCATCATCATCATGGGCCTGTCGACGTTCATCGTCGGCCTGCTGCCCAATTACGCCCAGATCGGCATTCTGGCGCCGGTGCTGCTGATCGCCCTCCGTCTGCTGCAGGGCCTTGCGCTCGGCGGCGAGTACGGCGGCGCGGCGACCTACGTGGCCGAGCACGCGCCGCCCGGACGGCGCGGCTTCTATACGAGCTTCATCCAGACGACGGCGACGCTCGGCCTCTTCCTGTCGCTGCTGGTGATTCTCGGCATCCGCACATGGCTCGGCGAGGAAGCGTTCCAGAGCTGGGGCTGGCGTATTCCGTTCCTCATCTCGATCGTGCTGCTCGCCATCTCGGTCTGGATTCGCACGCAGCTCGAGGAATCGCCCTCCTTCAAAAAGATGAAGAGCGAGGGCACCGGTTCCAAGGCGCCGTTGACCGAGGCCTTCGGCACCTGGAAGAACGCCAAGATCGGCCTTTATGCCCTCTTCGGCAGCACCGCCGGTCAGGCCGTGGTGTGGTATACGGGCCAGTTCTACGCCCTGTTCTTCCTGACGCAGACGCTGAAGGTCGATTCGGCCACCGCCAACATCCAGATCGCGCTGTCGCTGGCGCTCGCCACGCCGTTCTTCATCGTGTTCGGCTGGCTGTCCGACAAGATCGGCCGCAAGCCGATCATTCTCGGCGGCTGCCTGCTGGCCGCGCTGCTCTACTTCCCGCTGTTCAACGCGCTCACCCGCGCCGCGAACCCCGATCTGGCGGCGGCGCAGGCGTCGTCCCCGGTGACGGTCGTCGCCGATCCGGCCGAGTGCTCGTTCCAGTTCAACCCCGTCGGCACGGCCCAGTTCACCACGTCGTGCGACCTCGCCAAGAGCTTCCTGGCGCGCAACTCGGTGAACTATGAAAACATCGCAGCGCCGGCGGGCACCGTCGCGTCGATCCGGATCGGCGACCGGACGTTCGAAGCCTTCGACGCCCGCAACCTGGCCGCCGAGGAGCGCACGGCGCGCACCGCCCAGTTCCAGAGCGATCTGACCGCCGCCATCCGCGAGGCGGGCTATCCCGCCCAGGCGGACCCGGCGAAAATGAACTACCCGCTGGTCGTCGCCATCCTGTTCGTGCTCGTGCTGCTGGTGACGATGGTGTACGGGCCGATCGCGGCGCAGCTCGTTGAGCTGTTCCCGACCCGCATCCGCTACTCGGGCATGTCGTTGCCCTACCACATCGGCAACGGCTGGTTCGGCGGCTTCCTGCCCCCGACCGTGTTCGCCATGGTCGCGGCCACGGGCAATATCTACTACGGCCTCTGGTATCCGATCGCCATCGCCGTGATGACGCTGGTCATCGGCCTGCTGTTCGTGCCGGAAACCTACAAGCGCGATATCAACACATACAACACGTGACGCGCGCAACGCGTGACACACGCGGCGCCATACGCCGATGGACCATTGCACGCCGGGGGGAAACCCCCGGCGTTCTCATGTCCAAAATCCCGATGCGCTGGCCGGATCGTTCAGGGCCGCGCGATCACGCCGCCCGTTGCGGGCGCGGGCACGCCGGTGGTCGTCGGCAGCGACAGAGGCAGACCGTGGAGGCTGCGCACGGCAAGGAAGGCGAACGCCTGCGCTTCCATCGCGTCGGCCGACCAGCCGAGTTCGTCCGCGATCACCACGCGCGCGCCCGTATTGGCGCCGATGCGGCGCACCAGCTCGCGGTTTCGCGCGCCGCCGCCGCAAACGACCCACAGCTTGGGTGCACCGGGCAGCAGCGGAACGATATGCGCCACGGCGCGGGCGGAAAATTCCGTCAGCGTGGCCGCACCGTCAGCCACCGAAAGCTCGGACAGATTGGGCGAGACGAACGCGTTCCGGTCGAGCGATTTCGGCGGCGGCCGGACGAAGAAGGCATGGTTCATCAGGTTGTCGACGATCGCCTCGTTCACCTCACCGCGGCTGGCGTTGACGCCGTCGCGGTCGACGGGAGAGCCCGTCCGTTTCAGCATGAAATCGTCGATGAGGGCGTTGCCGGGACCGGTGTCACAGGCGATCAGCACGTCGCTGTCGGCCGATTCGACATAGGTGACGTTGGCGACCCCGCCCAGGTTGAGCACCGCGACGGGCCCCGCCGCCCCCGCCTTGCGCACGAGCGCCCGATGGAACAGCGGCACCAGCGGCGCCCCCTGCCCGCCGAGCGCCACATCGGCAGCCCGGAAATCATGCACCACGGGCACGCCGACGTGGTCGGCGAGCGCGCCGCCATCGCCGATCTGCACCGTGAGCGCGTCTTCCGGACGGTGCACCACCGTCTGGCCGTGGAAGCCGATCAGATCGACATCCCCCTTCCCCAGCCGGCAGGAGGCGAGAAAGCCGTCCAGCGCCCGGATATGGCGATGCGTAACCATGGCCTCCGCCTCCGCCAGCACGCCGGGACGGGCGACGCGGTCCGTCAGATTCGCAGCGGCGGCGAGCGCCTGGCGCAAGAGGAGGCGATCCGCCGTATCGTAGGGATGAAAGCCCGCCGGGCCCAGATTCCTGACCGAAACACCATCCGTTTCGACGAGGGCTATATCGATGCCGTCCATCGACGTGCCGCTCATCAAACCGATCGCCCGCAATATCTGATCCGCCATGATGACACCCCTCCCGGCGCACGCCGTTTTCTCGACCGGATGCTTTAGCGCGCAATCATTAAGACATTGCCTGCGGCCGCCGCAAAGGGCCATTCCGCGCGGAAGGAAGGTATGAATGACCCGCACCGATCAACGGACCGGCCCGGCGCTGGCGGCGCAAGCCCCTCGACCGAGACACCCCCGCCCCCCATCGGGGCGCGTCTTTTTTCGGCGCCTTCCCCGGCGCTGATTTCCATTCGCTGAACAACCTGATATAGACCGCCACTGCCCGGCAGACGGGCAACCCGCCAATCCACCATGTAAAGCAGACTGATGACAGCCTTCCGTTCCGACTTCCTCCGCGCGCTCGACGAGCGCGGCTTCATCCATCAGGTTTCCGACGCCGAGGGTCTCGACGCCCTCGCTCTGGAGGGGCGGATAACGGCTTACGTGGGCTATGACCTGACGGCAGCGAGCCTCCATGTCGGGCACATGACGAACATCATGATGCTGCGCCGTCTCCAGCAGACCGGACACAAGCCCATCGTGCTGCTCGGCGGCGGCACCACCCGCATCGGCGATCCCTCGTTCCGCGACGATGCGCGCCCGCTGCTCGACGATGCGCAGATCGAGGCCAACAAGGCCAGCATCAAGAAGGTGTTCTCGCGCTTCCTGACCTTCGGTGACGGCCCCGCCGACGCCGTGATGATCGACAACGCCGAATGGCTGGATGAGCTGAAGTACATCCCCTTCCTGCGCGATATCGGCCGGCATTTCTCCGTCAACCGCATGCTGAGCTTCGAATCGGTGAAGTCGCGCCTCGACCGCGACCAGTCGCTGTCGTTCCTCGAATTCAACTACATGATCCTGCAGGCCTACGACTTCCTGGAGCTGTCGCGCCGCTACGGCTGCCGGTTGCAGATGGGCGGTTCCGACCAGTGGGGCAACATCATCAACGGCATGGAGCTCGGCCGGCGCATCGACAACACCCAGCTCTTCGCGCTGACCTCGCCGCTGCTCACCACGGCCTCGGGCGCCAAGATGGGCAAATCGGCGGGCGGCGCCGTGTGGCTCAACGAGGACATGCTGTCGGCCTACGATCTGTGGCAGTACTGGCGCAACACCGAGGACGCCGACGTCGGCCGCTTCCTGCGCATCTTCACCGACCTGCCGCTTGACGAGATCGCCCGGCTCGAGGCGCTGGAGGGCGCGGAGCGCAACGAGGCCAAGAAGATCCTCGCCACCGAGGTCACCGCCCTGCTGCACGGACGCGAGGCGGCGGAAGCCGCCGCCGAGACCGCGCGCAAAACCTTCGAGGAAGGCGCGCTGGCGCAGGACCTGCCGAGCCACGACGTGGCGCGCGGCGTGATCGAGGCGGGGCTCGGCGTCCTCTCCGCCTTCGGCCCCGAGCACGCCGGTCTCGTCGCCTCCACCAGCGAGGCACGGCGGCAGATCAAGAGCGGCGGCCTCAAGGTGAACGATGTCACGATCACCGATGAAAAGGCCAGGCTGACGCTTTCCGACATCGGCGGCGAAGGCGTCATCAAGCTTTCTCTCGGCAAAAAGAAGCACGTCCTGCTGAAAATCGCCTGAGCGTGACGGGAACCATTGATCTCCCTACTTCGTTTCAAGAGCATCCACGGCAAGAAACGCCGGATAGGCAAGCCATGACTTGGCTGTCCATATCCGGCCACAGCGCTCAACCCGTTGCTGCTGGAAGAACATGGAAGGCCACCCGCGCCTTTCGCCCCCATAGCAGAAGGAGGAAACCATGGGTCGTCTCGATACAAGCGGAACCCTGATCGGCGCCGACAAGGTCGCCGGCACGCCCGTCTACAATGCCGAGGGCGAGAACCTCGGCTCCATCCACGATATCATGATCGACAAACAGACCGGCCGCGTCGCCTATGCGGTGATGTCGTTCGGCGGCTTCCTCGGTATGGGTGAGGAGTATCACCCGCTGCCGTGGGAGGCGCTGAAGTATGATCCCGGACAGGGCGGCTACGTCGTGCACCTGACGCGCGAGCAGCTCGAGGGCGCGCCGCACTTCAACGAAGACGAGGTTCCCCAATGGGGAGACCGCGTCTACGAGAAGCGCGTGCACGACTATTACGGCATCGGCCCGTACTGGATGTAACCGGGCGCGCTATTGCGCAGCGTAGAGCCTGCGGGCGGCGTCGGTCAGCGCCGCCCGCGAGGCGTCGTCGCTGTAGAACATGTGGCCGCCCCGCAGCACCTCGAGCCGCACGCGCGGCGCATTCGCCCCTTCGGCTCCCAGCGGGGTCAGGCGATCGATGATCAACTGGCTGTCGAAATAGGGCGTCACCAGATCGGTGGCGCCGTGCACGACGAGCGCCCTCAGGGCGGGATCGAGCGCCAGCGCGTTGCGCAGGTCGTTGACGGCCTCGGGCACGTTGTCGCGGTTGGCGCCCCAGTTCCAGCCGCGGTTCACCTCGTCGTTGAGCAGGCGATAGGGCGCATCGACACGCCATCCGATCGTGCGGCCGATGAAATCCGCCGCCGCGCTCGTCAGCGGCGCGAGGCTGGCGTTGAGAACCGGGTCCCTGGGCCGGAACGCCAGCGCGAACGGCAGCGGATCGAGGCCGAGCACGGCGGCATCGTAGATGCTCGCGACCGACTGGGTGTCGCGGCCGAGTTCGCGCGCCACCTGGGCAATGTCGAGGCGCCCCGCCTGGTTGGCGATGAACGCGCGGTCGAGCCCGGTGAAGCCCGCGACCCTGTCGACGATGCGCGCCACCGCATCACGATCGCCCGGCCCGCGCAGGAAATCCACCACGAACTGGCCGCGCGCGTATTCCTCGACCTCGCCCAGCGCCGCGCGCGAGAGGGGCTCACCCTTCTTCTGCAGGGCGAGCGCCGCGAGCGACGGCAGGCGGGTGGCAAACGACAGGGGCGAGCCGTCGCTGTCCGACTGGGTGGTGAAGTCGAGCACCGGGGAGATCATGACGATGCCGCTGACGCCGACGCCCTCGGTGTTCTGCAGCCGCGAGGCGAGCTTGGGCACGCGGAAGCCGCCATAGCTCTCGCCGACAAGGAATTTTCGCGATTGCCAGCGGTTGTTGTCGGTGAGATAGCGGCGCACCACGGCCGCCAGTGCGTTGATGTCGCCGTCGACGGACCAGACCGAGTTGCGCAGCTCGCGGCTGTCGCTGACGAAGCGGCTGTAGCCGGTTCCCACCGGATCGATGAACACGAGGTCGGTGAAATCGAGCCACGTCTCGGGGTTGTCCACGAGCGCCGGCGGCGCGGACGGCCCCTCGCCCGCGTTGCCGAACGACAGGCGCTTCGGCCCCAGCGCGCCGAAGTGCAGATAGGCGGAAGCCGCGCCCGGCCCACCGTTGAAGGCGAACGTCACCGGCCGGTCGCCCGCCGCCCCGCCTTCCAGGGTGTAGGCGACATAGCCGATCTCGGTCTGCGGCTCGCCGGCGTCGTTGCGCAGCACGATCGCGCCCGCCGTCACCTTGTAGTCCATTTTCCTGCCGGGGATCTCCAGCGACTGGCTGATGGTGGCCGGCGGCGGCAGCCGCAGGGCCTCGTCCCCACGCGGCCGGGCCGGCTCCTGCCGCTGCGGCGCGCCCGCCGCAGGACGGCCGCCCTCCTGGGCAAGGGCGGCAGCGGCCGGCGCCAACATCAGAAAGGCCGCCGCGGCGGCGGCAACAGCGCGTTTCGGCATCGTTCCGATCTCCACGAGTCATCCCTTTTTCGACCAGCGGCCGTTGTCGTCCTGTTGCCAGTAGGTCGCCTCCAGACCCATGGCGCGCACCTTGCGCCACTCGTCCCGCGCGCGGGCGAGAGCCGCGTCGTCGGTGCCGTCGAACAGCAGCACGATGCGCTGATAGTGCGCCGCATCGTCCCCGATCGACGCGCCGTCGACCAGAAAGCGGATATCGGCGTCGTTGAGGTTGGCGCTGCCCGTCGTCAGCAGCACCGACTCATGGGCGCAGTCGGGTTCCTGATCCGTGCAATGGGGCAGGAATCCGTCGTCGCGGTATGTCCACAGGTGGTCGTCGAGGGCGGCCATGCGTTCCGCCCCCGGCACCTCGATGGCGACGCGCCAGCCGCGCTCGACGCTTTTCTCGACGAGCGCGGGCAACACCGCCTCCAGCGGCTGGCGCTGCAGATGGTAGAACAGGACTTCGGTCATTCGACCTCGTAATGGTCCCGCACCAGCCGGTCGAGCAGCCGCACGCCCCAGCCCGATCCCCACGACTGGTTGGTGTCGGTCTGCTTCGCCGCCATGCCGGTGCCGGCGATGTCCAGATGCGCCCAGGGCGTGTCGTTGACGAAGCGCTGCAGGAACTGCGCCGCCGTGATCGAGCCGGCGAAGCGGCCGCCGGTGTTCTTCACGTCGGCGAACTTGGAATCGATCAGCTTGTCGTATTCGGCGGCGAGCGGCAGCCGCCACACCGTCTCGCCGGTGGCCTTGCCGGCCTTCGCCAGCCGGTCGGCGAGCTCGTCGTCGTTGGAGAACAGGCCGGCGTTCTCCTGCCCCAGCGCCACGAGAATGGCGCCCGTCAGCGTGGCGAGATTCACGATGAACTGCGGCTTGAAACGGCCCTGCGTGTACCACAGCAGGTCGGCGAGCACGAGCCGGCCCTCGGCATCGGTATTGATGATCTCGATGGTCTTGCCCGACAGCGACGTCACGATGTCGCCCGGCCGCTGGGCCTTGCCGTCGGGCATGTTCTCGACGAGGCCGATGATGCCGATGGCGTTGACCTTCGCCCTGCGCTTCGCCAGCGCATGAATGAGACCGACGACGGCGGCAGCGCCTGCCATGTCGCCCTTCATGTCCTCCATGCTGGCGGCAGGCTTGATGGAGATGCCGCCGGTGTCGAAGGTGACGCCCTTGCCGACGAAGGCCACCGGCTGCGCGTCATCCGCGGCGCCGTTCCAGCGCAGGATCACGACCTGGCTTTCGGAGCGCGACCCGCGCCCCACGGCCACGAGCGCGTTGAAGCCGAGTTCGGTCAGCTCCTTCTCGCCGAGCACCTCGACCGCGACGTCGAGCTGCGACAGCTCACCGGCGCGCCGGGCGAATTCCTCGGGATTGAGCACGTTCGGCGGCTCGTTGACGAGCTCGCGCGCCAGATTGACGCCCTGCGCCACCGCCTTGGCCGCCTTGCGGGCGGCCTTGGCCCCGGCGGTATCGGCAAGCAGCACGGTTACCGTCTCGGGCGCGGCGTCGCTCGCCTCGCCGTTGTCGTCCTTCTTGGCTGTCTTGTAGCGCTCGAAGCGATAGCCCCGCAGCGCCAGGCCGAGGGCGAAGTCGCCGGCGGCGGCGGGTGCGGCCGCCTCGCCGCCCGGCAGGTCGAACACGATGTGCGGTGCCGCACCCGTCAGCTTGGCGAGCGTCACGCCGCCGAGCCGCGCCCAGTCGGCGGCGGCGATGTCCTTGGGCGCGCCGAGGCCGACGACGACGAGCCTGTCGATGTCGACGCCCTGGGGTGCGGCGAGCGCGAGCGTCTTGCGTGCCTTGCCGGTGAATTTTTCGACTTTCGCCGCGCGGCGCACGAATTCGAGCCCGGGTTCACCCAGCCATTGCGTGACGAAGGGCGAAAACGTCAGATTCTCATCCGAGAAAACAACCACTTCGCCCCCTTCGGGACGAACGAGATCCTTGAACTCAACCTTTGTGCGACCGCTCATGAAATTCCTCACAAGATCCCGCCGATCACGGCGCCCGCCGAGCGCGGGCGGCCATCAGAGCATTTTCCGGCGTCCGCGTCGATCTCCCCGCCCCGCATTGCACCGATTTTCCAGATAACCCGTCCCGGCGATCGGTCGTGGCCGACACCTGATTTTGAACGGCGCCGGGCTTCGGCGCAAACGCCGCTTCCGGCCATCCGGCGACGGCTGCGAACGGGTGCAACCTTGCGCAACGGACGCAGACCGATTAGTTCGGTAGTGCTTCATCCGTCCGCCAGCCGACCGTGGCCTGGCCGGCGCCCCATAACCGGCAGCTCATGGCTGACAATCCGCAGCCGGCAACCAGAGCGCAGCATAACGACAACGTGATGACCCTGATCGAACGCTACATCCTGCGCAACGTGACGGTGGCGTTCGTCGCCTGCTTTCTGGCGCTGACGCTGGTCATCTGGATCACGCAGATCCTGCGCCAGCTCGATCTCGTCACCGGCCAGGGGCAGACGCTGGGCATCTTCCTGCTGGTGACGCTGCTGTCGCTGCCGGCACTCGTCGTCGTCATCGCGCCGGTGGCGGTGTTCATCGCCGCGCTCTACGCGCTCAACAAGCTCAACGGCGACTCGGAGCTGATCGTCATGAGCGCCGCCGGCATCGCTCCTGGCCGGCTGCTGCGCCCGTTCATGACGCTGGGGCTTGCGACCTTCGCGCTGGTCGCCGCCATGACGCTCTACCTCATGCCGGAGAGCTTCAACACGCTGCGCGACGTCATCACCCGCATCCGGGCCGACTTCGTCGCCAACATCGTCAAGGAAGGCCAGTTCACCACGCTCGATTCGGGCATCACCTTCCACTACCGGGAGAAATCCGGCGACGCGCTGCTCGGCATCTTCATGCAGGACGAGCGCGACCCGGAGAAGATTTCCGTCTACATCGCCGAGCGCGGGCAGACGGTGACGGTCGGCAACGACAGCTTCCTCGTGCTCGAGAACGGCTCCGTGCAGCGGCAGGAGGCGAACAGCCGCGACGCCGCCATCGTCACCTTCCAGCGCTACGCGCTCAACCTGTCCGTGTTCGCGGCGAGCGAGGCGGAGACCGTCTACCGCCCGCGCGAGCGCTCGACCGCCGCCCTGCTCGCGCCCGATCCCAGCGATCCGGTCTACCTCTATCAGGGTGGTCGCTTCCGCGCCGAGCTGCATGACCGCTTCTCCGCGCCTCTCTATTGCATTTCCTTCCTGCTGATCGCCTTCGCGGCGCTGGGCGAGGCGCGCACCACGCGCCAGGGACGGGGCGTGGCAATCGCGCTCGCGGTGCTCGCCGTGGGGCTTGTGCGCATCATCGGCTTCTTCGCCACGAGCGCGGTCGTCCGCGAGCCGCTGGCGGTGCTCGGCATCTACGGCGCGCCGCTGGTATCGAGCGCGATCGCGCTGTTCGTCATCTACGAAGGGCCGCGCGTGCGCCGCTTCGCGACAATGCTCGGGGACACCCTGACGCGCCGGCGGACCATGGCCGCAGCGGCCGGCACGCGAGGCGCATGATGCTGATCGGACCGACGCTGGGGCGCTATTTCGGCCGACGCTTCCTCGGCACCATCAGCGTGGTGTTCGGGACGGTGTTCGTGCTGGTCTATACGCTCGATTTCGTCGAGCTGATGCGCCGCGCGGGCGACGCACAGGACGCCACCGCCTACACCATGGCCTGGCTGTCGCTGCTGCGCACGCCCTCGGTCACCGAGGAGGTGCTGCCGTTCGCCGTGCTGTTCGGCAGCATCGCGGCGCTGCTCGGCCTCAGCCGCCGGCTGGAACTGGTGATCGCGCGCTCCGTCGGCATCTCCGCCTGGGGCTTCCTCTTGCCGGGCGTGGTCGCGGCGCTGCTGCTGGGGGTCGCCTCGGTCACGCTCTACAATCCGCTGTCGGCCACCCTGCGGCAGAAGGCGGCGACGCTGGAGGCGACCATCTTCTCCCAGGGCGCGTCGCTCAGCCGGCGCAACATCTGGATCCGCCAGAAGAGCGTCGACGGGCACGCCATCCTGCGCGCCGGCTCCGCCGTCGAGGAGACGGCCACGCTCCTCAACGTCACCGTGTTTCTCTTCGACGACGACAACGCCTTCACCGAGCGCATCGAAGCGTCGCGCGCCACGCTCTACAACGGCTATTGGGAGCTCGCCGACGCGCGGGTGATGTCGCTCGGCGAGGAGCCGCAGGTCTACGACAACTATCTGCTGGCGACGACGCTCGCGCCGGCGCAGGTGCGCCAGTCGTTCACGTCCGCGAGCTCGATCTCCTTCTGGCAGTTGCCGGATCTGATCGAGCGCACCGAGCAGGCCGGCCTCGACGCCCGGCCCTATCGCCTGCAGCACAATGTGCTGCTCGCCCGCCCCCTGCTGCTGATCGCGATGGTGCTGATCGCCGCTTCCGTTTCCTTAAGGTTCTTTCGATTTGGCGGAATTGCCAAGCTTGTTCTGGGTGGCGTTGTCGCCGGCTTCGTGCTTTATGTAGCGACGGAAATCATGCAGGACCTCGGCGGCGCGGGGATTCTTTCTCCTGTCGTAGCAGCGTGGTTTCCTGGGGTCGTCGGTAGTCTTTTGGGTATCCTCGCGCTGCTGTATCAGGAGGACGGCTAGCACGGGTGCCGGGGAGAGCTGCTCGGCGGGTGCATTTTGTGACGGACGCTCTCGCGCGTTTCGGCATAGGGTGCGCCGGACTGGAACGGGTGGGTTGCGTAGCAGGTGTTTCAGTTGAGGAGTGAGCGCTTGAGTCTCGGTTCCGTTGCCCGCATCGCGATTGTGTCTCTGCTCGGCGCCACTTTGCTGCCGGCCGCTGCCGTGCATGCGCAGCAGACCCTGAACGAACGCCTCGCCGCCGCCGGCGCGCGCAACGAGAGCGACAACCTCGTGGTCGACGCCGCCGAGATCGTCTACGACAACGACCGCAACACCGTGTCCGCCGTTGGCAACGTCAGCCTCTATTATCAGGGCCGCAGCCTGCAGGCGGACCGCGTCACCTACGACCGCAACACCAACCGCGTGCTGGCCGAGGGCAATGCCCAGCTCCGCGAGGCCGACGGCACGGTGGCGAGCGGCGACCGATTCGAGCTCACCGACGATTTTCGCGACGGCTTCATCGACTCGCTGCACGTCGAGACGTCCGAGAACACCCGCTTCTCGGCCCCGCGGGCGGAGCGGACCTCCGGCGAGACGACCACTTTCTCCAAGGGCACCTACACCGCCTGCGAGCCGTGCAAGCGCAATCCCGAGCGCCCGCCGCTGTGGCAGGTGCGGGCGGCAAGGATCATCCACAACAACAGCGAGCAGATGATCTATTACGAGGATGCCACCATCGAGTTCTACGGCATCCCCCTCGCCTACGTTCCCTATTTCTCGACGCCCGATCCCACGGTGCGCCGCAAGACAGGCCTGCTGACGCCGCGCTACACCTATTCGTCCGCGACCGGGTTCGGGGTCTCGACCCCGTTCTTCTGGGCGCTGGCGCCGGATTACGACCTGACGCTCACCCCCACGTTCCTGACCAAGCAGGGCGTTCTGGGCCAGGCGGAATGGCGTCAGCGTTTCATGTCGGGCTCCTACAACATCCGTGCCGCCGGCATCTTCCAGCAGGACGAAAGCGTGTTCCTGGAATCGCCGCTGGGCCCTCGCGACCGCGATTTCCGCGGCTCCATCGAGAGCTCCGGCCGTTTCGAGATCAACCGCTTCTGGCACTGGGGCTGGGATATCGCGCTCCTGTCGGACAAGTGGTTCCTCGACAACTACAACGTCCGCAGCGAGAGCCTGACCAACACGTTCTTCAAGGAATCGACGTCGACCGCCTATCTGCAGGGGCGTAGCGACCGGGCCTTCTTCGACCTGCGCGGCTACTACTTCAAGACCCTGGGGCAGGACGACTGGCAGAAGCAGCAACCCGTCGTGGCACCGACGCTGGACTACAACCGCCGCTTTCAGGGGCCGGGACGGCTCGGCGGCGAGTTCGAGCTCGACCTCAACGTCACCAACCTGTTCCGAGAGGCGGCGCAGTACGGGGCGATCCCCGGCTACGCCGCGCAATATTTCCCGCCGGGCACGCCCTATCAGACATGCGCGGTGTTCCAGTACGACCAGTGCCTCGTGCGCGGCATCGGCGGCCGCTACACCCGCGTCTCGACCAGCCTGAGCTGGCGGCGCGACTTCATCGACCCGCTCGGCCAGGTGTGGCAGCCCTTCGCCGGGCTGCGGGTCGACGGCTTCGCCCGGTCGCTCAATGCGACGCGGTTCCAGAACAACGAGATCGGGAACTTCCTCAACGTCAACGGCAACGACACGATCACCTCGCGCGTGACGCCGACCGTGGGCCTCGAATACCGCTATCCGTTCGTGGCGACCTCGGAGAAGTGGGGCACGCACACGATCGAGCCGATCGCGCAGATCGTCGCGCGTCCGAACGAGACCCGCATCGGGCAGTTGCCGAACGAGGATTCGCAGAGCGTGGTGTTCGACAGCACGAACCTCTTCGCCTGGAACAAGTTCGGCGGCTATGACCGGGCCGAGGGCGGCGTCCGCGCCAATGTCGGCCTCAAGTACACCGTGCAGACCGACGGCGGCGCCTTCGGGCAGGCGCTTTTCGGCCAGTCGTTCCATCTCGGTGGCCGCAATTCCTACCGGCAGTACGACATCTCTCACGCCGGGCAGGATTCGGGGCTGGAGAGTTCCCGGTCGGACTATGTCGCCGGCCTCTATGTCGCGCCGCGCCCGGGGTTCTCCTTCCTCGGCCATGCCCGGTTTGACGAGCAGGATTTCTCCGTCGAGCGTCTCGACGCGCAGGCAAACGCGTCCTTCGGGCGCCTCAACGCCGGCCTGGTGTTCGCCCGCTACGAGGCGCAGCCCGGCCTCGGCTATCCGTTCCGCCGCACCGGCCTCGGGCCGAATGCCTCGCTGAAGATCACGGACAACTGGTCGGTGAGGGGCTCCGTGCTGTTCGATCTCGATCGCGGCGTGGAGGAGCGCTACAAATACCAGGCCGGCCTCATCGACACCTATTCCAAGTCCAACACCTGGACCGCCGCCAACATGTCGCTCGGCATGACGTATCAGGACGAATGCGTCGTGCTCGATGTGGTCTACACGTCCAGCATGAAGGACAAGTCGTCGGGCACGAAGCGCTCGGATTCCACCATCATGGTGCGGCTCGAACTGCGCACGCTCGGCGAGATCAGCTTCTCGCAGGACGTCAGCGGCAGTTCCACCTCCGACGGCATCGTGCAGTAAGCGGCCGCGCCGGCAAGCAGATATCATGGGCCAGATCGATGATCTTCCGCCGCTGCGCGACATCGTGCGCGGCCACGAACTGGCGGCGAAGAAGTCGCTCGGCCAGAACTTCCTGTTCGATCTCAACCTGACCGCGCGCATCGCGCGCGCATCGGGACCGCTCGAGGGCGTCACGGTGGTGGAAGTGGGGCCGGGTCCCGGCGGCCTCACCCGCGCGCTGCTGGCGGGCGGCGCACAGAGGGTCATCGCCATCGAGCGCGATGCGCGCTGCCTGCCGATTCTGGCCCAGATCGGCGAGCGCTATCCCGGCCGGCTTACCGTCATCGAGGGAGACGCGCTGGAGGTCGACGTCGCGGCGCATATCGGCGAGGGTCCGGCGCGCATCGTCGCCAACCTGCCCTACAACGTGGCGACGCCCCTCTTGACGGGCTGGCTCACGGACGCGCGCTGGCCGCCCTGGTGGCAGTCGCTGACCCTGATGTTCCAGCGCGAGGTGGCGGAACGCATCGTGGCGACTCCGGGCGAGCCGAAGGACTACGGCCGGCTCGGCGTTCTATGCGGCTGGCGCACGGACGCGCACATCCTGTTTGACGTGCCGCCCTCCGCCTTCGTGCCGCCGCCCAAGGTCACCTCCTCGGTGGTGCACCTCATCCCCCGTTCCGCTCCCGCGCCGGTACGCACGGCAACGCTGGAGGCCGTGACTCAGGCGGCGTTCGGGCAGCGGCGCAAGATGCTGCGCCAGAGCCTCAAAAGTCTCGATCTGTCGGGAACGGACACGGACGTGGCCGCCATGATCGAACAGGCGGGCCTGCTGCCGACGGCGCGCGCCGAGGAGATTCCGGTGGAAGGCTTCGTGCGTCTCGCCAACGTCTACGACAGCCTGCGCCGCGGCCGGTGATTGAAGGCGATGATTGAAGGGTCGACTAAGTTTCTTCGGCCAGCAGCCCGTCGACGAACCGTCCCAGCCCGATGCGCCGGCTGCGCTTGAGGCGTTCCGCCGCCAGAATGGACAACAGCGCCCGGAACGCGTGATCGAGATCGTCGTTGACGATCACGTAATCGTAGGCGTCCCAGTGGCGGATCTCCTCACGCGCGTTGACGAGCCGGCGATCGATGACGTCCTGCGAATCCTCCGCCCGGCGCTCCAGCCGGGTGCGCAGTTCCGCGAGCGAGGGCGGCAGGATGAACACCGTCACGGCGTCGTCGCGCATGTGTTCGAGAATCTGCAGCGTGCCCTGCCAGTCGACGTCGAACACCATGTCGCGACCGCTCGCGAGCGTATCCAGCACGGGCTTGCGCGGCGTGCCGTAGAGGTTGCCGTGCACTTCCGCCCATTCCAGCAGATCGCCGCGGTCGCGCTGGAAAATGAACTCGTCCCGCGGGATGAAATGATAATGCACACCTTCGATCTCGGACGCGCGACGAGGGCGGGTGGTCACGGAAATCGACAATGAGAGGTCGCCGAGCTGCAGCAGGTCCCGGGTCAGTGTCGTCTTGCCGGCCCCGGAAGGCGACGACAGGATCAGCATCAGGCCACGACGCTGAATGGTGCTATCGGCTGTCATACTCATTCCCGATGTCTTCCGATCCGGGCCGCAGCCAAAACAGTTTGCATTTAATTTGAGCATCAAATTAAATGCAAGTTGCGGAAAACTATAAAAGGTAGAGAGGTTTGCACAGCAGAATCTGATTCAACATTAATACAAACTTCTCTACTCGATCGGCCGCAGTTGCGGAACCGTCTTGGGCGACGTCAGATCGTAACTCTTGTTTCTGAGCGGATCGAGTCGGGTGCCTTCCGAGGCATCGAACACCTTGACGACGCCGGCGGGAACCGTGGCCGCGGGGTCGACCGCCGCATCCTCCTGCGGCTTCGATTCGTCGCCGTCCTCGACGCGATCGATCCCCTGATCCGCGCCCGGGATCCCCTTTCTGCTCGCCTCGATCTTGCGCCACTCGCGCACGTTGCGGTTGTGCTCGTCGAGGGTCTTGGCGAAGCGGTGCCCGCCACTGCCGTCGGCGACGAAATAGAGATCGTCCGTTGCGGCGGGGTTCGCGGCGGCCTGCAGGGATGCCCTTCCGGGATTGGCGATGGGGCCGGGCGGCAGGCCGTCGATGGCATAGGTATTATACGGCGTCGGCTCGCTGATCTCGCTCTTGCGGATGCCGCGCCCCAGCGTCCCCTTGCCGCCGACGAGACCGTAGACGATGGTGGGATCGGACTGCAGCCTCATGCCCTGGCGCAGCCTGTTGACGAAGACCGCGGCGACACGCGCCCGTTCCTCCGGCACGCCGGTTTCCTTCTCCACGATCGACGCCAGGACGATGAGTTCGTCAGGCGATTTCAGCGGCAGTCCGGGTGCGCGTTTTTCCCACGCCTCGGCCACGGCCTTGCGATGCTCCGCCGCCATCCTGTCGATCACCGCCTGGCGCGACGTGCCGCGCGGCACGAGATAGGTTTCCGGCAGCAGCGAGCCCTCGACGGGCGCGGGCTTCACCTCTCCCGTGAGCAGGTCGTTCGCCAGCAGGCGCGCCACGACCTGATCGCTGGTCAGCCCCTCCGGAATGGTGATGGGATGCTGCACGCTCTTGCCGGAGACGAGCGTGTCCATCACGTCCTTCATGCTCGCGCCCGGGGCGAAGGCATACTCGCCGGCCTTGATGTTGTCGTTCGCGCCCAGCACATGCAGGCCGATGACGAAGATGAGCGGATGCGCGATCACCCCCTCGCGCTGCAATGTCTGGGCGACAATCTGATTGCCGCCCTTGACCGACACCACGCGGGTCTCGCGCAGCGGGCCGGGACCGTAGAATTCGCCGCGGCCGAAATAGATGGCGAAGCCGGCCGCCACAGCGCCGATCAGCAACAGGGTGAGAAAAGCGCTCAGGGCGGACAGGAAGCCGCCCTTCTGGCGGCCGGGCCGACGGCGGCTGCGTGGCGGCGGCGGCGGGGCCACGATCGGCTTGATGGCTTCGCCGGCGGAGCGGGGAGTGACGCGGCTATAGGGCGTCCCGCCATGCCTGACCGAACGCGGGTCCGATGGCCCATGATTCCTGTCACCAACCATATGAAAGCTCAGCCTCTCTCACATCGGCCTGTCGGCCCGATCCGGCGGCGATGCCCCCGGCTCCGCCGTCGCGACGCGCCAACCGGACGCGCCAGATCAGGATGGCTTTTCGCTGAGGCATAATCTTGTCCAAAAAGTGGTGTCCACGCTTTTGGCATCATGCCCTGGCCGCTATAGCGAAATGCATACCCTGCTCGCCAATCAAGCATCCGGATGGCGAAGAATCAAGGATGCGTTCGTGCCGCCGAAGCCGAAGGAGTTGGAGAGCACGGCGCCGACAGACGCTTTCCGGGCCTCGTGCGGGACGAGATCAAGCGCGGTCTCCACCGATGGATTGTCCAGATTGAGCGTCGCGGGCACGATCTGGTCGCGGATCGCCAGCACGCCGAAGATCGCCTCGACCGCCCCTGCCGCCCCCAGAAGATGCCCGATCGAGGATTTGGTCGATGACATGAGAACGCGCTCGCCGCTGTTGCCGAGCAGCCGCTCGACGGCCCGCAGCTCGATCTCGTCCCCGACCGGCGTGGAGGTGCCGTGCGCATTGATATAGTCGATATCGCGCACCGAGAGGCCCGAGCGCTTCAGCGCCGCCTGCATGCAGCGGAAAGCGCCATCGCCGTCCTCGGACGGCGAGGTGATATGATATGCGTCGCCGGACAGGCCATAGCCAACGACCTCGGCGTAAATGCGCGCCCCCCGCGCGATGGCGTGCTCGCGCTCCTCCAGCACGACGATGCCAGCACCCTCGCCCATGACAAAGCCGTCGCGGTCCCTGTCATAAGGGCGCGATGCGCGTTCGGGCGTGTCGTTGAAGGAGGTGGACAGCGCCCGGCAGGCGGCGAAGCCGGCCAGCGCCAGACGATTGACCGGGGATTCGGTGCCGCCGGCGACGATCACGTCGGCATCGCCGAGCGCCACGAGCCGCGCGGCGTCGCCGATCGCATGGGCCCCGGTCGAGCACGCGGTCACCACCGCGTGGTTGGGCCCTTTCAGACCGTGGGCGATGGAGACGTAGCCCGATGCGAGATTGATGAGCCGCCCGGGAATGAAGAACGGCGAGACGCGGCGCGGGCCGCGCTCGTGCAGCGTGATCGCCGCATCATAGATGCCGCCGACGCCGCCGATCCCGGAACCGATGAGGACGCCGGTCGAGACCTGTTCCGCATAGGTGGACGGATGCCAGCCGGCATCGTCGAGTGCCTGCTTCGCCGCCGCCAGCGCGTAAACGATGAACGGATCGACCTTCCGCTGTTCCTTCGGCTCCATCCAGTCGTCGGAATTGAAGCCGCCCTCGGTGTCGTCCGTGCCCGGCACGGTGCAGGCGATACGGCAGGGAAGATCGGAGGTATCAAAAGCCTCGATACGGCGAGCGCCGCTCACACCCGCGAGCAGCCTGCGCCACGTCGTTTCTATCCCGCAGCCGAGCGGCGAAACGACACCAAGACCTGTTACAACCACACGCCTCATGATCGACCACCCGCCTGCCTTGCCCCCATGCGAGCATCCGGATCGATGCCGATCAAGCCGCGCGCCCCCTCAGAA
This sequence comes from Pseudochelatococcus sp. B33, assembly GCF_053570585.1. Taxonomy (NCBI): domain Bacteria; kingdom Pseudomonadati; phylum Pseudomonadota; class Alphaproteobacteria; order Hyphomicrobiales; family Chelatococcaceae; genus Pseudochelatococcus; species Pseudochelatococcus sp. B33. The sequence continues at coordinate 84,001 of NZ_JBSEFH010000023.1, read as the reverse complement.
CACGCCACGAATGGTTCCATCAGGCGGAAACGTTCTTCTCAAGAAACTTGATGGCGTCGCCGACGGTCACGATGGTTTCGGCGGCATCATCGGGTATCTCGACGCCGAACCCCTCCTCGAAGGCCATCACCAGCTCAACAGTATCAAGGCTGTCTGCGCCCAGATCGTCGATGAAATTTGCGGATTCCGTCACCTTGTCGGCTTCTACGCCCAGATGTTCGACGACAATCTTCTTAACGCGATCAGCGATATCACTCATATTTCGAATCCTTATCGTATTCACCGACAATTCCGGAGCGTCAACCGCCCGGACATCGTCACCAACTCACCTGCCGAACACATCTGCGTCACGCCAACCGCATTCCGCCCACTGCGTCGAGACGACACTGGCTACATGAGCGCGGTAACACAGACAACCCGACGACGCAAAATTCAGAGCATAACGGTACATCTGCCGATCAAGCGACCCGACCGCGCGAGGCGCACGCGAAGCACTCTCACGACCCGCCCGGGATACACCTGCCCGCCCGGACGATACATGCAACCGGTAATTGCAGACGTCATTCACCTTCCAGATGGTACTGAAAGCGTTACGTCCGGCAGTCCCGGCCAAACACGCAGGCCCGGCCCGCCATAACCTTACCCGAACCAAGTCTTACGCAGCAGTACCGGCCATTACACTCATACCTGCCGCGATACGATCATGAAAACACTGTCTTGCACAGCCTTTCGTGCAGGCCTCAGTGTGGTTGTTAACATACTCCTTACTCATTGGCGAGAGGAGAAAACGCCGTGACCGCATCCCGTAGATCGATATAACTATTTCATACCATTGCCATTCCGCCGTTCACATGCAGCGTCTGGCCGGTCACGTACCCCGCTTCGTCGGACGCAAGGTAAACCACTGCCGCCGCGATATCCTCACCGGCACCGAGGCGGCCGGCCGGAACGCGCGCCAGAATGGCCTCCCGCTGCTTCTCGTTGAGCACATCCGTCATCGGCGATTCGATGAATCCGGGCGCAACGACGTTGACGGTTATGCCCCGGCTCGCCACCTCCGCCGCGAGCGACTTCGACAATCCGATCAGCCCCGCCTTTGAGGCCGCATAATTGCCCTGTCCCGGGTTGCCGGTCACGCCGACGACCGAACTGATGCCGATGATGCGGCCGAAACGCCGCCGCATCATGCCCTTCAGCGCTGCCCGCGACAGGCGGAAAGCCGCCGTGAGGTTGACGGAGATGACCGCGTCCCACTCCTCATCCTTCATGCGCATCGACAGATTGTCGCGTGTCAGACCGGCGTTATTGACGAGAATGTCGAGCCCACCGAGCGCGGCCTCGGCCGCGGGCACCAGAGCCTCGACCTCCTCGGCCACCGACAGATTCGCGGGGCTCACATGCACCCGTTCACCGAGATCGGCGGCCAGCGCCTCAAGCGCCTCCCTGCGGGTGCCCGACAGGACGACCTCCGCGCCACGTGCATGCAGCGCCCTGGCGATGGCGCCGCCGAGACCGCCGGTCGCGCCCGTGACAAGAGCCTTCTTGCCCGATAACTGAAACACTTTCTCTTCCTCTCATCGCACCGATTGGAGCGCCGCGATGAATGCGGCGAAATCATCAGGCCCTCCGACGGACAGGGCACGCACACCGGACGCGATCCGTTTCGCAAGACCGGTCAATACTTTGCCGGATCCGAGCTCGACAAACACCTCAACACCTTCCGCCGCCATCGCGGCGACGCTCTCGCGCCAGCGTACCGTGCCTGTCACCTGGGACACCAGGGCCTCGCGAATATCGGCGGGGTTGTCGACGGGCGCGGCCAGAACGTTGGCGAATACCGGCACGAGCGGCTGTCGGACATCGACGCGCCCCAGCGCCTCGCGCATGCGTTCGGCCGCGGGCTGCATCAACGGGCAATGGAACGGCGCTGACACCGGCAGCAGGATAGCCCGCTTCGCGCCGCGCGCCTGCGCGAGTTCGATCGCCCGGTTGACCGCCCCGACGTGACCGGACACCACCACCTGTCCGGGGCCGTTATCGTTGGCGGCGGCGCACACCTCGTCCTGAGCCGCCTCCGCCGCCACCGCGACCGCGTCCTCGAAATCAAGCCCAAGCAAGGCTGCCATCGCCCCGAGGCCGACGGGAACAGCCGCCTGCATCGCCTCGCCGCGAATGCGCAACAGCCGCGCCGTATCCGCCACGCCGATGCTGCGCGCGGCTGCAAGCGCCGAATACTCGCCAAGCGAATGGCCAGCCACGAAGTCGGCGTCGCGGGCGATGTCGAGATCGGCTTCCGCCTCCAGCACCCTGATCACCGCCAGGCTTACGGCCATGAGCGCCGGCTGCGTGTTGACGGTCAGCGACAGGTCCTCGCTGCTGCCCTCCCATATCAGACGGCTCAAATTCTGGCCAAGCGCGTCGTCCACTTCCTCGAACACCAGCCGGGCGGACGCGAAGTTGTCCGCCAGCGCCTTGCCCATACCCACAGCCTGACTGCCCTGTCCGGGAAAGGTTAACGCAACCGCCATGACATCCTCCACCCTGGTTCGATCTTGCTCTCAAGCCGCGGCAATGGCTTCAGCGATGGCGTCGAGCGCCGCCTGCGACCGCCCGCCTTCGGGACCGCCGGCCTGGGCGAGGTCGCGCCGTCCGCCGCCGCCCTTGCCGCCCAGCTTCTCGGCACCGATCCGCACCAGCGCGACCGCATCGAAACGCTCGCTCGCATCGCCCGTCACGCCGACGACGATGCCGGCCTTGCCGTCCTCGGCGATGCCGACGATGGCCACGACGCCCGAGCCGATCCGCTTCTTGGCGTCGTCCACCAGGCTCTTGAGATCCTTCGGCTCGATGCCCGACACCGCTCGCGCCAGCAGCTTGACGCCGCCAATGTCGCGCACCGGCTCCTCCCCGCCGCCGGCGCCGAGCGCCAGCTTCTTGCGCGCCTCCGCCAGGTCGCGTTCGAGCTTGCGGCGCTCCTCGACCAGCGCCTCAAGCCGCCCGCCGAGATCGCCCACCGGTGTGCGCAGCAGATCCGAAATCCCGTGCAGAAGCTCGCTCTCCTCCACGAGATGCCGCCGCGCGCCCACGCCCGTCATCGCCTCGATGCGGCGGACACCCGACGCCACGGCGCCTTCCGACACCACTCGCACGAGGCCGATATCGCCCGTGCGCGTCACATGGGTGCCGCCGCACAGCTCGACCGAGAACGGCTTGCCCCCCGCCTCGGGTCTGGTGCCCATGCTGACGACCCGCACCTCGTCGCCGTATTTCTCGCCGAACAGAGCCCGCGCACCGGACTCGATTGCCTCGTCGACGGCCATGGAGCGCGTCACGACGGGCTCGTTACGCAGCACGAGCGTGTTGGCGAGATCCTCGATCTGGCGCAGTTCGCCGGCGCTGATCGGGCCGGGATGGCTGAAATCGAAGCGCAGCCGGTCGGGCGCCACGAGCGAACCCTTCTGCGCCACGTGATCGCCCAGTATTTCGCGCAGCGCCTCGTGCAGGAGATGGGTGGCGGAATGGTTGGCGCGGATGGCGGTCCGGCGTTCGTGGTCCACCTTCAGCGCGACAGCGCCCCCGGGCGAGAGCGCGCCTTCGCTCACCCGCACGCGATGCAGGAACACATCGCCGAGTTTCTTCGTCGTGCCGAACACCTCGGCCGACACTCCCGGCGCGGAGATCCAGCCGGTATCACCCACCTGACCGCCCGACTCGGCGTAGAACGGCGTCTGGTTGACCAGCACGACCCCCTCCTCGCCCGCGGCGAGCAACTGGACCTCGGCCCCGTCGCGCACCAGCGCCGTGACGACGCCCTCGGCCGACTCCACTTCATAGCCCAGGAACTCGGTCGGTCCAATGCGGTCCTTGAGCGAGAACCACAACGCCTCCGTCGCAGCCTCGCCCGAGCCCGTCCAGGCGGCGCGCGCCTGCTGGCGCTGGCGTTCCATCGCCGCATTGAAACCCTCGACATCGACACCGATTGAACGCGGACGCAGGGCATCCTGCGTCAGATCGAGCGGGAAGCCGTAAGTATCGTAGAGCGTGAACGCCACCTCACCGGAAAGCTCGCTGCCGGCAAGAAGGTCGCGGCTTTCGGCATCCAGTATGGAAAGGCCGCGCTCCAGCGTCTTGCGGAAGCGCCTCTCCTCCAGATGCAGCGTCTCGCCGATGAGCGACTGGGCGCGCACCAGTTCAGGGTACGCCTCGCCCATCTGCCGCACCAGCGCGGGCACGAGACGCCACATCAGCGGCTCACGCGCGCCGAGCAACTGGGCATGGCGCATGGCCCGGCGCATGATGCGGCGTACCACATAGCCACGCCCCTCGTTCGACGGCAGCACGCCGTCGGCGACGAGAAACGCCGACGCGCGCAGGTGATCGGCGATGACGCGGTGGCTCACCGCCTGCGGCCCATCGGGGTCGACGCCGGTCGCGTTGGCGACGGCTTCGATCAGCGCCCGGAACAGGTCAGTGGCATAGTTGTCGTGCGTGCCCTGCAGAACGGCGGAAATACGCTCGAGCCCCATGCCCGTATCGATCGACGGGCGCGGCAGCAGCAGCCGTTGGCCAGGCGCAACCTGATCGTACTGCATGAAGACGAGGTTCCAGATTTCGATGAAACGATCGCCGTTCTCGTCCGGGCTGCCGGGCGGCCCGCCGGGGATGTGCTCGCCGTGGTCGTAAAAGATCTCGGAGCATGGCCCGCACGGCCCCGTGTCGCCCATTGACCAGAAGTTGTCCGAGGTGGAGATGCGAATGATCTTCTCATCCGGCAGGCCGGCGATCTTCCTCCACAGACCGACGGCCTCCTCGTCCTCGGAGAACACCGTCACCAGCAGCTTCTTCTCCGGCAGGCCGAACTCGCGCGTGACCAATTTCCAGGCAAGTTCGATCGCGTGCTCCTTGAAATAATCGCCAAAGGAGAAATTACCGAGCATCTCGAAAAAGGTGTGGTGGCGGGCGGTATAGCCGACATTGTCGAGATCGTTGTGCTTGCCGCCGGCGCGGACGCACTTCTGGGAACTCGCGGCACGCGAATAGGCCCGTTTCTCCGCGCCGGTGAACACGTTCTTGAACGGCACCATGCCGGCGCTGGTGAACATCAGGGTCGGGTCATTGCGCGGCACGAGCGGGCTGGAAGGCACGACCTCATGGCCATTGGCCGCGAAATAATCAAGAAAAGTGGACCGAATCTCGTTTACGCCGCTCATCACGCCCTACCTGCGCCCTGCGGATGGCATGCCGTGCACCCATCCGCCGCCAATATCCCCCCGGTCTACCAGTTCATATCGAGAGCTGGCACCCGGGAGATGAAGCCCCGCCCGGAGGCAGGTAACATTCCCGAGCGCCTTTTCTAGAAGGATTTAACCCGTCTGCAAATACGAAATCGCCGAATCCGCCCCGTCCTCCGCCAGCTCGGCGCGTCGAACGGCGCGCCGCGAGAACCTCAGGCAGCGCCCTCATCCGTATCGTCGACCGGAGAATCGGCATTGTCCAGAATACGGTCGGCAAGCACAGAGGAGTTCTGGCGGATCGCCGCCTCGATCCTGTCGGCAATCTCGGGGTTGTTCTTGAGAAACTGCTTGGAGTTCTCGCGCCCCTGCCCCAACCGCTGGCTGTCGTAGGAGAACCATGCGCCGGACTTGTCGACGATGCCGCCCTTGACGCCGAGATCGAGCAATTCACCGAGCTTCGATACCCCCTCGCCGTACATGATATCGAACTCGACCTGCTTGAAGGGCGGCGCGACCTTGTTCTTCACCACCTTGACGCGGGTGGTGTTGCCGACGATCTCGTCGCGGTCCTTGATCGAACCGATACGGCGAATGTCGAGGCGGACGGAGGCGTAGAACTTGAGCGCGTTGCCGCCCGTGGTCGTCTCCGGCGAGCCATACATGACGCCAATCTTCATGCGGATCTGGTTGATGAAGATCACCATCGTGTTGGAACGCGAGATGGAGGCCGTGAGCTTGCGCAGCGCCTGGCTCATCAGCCGGGCCTGGAGCCCCGGCTGCATGTCGCCCATGTCGCCCTCGATCTCGGCGCGGGGCGTCAGCGCCGCCACCGAATCGACAACGAGCACGTCGATCGCCCCCGAACGCACCAGCGTGTCGCAGATTTCAAGTGCCTGCTCGCCCGTATCGGGCTGCGAGATCAGCAGGTCGTCAAGGTTCACGCCCAGCTTGCGCGCATAGACCGGATCGAGCGCATGCTCGGCGTCGATGAAGGCGCACGAGCCGCCCTTCTTCTGCGCCTCGGCGATGGTGTGCAGCGCCAGCGTCGTCTTGCCCGAGGACTCGGGACCGAAAATCTCGACGATGCGCCCGCGCGGCAACCCGCCGACCCCCAGCGCGATGTCGAGGCCAAGGGAACCCGTGGACACGGTCTCGATCTCAATCTGTCCCTGCGCCTTGCCCAGCCGCATGATGGAGCCCTTGCCGAACGCGCGTTCGATCTGGGCCAGGGCGGCGTCCAGCGCCTTCGTCTTGTCCATGGAACTACCTTCTACGAGTCGCAAACCGGCCTGAGACATCTCGATTAATCCTTATGGTAGGTCGCCCGCCATTTCAACGTGCGTCCGGTTCATCTGCACAGGCCAAGTGTACATAATTTGTTCTTGCGCACAAGTTCTTTTTATGTTCTCAATGCAACATTCGTCGCGAGTAGCTGACACAGGCGTCGCAGGTGAAGAGAATGGCCGACGCGGGGTCGGCTCTCAGACAATATCGGGAGTTTATCGTGTCCGGCCTTCGTCTACAATTCCGACGACGTCTCGGCGCTGCGGTCGGCGCCGAGCACCAGTGCCTCGATCCGCTCCACCACGACGGCGGCGAGCACCTCGGGATCGGGGCCTGCGGCGTCGAGGCGGATTTCGGGGTCGAGCGGTGGTTCGTAGTCCTGGCCGACGCCGGTGAAGGCGGCAATCTTGCCCTCCCTCGCCTGGGCATAGAGCCCCTTGGGATCGCGTTCGGCGCAGACCTCGGCCGGCGCGTCCACGAAGATCTCGACGAACTCGCCCGGCGCGAAGCGCTCGCGCACCCGGTCACGGTCGGCGCGGAAGGGCGAGACGAAGGCGCACAGCACGATCAGGCCCGCATCCGCCATCAGCCGCGCCACCTCGCCCACGCGGCGGATGTTCTCCGTGCGCGCCGGTGCGTCGAAGCCGAGATCGGCGTTGAGCCCCTGCCGCAGCGCGTCGCCGTCGAGCGTCATAGTGTGGCGGCCGAGCGCGTGCAGCTTCGCCTCAACCAGATTGGCGATGGTCGACTTGCCCGAGCCGGGCAGCCCGGTGAACCACAGCACGAGCGGCCGCTGGCGCTTGATGTCGGCGCGCGCGGCGCGGTCCACGTCGAAGCCATGGCGGTGCACGTTGGTGGCGCCGAGCGCCTCGACCGCCATCCCGGCCGCGACCGTCGCATTGCTATAGCGGTCGATGAGGATGAAGGCGCCCATCTCGCGGTTGTCCGCGTAAGGATCGAAGGCGATCGGCACCAGCGTCTCGATCTCGACAAGGCCGATGGCGTTGAGGCCGAGCGATACGACGGGCGTCTGCGCCAGCGTTTCGATATCGAGATAGTGGCGGATGGCACGTACCGTCGCGGGCACCGCGCGCGTGCCGAGCTTGAGGTTGTAGGAACGGCCGGGCACCAGCATCTCGTCGGCCATCCAGACAAGGCGGGCGGCAAGCCGCGTCGCCACGATCGGCCGATGGCGCGGATCGACGAACACCTCGCCGCGCGGCGCGTCGATCTCATCGGCGAGCACCAGCGTCACGGCATCGCCTGCTTCGGCCGCCGACAGATCACCGTCGAAGGTGACGATGCGTGCAACCCGGCTGCGCTTGCCGGACCCCGCCGCGACGACGGCATCGCCCACCGTGACGCGGCCGCCGGCGATCGTGCCGGAGAAGCCGCGAAAATCGAGATTCGGCCGGTTGACCCATTGCACCGGAAAGCGGAACGGGCCGTTGCCGTCGCGCGCCTCGATATCCACCGTCTCCAGATGGCCGAGCAGCGTCGGCCCCTCGTACCAGGGGGTCGCATTGCTCGGTGCGGAGACGTTGTCGCCGAAGCGGGCCGAGAGCGGGATGGCCTGCACGGTCAGGAAGCCGAGGTCTTTCGCGAACACCTCATAGTCGGCCACGATGGCGCCGAACGTCGCCTGATCGAAACCGACGAGGTCGATCTTGTTCACGGCGAGCACGACATGGCGGATGCCCAGCAGCGAGGCGATGACGCTGTGGCGGCGCGTCTGGGTGAGCAGGCCCTTGCGCGCGTCGATCAGGAGGATCGCGAGGTCGGCGTTCGACGCGCCGGTCGCCATGTTGCGGGTGTATTGCTCGTGGCCGGGCGTGTCGGCGACGATGAACGAGCGGTGCGGCGTCGAGAAGTAGCGATAGGCGACGTCGATGGTGATACCCTGCTCGCGCTCCGCCTCCAGCCCGTCCACCAGCAGGGCGAAGTCGATGTCACCGCCGGTGGTGCCGACCCGCCGGGAATCGTCCTCAAGCGCGGTAAACTGGTCATCGAGCACGGCGCGCGTCTCGTAGAGGAGGCGGCCGATCAGCGTCGACTTGCCGTCGTCGACAGAGCCGCAGGTGAGGAAACGCAGCAGCCCGCGCGCCGCGGGCCTGTCCACGGCGTCCACGCCGGCACCGAATCGAGGACCGGGCAACGGGCGAACGGCGTTGAGGCGAACGGCGTCCATTCAGAAATATCCCTCGCGTTTCTTGCGTTCCATCGATGCGCCGCTGTCCTTGTCGATCACCCTGCCCTGCCGCTCCGATACCGACGAGGCTTCGAGCTCGGCGATGATGTCGGCGAGCGTCTCCGCGTCCGATTCGATCGCCCCGGTCAGCGGATAGCAGCCGAGCGTGCGGAAACGCACCTTGCGGATCTGCGGCGTCTCACCGGAGACGAGCGGGAAGCGCTCGTCATCCACCATGATCAGTGCCCCGTCGCGCTCCACGACAGGACGCTCGGCAGCGAAGTAGAGCGGCACCACCGGGATGTTCTCGGCAGCGATGTAGTGCCACACGTCGCGCTCCGTCCAGTTGGAGAGCGGGAACACGCGCATCGATTCGCCCTTGGCGATCTGCGTGTTGTAGAGGTGCCAGAGTTCCGGGCGCTGGTTGCGGGGATCCCACGCATGCGTCGCGGTGCGGTGGGAGAACACGCGCTCCTTGGCGCGGCTCTTCTCCTCGTCGCGGCGCGCACCGCCAAAGGCGGCGTCATAGCCGCCGACATCGAGCGCCTGCTTCAGCGCCTCGGTCTTCATCACCTGCGTGTGAACCGCCGAGCCCGATGTGAACGGACCGATGCCGCGGCGCACACCGTCCTCGTTGACGTGCACATGCAGATCCCAGCCGTATTCGCGGGCGATCCGATCGCGAAAGCTGATCATCTCGCGGAATTTCCAGGTGGTATCGACGTGGAGCAGAGGAAACGGCGGCTTGGACGGATAGAACGCCTTGCGCGCCAGATGCAGCATCACCGCCGAATCCTTGCCGATGGAGTAAAGCATCACCGGCTTGCGGAACTCCGCCGCGACCTCGCGAATGATGTGGATCGACTGCGCCTCGAGCCAGGCGAGATGCGGCGACAGCCGACGGGGCGAACCTGTGGATATCAAAGCCCCCGGCGCGGCTGCCGTCACGGTTTTCCTTTCGAAACGATCTGTTGATAACATTGAGGAATCTGATGCTCCCAGAAAAATCCGACATGCCCGTGTGTCTGCAAGAGATGCCGTCAGGCGGCCGGGCCAAGGCGCGGCTACGCGGCACCCTGCGTGGCGCGCAGCCGGCGGCGCAGGCTGCTCACCGGCTGCTCGGCGCCTTCGAGCGAAGCCGGCTGATAGTGTTCACGCACGAAGACCACCGCACCCGTGCGCAAGGCCTCGATCGTGCCATGGTGCCGGACTTCGAGCGCGTCGAAGCCGCAGCGGTGCAGGGCGTGGATCTGGTCGCGCAGCACGTCGCCCTGCGCTCGCAATTCGCCTTGGTAGCCGAGCTTGTCGCGCAGGATACGCGCCGTGGAATATTGACGGCCGTCGTTATACTTCGGGATGTCGAGCACGATGACCCCGAAGCGGCGCACATCCTGCTCCAGTCCTGCCAGCGTCTCCCCCGACTGCAGGACGAGGCCGACGGAATCGGCCCGCCCCTGCAGGGCGTCGCGCTCGGCGAGATAGCGCTCCTTGCCCACGACGATCGCTCCGTCAGCGGGCAGCGGCGCGTCGGCCTCGATGAACCGCCATTCGTCGTCAACGAACGCGCCGTTCCTGAACAGAGCCATCAGGCACTCCTCTTCGTCACACCGGCGGCCGAAACATGAATGCCGCACTCAGTCTTCGCCTGCCCGCGCCAGCGCCCGGCACGCGGATCCTCCCCCGGCGCGACCGGCGAGGTGCACGGTGCGCAGCCAATGGAGGGATAGCCCTTCGCCACCAGGGGATGGCGCGGCAGGTCGTGCTGGCGCAGATAGGCGACGAGCTCGCCCGCCCCCCAGGTCGCCAGCGGCGAGACCTTGATGTGGGTCGCGTCCGTCTCGAACACCGGCAGCGCCAGCCGCGTCGACGCCTGGAAACGCTTGCGCCCGGTGATCCAGGCGGTAAACGGCGTCAGCGCCCCGGCCAGCGGCTCGACCTTGCGCAGGTGGCAGCAGCGGTCGGGGTCGATGCTGAACAGCGCGCCGTAGGGATCGGCGGCCTCCATCGTCTCCGGATCGGGTCCGACGCTGCGCACGTCGGAGAGCCCAAGCCGCGCGACGAGCGTGTCGCGGTAGGCGAGCGTTTCGGGAAACAGCCGGCCGGTATCGATGAACACCACCGGCACGGCCGGATCGATGCGGGACGCGAGATGCAGCAGCACGGCCGATTCCGCACCGAAGCTCGACACCAAGGCGATCCGGCCCGGGAACACCTCGGTGAGCGCCACCCGCAGCACCTCTTCCGCCGGCAGGTCGCCGTAGGCGACATTCAGCGCCTCGACCCGCGCGAGATCGGGCCTAGCCTGCGGCGCATCGTCAGGCCGCGACTGGCGTTGCGCCATAGAGAGCCTCCTTGAACGGCGCCTCGCCGACCCGACGGAAGAAGGCCAGGAACGGCTCTTCCGGGCCGCTGCGCTGCGCGATGTAAGTGTTCACCACGGTTTCGATGGCGTCGACGATATCGTCGGTCGAGAAGCCGCGCCCGACGATGGAGCCGATGGAGCAGGTCTCGTCTCCGGAACCGCCGAGCGTGATCTGGTAGAACTCCTCGCCTTTGCGGTCGACGCCGAGAATGCCGATATGCGCCACGTGGTGATGGCCGCAGGCGTTGATGCAGCCCGAGATCTTGATCTTCAGATCGCCGATCTCGTGCTGGCGGGCGATGCTGGCGAAGCGCTCGCTGATGCGCTGCGCCAGCGGGATCGAGCGCGCGTTGGCGAGCGAGCAATAGTCGAGGCCGGGGCAGCAGATGGTATCGGTGATGAAACCGGCGTTGCCGGTCGCGACCCCCGCCTTCTGCAACGCGGCAAACACGGCCGGCACGTCATCCAGCTTCACGTGCGGCAGCACGAGGTTCTGTTCATGCGACACGCGCAGCTCATCGAACGAATAGCGCTCGGCAATATCGGCGATGACCTCCATCTGCTCGGCCGTGGCGTCGCCCGGTACGCCGCCGACCGGCTTGAGCGAGATCGTGACGACGCCGTAACCCGGCGCCTTGTGGGGCGCGAGGTTGCGTTCCACGAATTCGGCCAGTTGCGTGTCCACCACCTTGGCGCGCTCCAGCGTCTCGGAACGCTCGGGCAGTGTCTCGAATGCGGGCGGCGCGAAATAGGCGCCGATCGCCTCGATCTCCTCGTGCGGCAGGGTGAGCGCGCCGCGGCTCCTGATGTCCTCGTATTCTTCCTCGATCTGGCGGCGCACCTCGTCGAGCCCCGCCTCGTGCATCAGGATCTTGACACGAGCCTTGAACTTGTTGTCGCGCCGGCCGAACTGGTTGTAGACGCGCAGGATCGCCTCGCAATAGCTCAGAAGCTCGGATTCGGGCAGGAAGTCGCGCACCTTCTTGGCCACCATGGGCGTGCGCCCGAGCCCGCCGCCGACATAGACGGTGAAACCGCGCTCGCCCGCCTCGTTCTCGACGATCTGCAGGCCGATGTCGTGCACCTGGATGGCGGCGCGGTCATGCGCTGCGCCGTTCACCGCGATCTTGAACTTGCGCGGCAGGTAGGTGAACTCGGGATGCAGCGACGACCATTGCCGCAGGATTTCGGCATAGACGCGCGGATCGGCGATCTCGTCGCGCGCCGCGGCCGCGAAATGGTCGGCCGAGACGTTGCGGATGCAGTTGCCGGAGGTCTGGATGGCATGCAGCTCCACCTTCGCGAGATCGTCGAGGATGTCGGGCACGTCCTCCAGCCCGATCCAGTTGAACTGGATGTTCTGGCGGGTGGTGAAATGGCCGTAGCCCTTGTCGTAGCGGCGCGCGACATGGGCGAGACCCCGCAGCTTGGCGCTGCTCAGCGTTCCATAGGGAATGGCGACCCGCAGCATGTAGGCATGCAGTTGCAGATAGACACCGTTCATCAGGCGCAGTGGGCGGAACTCCTCCTCGGTCAGCTCGCCGGCGAGCCTGCGGCGCACCTGGTCGCGGAACTCCTCGACGCGGCCGTTCACGAAGCGGCGGTCGAATTCGTCATAACGATACATTCCGAACTCCCAGACGGTTCAAGTAGCGGAAGCGGGCGCGTGACGGCCCAGGATCACGGAAGTGCCGGCCGTGGGACCGCCTGCGGCGCGGATGGCTTCGCGCAGCACGAGGGGAACGATCGCCTCCCCCTCACGCTTCACATTGACCAGATAGGCGCCCACGACGAGATTACGATGCTCGTCCTCGACACCGGCCCCGGAGAGCGCAGCCACGGCCTCCTCGTCGTCGACGACCTCGGCCGCGTTGATATCCGTCGACCACTTCCCGGCCGGGGTGCGAAACACCACGAGCCCCGAATGCAGATCGTTCGCCGTCAGCACCTGCGGAATGGCCGCTTTCGCATCACGTTTCATATCTACTCCGCAGCAGCGAGTGGTTGCACCGACGACACGGGCACGGCGATCGGCTCCGCGAAGCCGAAATCGCCGACCGCCACCGCATCGCCGACCAGGATGAGCACCGGCCCGAAAATATCGTCACGCCCGGCGAGGGCCGGCAGATCGGACAGCGGTCCGATGAGCGCGCGGCTGTCGGCACGGCCAGCGTTCTCGATGACGGCGACGGGCGTCGACGGCGAGACGCCGTGGCGCACCAGTCGCTCGAAGGTCTCGGCCGCGACGCTGCGGCCCATGTAAATGCCGATGGTGCCGCCGGAGCGTGCCACTTCCGGCCAGCCGTTCGGCTCGGCACCGCCCGCCCCGTGCCCGGTGGCGAACACGACCGAGGACGAGACGCCGCGCAGCGTCAGCGGCACCGCATAATCCGCCGCCGCGGCGAGCGCGGCGGTCACGCCCGGCACCACCGTGTAGCGGATGCCGGCGGCGCGAAGCGCCGCGATCTCCTCGCCGCCGCGCCCGAACACGAGCGGATCGCCCGCTTTGAGCCGGGCCACGTGGCGTCCCTCGCGAGCGAGCTTCACCAGCAGGTCGTTGATCGCCGCCTGCGTCACGGAATGCTTGCCCTTGGCCTTGCCGACCGAGATGCGCTCGGCGTCGCGTCGGCCCATGTCGACCACGGCTTCCGGCACGAGCTGGTCGTGCACGATCACGTCGGCCCGCTGCAGCAGGCGCTGGGCGCGCAGGGTCAGCAGATCCTCGGCGCCGGGGCCTGCGCCGATCAGCCAGACGACGCCCTCCTCCTCGGCCGCCTGTGACAGCGCCGACAGCGCATGGCGGCGCGCCCCCTCGATATCGCCCGCGAGCGCCAGTTCCGCCCCGCGCCCATCGAACAGCGACGACCAGAAGCGCCGCCGCTGCGGATTGGTCGGCAACGCGGCGCACACGCTCTGGCGCACGACACGGGCAAGCTCGCCGAGCCGGCCGAACTCCGGCGCCAGCAACGCCTCCACCGCCGCGCGCACGCGCTGGGCGAGCACTGGCGCGTAACCGTCCGTGGCGATGGCCACCGACACCGGCGCGCGGTCGACGATGGCCGGAAGGGCGAAATCACACAACTCCAGCCGATCCACCACATTGACGGGAACCCCCGCCGCGCGGCCGAGATCGGCCAACGCCGCGTCACGCCCGTCATCGCCCGTGGCGACGAACAGCAGGGCCGCCCCCTCGATGTCCGCGCGGGAGGGCGCGCGCCGATGCAACACAACGCCATTGGACTCGACCAGCGCGTCGAGTTGTGGCAAGATATGCATTGCGAACACGACAGGCTTGCCCTCGGTGCGCAGCAACAGACGCAGCTTGGCAAGCGCTTCCTCGCCCCCGCCGACGAGAATCAACGGCCGGCCGGCCACATCGTAGGAAACGGGAAAGAAACGCAACCGAGCCACGGATTGACTGCCACCCTTGCTAGCATATTCTGATTGCTTGCAGATCCCGCCACGTTCCCCACGAACGCGATCGGGGCTGCAACCATGCGGAACGGCGACGCGCGCCAATTGCCGAGGTCCACGGCATTTCCCGCTCAAAAACGACAAATAACGCTAGCACATGTGTTTTTAATTTAAAATACATATTTTGTATGTATTTTAAAACCGGGCAGATAAGTATATAAAATCAGTGATATTTTCCTCAAGGATTTCACCGCTCCATGGAAACGGCGAAACTCTCTCTTGTCTTTTTTTTGAGCGAACTTTTGAGCAAATTCCGATCGATTGCATGATCCCGTTCGATCGGAAAGCGCTCTGGCGACAAGGTGGCGGAAGTGTGCGAGGGATGCAACCCGCGCCCTGCCCCGCTCCATTCTTCCGCGGTCGTCTCCCGCCGCCCTCCACGTTTGCCCCTGGAGGGCGCTCTGTCTCACCGGTGTCCGCCGGCTTATTCTGCGGGGAACAGCCTGGCTTTATGGAGTTTGAGCCCGACGCGGTCTGCCACGCTGATGCTCTGGTCCGAGGGAATCTCGGCCTCGATGAGGGCATCGGAGAAGGCGACGCGGATCTCGGCGCGCCGACCATTGACCGTGCGCCGCAGCGACACCACGATGCCCGGAATGCCGGTGCCCGGCTCCGTCAGCGTCAGTTCGTTGGGGCGCAGGTAGATGTTGTGCCGGCCATCGGCCGTGCCCGGCGCGGCGGCAACGTCGAGCGCGTCGCCCGCAAGCCACACCTTGCCCCCGCGCACCTCCACGGGCAGCGACACCGTGTCGCCCAGGAACGACAGCACGAACGGCGAGGCCGGGTTCTCGTAGACTTCGTCCGGCGTGCCCACCTGTTCCAGCAGGCCATTCGAGAGGATCGCCACGCGGTCGGCGAGCTCAAGCGCCTCGTCTTGGTCGTGCGTCACGAACACCGTCGTGTGGCCCGTGCGGTCGTGGATGTCGCGCAGCCAGCGGCGCAGGTCCTTGCGCACCTTGGCGTCGAGCGCCCCGAACGGCTCGTCCAGCAGCAGCACCCGCGGCTCCACCGCAAGCGCCCGCGCCAGCGCCACCCGCTGACGCTGGCCGCCCGACAATTGCGCCGGATAGCGCCTGCCCAGGTCGTTGAGCTGCACCAGATCGATCAGCTCCTCCACCCGCCGCCCGATCGCGGCCGGGGACGGACGCTCGCTGCGCGGGCGCACCTTCAGCCCGTAAGCGATGTTGTCCGTCACCGTCAAGTGCTTGAACAGCGCGTAGTGCTGGAACACGAACCCCACCCGCCGCTGCTGCACCGTCAGGTCCGTCGCGTCCTCGGCGCCGAAGAACACGCTGCCGGCGGTCGCGAACTCGAGGCCCGCGATGATGCGCAGCAGCGTCGTCTTGCCCGAGCCCGAGGGCCCGAGAAGCGCCACGAGCTCCCCCGGCTGGATCGCCAGATCGACGCCGCCGAGCGCCCTGAACCCCTCGTACTCGCGCTCGATCCCCTCGACGCGGATCCCTACCGTGCCCGGCGCGCGCGCCCTAGTGTCGGCCGTGCCCGGGGAGGGCGTCTGCAAAGCGCCACTCAAGGATGGACTTGGCTGCAAGGGTGACGAGGGCGAGGAGGGCGAGGAGCGAAGCGACCGCAAAGGCTGCTGAGATGTTGTATTCATTGTAAAGGATCTCAATGTGGAGCGGCATGGTGTTCGTTACGCCGCGAATGTGACCGGAAACGACGGCGACCGCCCCGAACTCGCCCATGGCGCGCGCGTTGCACAGCAGAACGCCGTACAACAGGCCCCAACGGATGTTCGGCAGCGTCACCGTCAGGAAGGCGGTGAACCCGGAGGCGCCAAGCGACAGTGCTGCTTCTTCATCGGTATTGCCCTGCTCCTGCATCAGCGGAATGAGCTCGCGCGCCACGAACGGGAACGTCACGAACACCGTCGCGATCACGATTCCCGGCAGCGCGAAGATGATGCCGATGTTGTGCTCCCTCAGGAACGGGCCGAAATAGCCCTGCGCCCCGAAGAGCAGCACGAACACGAGACCCGACACCACCGGCGACACCGAGAACGGCAGGTCGATCAGCGTCACCAGGAAGCTCTTGCCCGGGAACCGGAACTTGGCGATCGCCCACGAGGCGGCAACGCCGAACACCAGGTTCAGCGGCACTGCGATCGCGGCCACCGTCAGCGTCAACTGGATGGCATGGCGCGCATCCGGCTCCGCGAAGGCCGAGAAATAGACGTCGAGCCCGCGCTTGAACGCTTCCACGAACACCGTGATCAGCGGCAGCACCAGAAACAGCGCCAGGAACAACAGCGCGACGGTCAACGCCACCGCCTTCACTGCGGGGCTTTCCGTCGTCACGGAACGGCGCAGTACCTCGTGCGCCGCCGAGCGCTCGGCGATCCGCCGGCTCGCCTCGGCCGCGCTCGCCCGCACCGCATCGGCGGCGGGAGGGGAGACGTTCTCAGACATAGCCAAACCTCTTGCGGCTCCACGCCTGGATCAGATTGATGATCAGCAGCACCGAGAACGAGATCGCCAGCATCACCGTCGCGATGGCGGTGGCGCCGGTGTAGTCGAACTCCTCCAGCTTGATCACGATCAGCAGCGGCGCGATCTCGGAAACGTAGGGCAGGTTGCCGGCGATGAAGATCACCGAGCCGTATTCCCCCACTGCCCGTGCGAACGCCAGCGCGAGCCCGGTCAGGATCGCCGGAATGAGCGGCGGCAGCAGCACGCGCCACACCGTCTGCCCGCGCTGCGCCCCCAGCGTCGCCGACGCCTCCTCGAGCTCCCGGTCGATCTCCGCGATCAGCGGCTGCACCGTGCGCACCGTGAACGGGATCGTCACGAACACGAGCGCGATGAAGATGCCGAGCGGCGTATAGGCGATGCGGATGCCGTAGGGCGCGAACAGGCTGCCGATCAGCCCGTTCTGCGCGTAGAGCGCCGACAGCGCGATGCCCGCCACCGCCGTGGGCAGCGCGAACGGCAGGTCCACCGCCGCGTCGATCAGCCGCCGGCCGGGAAAGGTGTAGCGCGTCAGCACCCACGCGATCAGCACGCCGAACACCGAACCGAACACGGCCGCGAGGAACGAGGTTCCGAAGCTCAGCGTCAGCGCCGCCGCCACGCGCTGGTCGGTGGCCACGGCCCAAAGGCCCGAGAAGCCCATGCCCGATGCCCGCAGGATCAGCCCGCCCAACGGGATCAATACGATGATGCTGAGATAGAGGACCGTATAGCCGAACGCGACACCGAACCCGGGAATGACGCTGGGCGCCGGAAAGCGCGACTGCGGGTTGCGGCCCGAGCCGCGCCCCGCCGGGCGCCGTCCCGGGCCGGCCGGTGCTGCTGTTGCTGACGGAGAAGCTGCGGACATGTGGCAACGACTTTCGACGGAAAAGACAAACAAATGCCGCGGCGAAAAAGGAAACGGCGGGGAAAGGAAACGGCTCCGCCGCGCGAAGCCGCCATCGGGATCCTTTCAACGCCCCCTCATCGCCGCGGCTCGCGGATTAACGCTGGGCGACCACCTTGCTGATCTCGTCGAACACCGAGCCGTCGCCGAAGAAGCGCTTCTGGATCGTCTCCCAGTCGCCGAACTTGTCTTCGGCCCGGAACAGCTGCAGCTCTTCGAACTTCGGCACCTCGCCCGCCGCCACCGTCTCGGGGCGCGAGGGACGATACCAGTTCTTGGCGATCACGGTCTGCGCCTCGGGCGAGTACAGGAAGTCGAGGTACGCCTCGGCCGCCTTGCGCGTGCCGCGCTTCTCGACGTTGCCCTCCACCAGCGCCACCGGCGGCTCGGCGGAGATCGAGAACGGCGGCACCACGATGTCGAACTTGTCGGGACCGAATTCGTTCAGGATGAGGTGCGCCTCGTTCTCCCACGCCGGCAGCACGTCGCCGAGCTCACGCTGCGCGAAGCTGATGGTCGAACCGCGCGCGCCCGGGTCGAGAACCGGAACGTTCTTGTAGAACTGCGTTACGAACTCCTGCGCCTTGGCGTCGTCGCCGCCCTGATCGAGCGCGAAGCCCCAGGCGGTGAGGAAGTTCCAGCGCCCGCCAGCCGACGTCTTGGGGTTGGGCGTGATGATCTTCACGTCCTCGCGCACCAGATCGTCCCAGTTCTTGATGTTCTTCGGGTTGTCCTTGCGCACCACGAACACGACCGTCGATGTGTAGGGCAGGCCGCCGTTGGGCAGCTTGTCGCGCCAGTCCTTGGGGATGAGGTCCGTCTCGCGCGCGATCAGGTCGATGTCGGAGGCGATGCCGAGCGTCACCACGTCCGCCTCGAGCCCTTCGATGACCTTGCTCGCCTGGCCGCCCGAACCGCCGTGCGAGGTGCGCACGACGACGTCCTCGCCCGTCTCCTTCTTCCAGTGCGCCTGGAACAGCTCGTTGAGCTCCCGGTAAAGCTCGCGCGTCGGATCATACGACACGTTCAGCAACGTCGTCTGCGCGGCGGCGGGAGCCGAACCAGCAACCCCCGAGAGCGCGACCGTCAACGCCGACGCAACGCCGAGAACCGCACGCCGCGACAGCAAACCCGCGCCCGGCCGAGACAAAAACCTCAAAAGCATAGCCCTCTCCATCAGCCACAAAAAACATCAACGTGATCCGATGGCCATTCTTAACCTGCCATAATCATAATTCAATACCTTTTTTGTAAATTATATTAATTCACTGGGTTTATGTGTGAAAACGCTCGCCCGCACGATCGAACGCCTCTACATTGCAATAGCTCAAACTATTGTTGCAGAAGCGAAATCGGGAGAGGTCCTTTTTAATATTATAAATTCTATGTATTTTATATTTTATTGACAAGCCGCCTTTTTTGGGCGATACGTGACCTGTTCGCCGGTCGATCGAAAGAGAGCTGGCGAACCGCGGTGATTTGAACGTGCAGCTTGCGCCGCGTGATCAAACGCTAAAGCGCCACGAGTGAGTTCGTGGGCTCAATGCGCGCAGGGGATTATCTGAACGGTCCGATACTGGATTCGAAGGAACCCTTGCTCCATATGCAGGAGAGAACCATGGCACTTTCTTGGAAACATCAAGGCGCCGCTCAAATAATTGGCGCTGCAACAAAAAAGACCAGTGGGGATGAAAACGCTGCCAAAAAAGGGGAAATCGTCGATCAATCCGTCTCTCGTCATGCAACCTACATGAACGTATGGCTTGCGTCAGCAGCGTGTTGCACCTGTTCGCGTTAGTCACAGAGCGTTTTCGCAGGGAGCCTCAGTACGCCGGCCGCGGCCGGCCGTTGGCCCCGGATTTGCATGGTGGAACCGGTTCATACCGGTGGGAGCTGAAATGTTTGACAATTACTTGATAGAAGTCTCCGGCAAGCCGGCCGGGATTATCGCCCGCGACACGAACGGCTATCGCTTTCACGCTTCGGAGAGCGCCTTCAACGACCTTGACGGGCAGATCTTTGCCGATCCGCAAACGGCGGAACGCGCTGCCCGCAAACTTCTCGCCAAACGTCGCCCAGGCGGCAACACACGCGACGGACAGCGCACCGCCGACGAAAGCGGGTTCATACCCGCCTGACGGGGTTACCGATCGGATGGATATCCGGTCGGCCGGCCAACAGAAGCCGAACGGACAACAGGGCGGTTCAATGCTTCATGGAGGCACTGAGCCGCCCTCTTCGTTGGGCTGTCCTGCCAGGCCGCGGGTAGTGCAGCGGCGTCTCGCCCATGGGGGGCTGCTCCCGCCGCGCAGGCGAATTGGACACACCTGCGGTTTTTCGCATCAAGCCTTCACGGCGAATGGTTTAATCCGGCGAGCAATTGCTCTAGAAGGTCGCATCCGGTTCGCCGCGCGCGGCACCGTTACCTGCTGTCGACGTGGTGTGAACCTTGGCGTTGCGTGTCAATGCGGCAATTGCCGCCGCTCGAAAATTCGGATCATTCATTGCCGGCATGGCGATGGTGGGGGCCGTTCGCAGCGCTTTCGGCCTGCTGCGCCTGCTGGGGCCGGACCGTGCCAGCGACTGGGGCGGCGCGCTCGCCCGCACGATCGGCCCGCTGCTTTCCGTCCACAAGGTCGCGCTCGCCAACATCCGCGCCGCCTTTCCCGAGGCCGACGAGGGCCGGGTGCGGCAGATCGCGCTGGGCGCATGGGAAAATCTGGGGCGCACCGGCGCCGAATACGCCCATCTCGACACGCTGTTCGACTACGACTATTTCGATCCCCGGCCCGATGGGCGGGTCGAAGTCGTCGGCATCGAGCATTTCATCGCCCTGCGCGACGACGGACGACCGGGAATCGTGTTCTCCGCCCACCTCGGCAATTGGGAACTGCCGGCCATCTGCGCCAGCCGCTACGGCCTCGATACGACGGCGATCTACCGCGAGCCCAACGATCCGGCGGTGGCGCGGGCCGTGCACGAGACGCGCTCGCGCACCATGGGCAATCTGCAGGCGGCGCGCCAGGGCGCCGCCTTCGCCATGGCGGGCGTGCTGGAGAAGGGCGGGCATCTCGGCATGCTGATCGACCAGCATTTCACCCGCGGCGTGACGGTGCCGTTCTTCGGCCGCCCGGCGCTGACGAATCCGATTCTGGGCAAATTCGCCAACCGATTCGACTGCCCGGTCCACGGCGTGCGCGTGATCCGCCTGCCGGGAAACCGGTTCCGCATCGAGCTCACGCCCCCGCTCGACCTGCCCCGCGACGCAGCGGGCCACGTCGACCCCGCCGGCGCCATGGTGGCGATGACCGCGGTAGTCGAGGGCTGGGTGCGCGAGCACCCCGAGCAATGGCTGTGGATGCACAGGCGCTGGCGCGTGCCGCCAGCCGCACCCTCCTCCCCCTCTCCCTGAGGCCCCGAACGGGGGAATGCTCAGCTCAATGCCGAGGGTCGCGCGTCATCAAGCTGTCGAAACGAGGTGGCGCTCGATGAAAAGTCATCTCGCTCTAACGTGACTTCCATTCCCGTGCCGATTACTGTTCACTGGCGTCCAGCACACGCTTGAGGGCGTCAACCAATGGAAGGCAGGGGCGGCGCAAGCCGCTCCCGGGGATATATCGTCTCTGACAGACATGGCAACAGTGCGCACTCCCTTCAATGCGATCGCGACCGCAGATGCTCCGGACGACACCGGAGTGGCGCCGCGCCGCGCCGGCAGGGCCATTTCAGGCGGAACGCACAGTTCTTTCAGGCGAATCGGATTGCGGTCCGCCGGCGGCGTGCTGGCGCTGCTTATGGCGGGAACGGTGCTGCCGGCCGCAGCGCAGCCGGCGGGGGAAGGCGCGCCCAAACGCGCCGTCGTCGAACTGTTCACCAGCCAGGGCTGCGCCTCCTGCCCGCCGGCGGACCGCCTGATATGCGACTATGCGCGCGACAGCAGCATGGTCGTGCTCACCCTGCCCGTTACCTGCTGGGATTATATCGGCTGGCGAGACACGCTGGCACGCGAGAAATTCACCAAACGCCAGCGCATCTATGCCAAGCTGCGCGGCGCCCGGCGCATCTATACACCACAGGTGGTGATCAACGGCGTCGTGCACATGATCGGCTCCGACGAAGCCGCGCTGCGGAAGGCGCTGGCACCCGGGTCCGCATCGGCGGCGGAGCTGCCGGTGAAGGTCAGCATCGCGCGCCACGGCGACGTCTTCCGCATCGTCATCGCCGCCGGCCCCGCGGGTGAACGCGCGACGATCCTTCTTGCGCCCTTCTATCGGGAGCAGACGGTCGCCGTCGAAGGCGGCGAAAACCAGGGCAGCCGGCTCACCTACGCGAACGTCGTCAGCGATCTCGTACCGCTCGCGCCGCTGCTGCCCGCCGCACAGTCCGCCGAGCCGCTCGTCATCGACCTCGCGCGACGCGACGCCCTGCCGGACAACACCGACGGCTTCGCGATCCTCGTGCAGAGCGGCGATCCGCACAGCCCCGGACGCATGCTCGGCGCGGCCTCCTTCGTGATGAAGACCACATACTGAAAGCGGCGGAGCCGGGGCCCGCCGCTCAAATCGACAATCGAATTGGACACAAACCGCTATGCGCGCTCCAGCGCCTCGGGCGAGGCGGGGACGATCTCGACCGATTCGCCGCAGCCGCAGGCCGATGTCTGGTTCGGGTTGTTGAACACGAAGCCCGACGAGATCTTGCCGACCGCGTAGTCCATCTCCGTGCCGAGCAGGAACAGCACGGCCTTCGGGTCGACGACGAGCCGCACGCCCTTGTCCTCGACCACGTCCTCGCCGGGCGCGACGCTCTCGGCGTATTCCATGGTGTATTCCATGCCCGCGCAGCCGCCCTTCTTCACGCCGAGGCGAACGGCGGCGACGGGCCTGTCGGAATTGTCGAGAATTTCGCGCAACCGCTCCGCCGCCGCCTCAGTCAGGGTGAGAACCTGAAACCGCGGGCGCTTGCGGGGCGCTGCCGATGCGGGCGTGTTGTGCGACGATGTCATTCTGACCGGTCCTTCAGCCGTGCCGCCGGAATCCGCCGGCGGCCTCCGTCATAAAGATAGGTGCTCCCTCGCCCGCCGTCGAGGGACTCACCACATGTCGAGCGCGACCCGCGCCTCGTCCGACATGCGGCTCTGATCCCATGGCGGGTCGAACACCATGTTGACCGTCACCCCCTGCACGCCGTGGATGGAGCCGACCGCGGCCTCCACCCAGCCCGGCATCTCGCCCGCCACCGGGCAGCCGGGGGCGGTGAGCGTCATGTCGATCTCGATATGGCGGTCATCGCTGATGTCGACGCGGTAGATGAGGCCGAGCTCGTAGATATCGACCGGAATCTCCGGATCGAACACCGTCTTCAGCGCGGCGATGATGTCTTCCGTCAGCCGCTCGATCTCGCCTTCCGGCAGCGCGGAACCGACCGGCGTCACGGCAGCGGCCTTGCTCTCTTGCTCGCTCACAAACTCTCTCCCACGGGCCTGGCAATCAACCAGTCAGGCAACTGGCGGTTCAGGCGAAAAGCTGTTCAGCCTTCCTCAGCGCCTCGACCAGAATATCTACCTCTTCCTTCGTATTATACAATGCGAACGAGGCGCGGCATGTCGCCGTCGTGCCGAAACGGGCCAGCAGCGGCTGGGCGCAATGGGTGCCGGCGCGCACGGCGACGCCGGCGCGGTCGATCACGGTCGCGACATCGTGAGGATGCGCGCCGCGCATCTCGAACGACAGGATCGCCCCCCGCTCCCGGGCACGCCCGAGAATGCGGATCGAGTTGAGGCTGCCGATCTGCTGCTGGGCGTAATTGCGCAACTGCTCCTCGTGGTTGAGGACCGCCGTGCGGCCGAGCCGGTCGACGTAGCGGATCGCGGCCGCGAGGCCGATCGCTTCCACGATCGGCGGCGTGCCGGCCTCGAACCTGTGCGGCGGCGTGTTGTAGGTCACGTTGTCGAGCGTGACGCTCTCGATCATCTCGCCGCCGCCGTTGAAGGGCGGCAGTTCCTCCAGCCAGCGCGACTTGCCGTAGAGCACGCCGATACCCGTCGGCCCATAGACCTTGTGGCCGGTGAAGACATAGAAGTCCGCGTCGAGATCGCGCACGTCGACGGGCAGGTGCACCGCCCCCTGGCTGCCGTCCACCAGCACGGGGATGCCGTGGGCATGCGCGATGCGCACGATATCCTTGATCGGCAGGATGGTGCCGAGCACGTTCGACATGTGCGATACGGCGACGATCCGGGTGCGCGGGGTCAGCAGCGCCTCGAACTCGTCGATGAGGAAGTTGCCGTCGTCGTCGACCGGCGCCCATTTCAGCACCGCGCCCCGGCGCTCGCGGTGGAAATGCCACGGCACGATGTTGGAGTGATGCTCCACGATCGAGAGGACGATTTCGTCTCCCGCGCCGATATGCGCCCGGCCGAAGCTGTCGGCCACGAGGTTGATGGCCTCGGTGGCGGAGCGGGTGAACACGATCTCGTCCGTGCTCTCGGCGTTGAGGAAGCCGCGCACCGTCTCGCGCGCGTCCTCGAACGCCTCGGTCACGGCATTGGCGAGATAATGCAGCCCCCGGTGCACGTTGGCGTATTCGCGCTCGTACACGCGGCTCATGGCGTCGATCACGGCACGGGGCTTCTGGGCAGAGGCGGCGCTGTCGAGATACACGAGCGGCTTGCCGTAGACCTCCCGCGACAGAATCGGGAAATCCCGACGCACCGCATCCACATCGTAGCTGCCACTCGTCACAACGCCGGTCATAGATACCTCGCTTTAGATCATATTATCGTTTCACGGAAACGCTGATATAATCCAACTCTTTGATTTTGAGCGAATTCCGATCGATCGGATGCTCCCATCCGATCGGAAAGCGCTCTGGCGCCGCCCGCCCGTTGTGCAGCGCGTTAGCCGTCCATAAACCCACACTTACGAACGCTTTTCCAGCCTCTTTACCGCAATGGCGTTCATCGCCTCGCGCATGGTCTCACCCGAAATGAGTTCCTCGAATGCCTCGCCGATAAAGGCTTGCAGCAGCAGCGCCTCCGCTTCGGCCTGCGGCAGCCCGCGCGCCTTGAGGTAGAACAGCAGTTCCTCGTCGAGCTCGCCGCAGGTCGCGCCGTGCGCGCATTGCACATCGTCGGCCCAGATCTCGAGCTCCGGCTTGTTGTTCATCGTCGCGCCCGGCGACAGCAACAGCGCCGCCGACATCATGCGCCCGTCCGTCTTCTGGGCGTCCTGGCGGACGATGATCTTGCCCTGGAAAACGCCGGTCGCGTCGCCGTCGACAATGGTCTTGAACAGTTCGCGGCTCTCGCCGCCCGGCACCGCGTGGTCGACCACGAGCGTGGTGTCGGCATGCTCCTCGCCGGCGATCACCGTCACACCGCCGAGCGTCGCCCGCGCGTCCTCGCCCTCATAGGCGACGAAGAGCTGATGCCGCGAGGCCGAGCCGCCCGCCACGAGATTGATCGAGCGGAAATCGGCCTTCGCCCCCAGCGCCGCCGTCACCGTGGACAGGGCAAGCGTGCCCGCGGCCTCGGCGTTGACGCGGACGTGCTCGACCCGCGCGCCGTCGCCGATCATGAACGCGACCAGGCTGTTGGGTTGCGCCGCGATGGTGCCTTCGTGCGATTCTGCGATGGTCAGCGATGCCCCCTTCTCCACCAGCACCAGCACGCGCACCGAGGTCGCGAACGGTGCGTCGCCGTGGTTGATGAAGCGCAGATGCAGCGGCACGGCGATGTCCTGCCCGGCCCCGACATGCACGATGATGCCGTCGCCGAGGAAGGCCGTGTTGAGTTCGACGAGCGTATTGCCTCTCGCCACCTCGACCTGATCAAGGTCAGCGAGCGCCGGGTGCCCCTCCGCCAGCGCCCGCGCCAGCGGCGTGACCGTCACCCCTGCCAGCGCCTCGCCCCCGTCCACCAGATGGCCATTGACGAAATCGATCCGCACCGCCGGCACGTCGGCCAGCACGCGCGCGCCGGCGCGGGCGGCGTCGATCAGGCTGGCATCGGGGCGCGGCGCGGGCGGGGCGGCCTCGCGCAGCAGCGCGCGCAGGTCCGTGTACTTCCACTCCTCCACCCGCCGGTTCGGCAGGCCGTCGCGCTCGATGCGGGCGATGGCCTCGGCGCGGCGCACGCTGCCGCCGTCGCCATCCGGCAGTCCGGGCCTCAGGTCCCTGAAGTACTCAACCAGCCGGGCCTCGGCGGGAAACAACTGGGCGGCCGGATGGGTGGGCACAAAATTCGTCGTCATGTCCGCCTCACGCCGCCTCGGTTCCGTATTCAGCGTAGCCGCCCGCCTCGAGCTCCAGCGCGAGCTCCTTGTCGCCCGAGCGCACGATGCGGCCCCTCGACATGACATGCACGGTATCGGGCACGATGTGGTTGAGCAGCCGCTGGTAGTGCGTGATCACCAGGAACGAGCGCTTGCCGTCGCGCAACGCGTTGACACCCTCGGCGACGATCCGCAGCGCGTCGATGTCGAGGCCGGAATCGGTCTCGTCCAGGATGCAGAACCGGGGCTCGAGCAGCGCCATCTGCAGGATCTCCATGCGCTTCTTTTCACCGCCGGAAAAGCCGACATTGAGCGCCCGTTTCAGCATTTCCTGATTGATGTGAAGGCTTTCCGCTGCCTTCTTCACCCGGCGCATGAAATCGGGCGTGGTCAGTTCCGCCTCGCCGCGCGCCTTCAGCTGGGCGTTGAGGATCGCCTTCAGGAACGACATCGTGGCGACGCCCGGGATCTCCAGCGGGTACTGGAAGGCCAGAAACACGCCCCTGGCCGCGCGCTCGTGCGGCTCAAGCTCGAGGATGTTCTCGCCATCGAGCAGGATCTCGCCGTCGAGGACCTCATATTCCTCCTTGCCGGCGATGACATAGCTCAGCGTCGACTTGCCCGACCCGTTCGGACCCATGATGGCGGCGACCTCGCCGTCGTGCACCGTGAGATCAAGGCCGTTGAGGATCCGGTTGCCCTCGATTTCAACCACGAGATTTTTGATGTCGATCATTCTTGTTTCCTTCAAGTCCCGTCATGCTGACGCCTGCGGAACTCCGTGCCGCGATCGCGAGACCGGCGGCGGCTCATTAGTTTGCGAACCCGGCTGTCAGCCGACCGAGCCCTCCAGGCTGATCGAGATCAGCTTCTGCGCCTCGACCGCGAATTCCATGGGCAATTGCTGCAGCACGTCCTTGACGAAGCCGTTGACGATCAGCGCGATCGCCTCTTCCTCGTCGAGGCCGCGCTGGAGGCAATAGAACAGCTGGTCGTCAGAGATCTTCGACGTCGTCGCCTCGTGCTCGAAGACGGCGCTGGCATTCTTCGACTCGATATAGGGCACCGTGTGCGCGCCGCAGCGGTCGCCGATCAGCAGCGAGTCGCAGTTGGTGAAGTTGCGCGCGCCGCTCGCCCGCCGGTGCGCCGAAACGAGCCCGCGATAGGTGTTCTCGGAACGCCCCGCCGCGATCCCCTTGGAGATGATGCGGCTCGTCGTGTTGCGCCCGAGATGGATCATCTTGGTGCCGGAATCGACCTGCTGGAAGCCGTTCGAGATGGCGATGGAGTAGAACTCGCCGCGCGAATTGTCGCCGCGCAGGATGCAGGACGGGTACTTCCACGTGATCGCCGAGCCGGTCTCGACCTGCGTCCACGAGATCTTGGCGTTCCGGCCCCGGCAATCGCCGCGCTTGGTGACGAAGTTATAGACGCCGCCCTTGCCCTCGGAATCGCCCGGATACCAGTTCTGCACCGTGGAGTATTTGATCTCCGCGTCGTCGAGCGCGATCAGTTCCACCACCGCGGCGTGGAGCTGGTTCTCGTCGCGGGCGGGCGCGGTGCAGCCCTCCAGATAGCTGACGTAGGCCCCCTTGTCGGCGATGATGAGCGTGCGCTCGAACTGGCCGGTGTTGCGCTCGTTGATGCGGAAGTAGGTCGACAGCTCCATCGGGCAGCGCACGCCCTCCGGCACGTAGACGAACGATCCGTCCGTGAACACGGCCGAATTCAGCGTGGCGAAGAAATTGTCGGACACCGGCACGACAGTGCCGAGATACCTCTTCACAAGTTCGGGATATTCGCGGATCGCCTCCGAAATGGGGCAGAAGATCACGCCCGCCTTGCGCAGCTCCTCCTTGAAGGTAGTCACTACGGAGACGGAGTCGAACACCGCATCGACCGCGACGCGCCGCGAGGGCTCGACGCCGGCCAGAATCTCCTGCTCGCGCAGCGGAATGCCGAGCTTTTCGTACGTGCGCAGAATCTCGGGGTCGACCTCGTCCAGCGACTTCGGCGCGGGATTTTTCTTCGGCGCCGCGTAGTAGTGCAGATCCTGGTAGTCGATGACCGGATAGTTCACCCGCGCCCAGGTGGGCTCACGCATGGTCACCCAGCGCCGCAGGGCCTCGAGGCGCCATTCGGTCATCCACTCCGGCTCGCCCTTCTTGGCCGAGATCAGGCGGACGATGTCCTCGTTCAGTCCCTTGGGGGCCTTGTCGACCTCAAGCTCCGTCTCGAAGCCGTACTTGTATTGATCCACGTCGAGCGTGCGGACACGCTCGATTGTTTCCTGCACCGCAGGCATAGCACAACCTCCTGTTGCGGTTTCAAGGACCGCTGGTTGGTATGGCGTCCGCCATTTCAGGCCGCACTGCGACCGCTATGGCGAGATATAAGCATACCGACGACCTTTTCCAAAGCCGTTCTAAAAAAATCAAGATCCGCCTCGCGGGAAGCCCAGCCGAGGCTCACCCGCAACGCGCCTTCCGCGGTCCCCGGCGGCACGCCCATCGCGTCGAGGACGTGGGAGCGCTTCACCTTGCCCGACGAGCAGGCGGAGCCGGACGACACCGCGAAACCCGCAAGATCGAGCGCCATCAGCAGCGTTTCCGCCTTGAGGCCCGGCACGGCGAAAGCGCTCGTGTTGCCGAGACGCTGCGCACTGCTGCCGAATATCTCCACCTGCGGCAAAGCCACTTTCAAACGA
Organism: Pseudochelatococcus sp. B33; assembly: GCF_053570585.1. NCBI lineage: Bacteria > Pseudomonadati > Pseudomonadota > Alphaproteobacteria > Hyphomicrobiales > Chelatococcaceae > Pseudochelatococcus > Pseudochelatococcus sp. B33. Next base: position 55,104 of record NZ_JBSEFH010000023.1, on the reverse strand, counting down.
TTCTCGAATGCATCGCGTAAAGCCTTCAGGCGGGCTGGATACGCGTTGATCCGCGACAATGCAAGCGCCCCCGCTACGCCGAAGCCGACGATGCCGGCGACATTTTCGGTACCGGCCCGCCGTCCCCGCTCCTGCCCGCCGCCGCGCACCAGCGAATTGCCCAGATCGACGGCGTTCGAGCCCAGCACCAGCGCGCCCACCCCCTGCGGCCCGCCGAGCTTGTGCGCCGACAGGGTCAGCATGTCGGCGCCGAGCGCCCCGATGTCGAGCGCCATGCGGCCCGCCGCCTGCACGGCGTCGGCATGCATCACACCGCCCGCCGCATGCACGAGCGCGGCGATCTCGGCGACGGGCTGGAGCACTCCCGTCTCGCTGTTGGCGACCTGCACGCTGACCAGCGCGCCCGCCTCCGGCTCCTCGCGCGCGAGAACGGCGAGCCGCTCCTCGAGCCAGTCAAGCCGCAGCACGCCGTCGCCGCCGACCGGAACAGGCTCCACGCGGTCCGGCGCGAAGCGCCCGCCGGCAAGGACGCTCGGATGTTCCGTTGCGCCGACCAGGAGGCGCGTCACGCCACGCGCCCCGCCGGGCGCGCAGCCGTTGACGCCGCACGCGCCGGCAACCCGCACATGGGGCGTCAGGGCCATCGTGTTGGCCTCGGAGCCGGAGCCGGTAAAGATAACGTTATCGGCCTTCGCGCCGACAAGCCTCGCCACCGTGATGCGCGCATCCTCGACGCGGCCGCGCGCGGCGCGTCCCTCGGCATGCACCGACGAGGGATTGCCCGTGAGCGCCAGTGCGCCCGTCATTGCCTCCAGCACCTCTGGCAACAGGGGCGCGGTGGCGTTGTAATCCAGATATATGCGCTCGCGCGTCATCTCACCCGCTCGCTTCCGCTTCCGTTTGGTGCCCGCCGATCCTGCCTCCGCATCCATCATGGCCATTTATGGCGGGCCGATGGCCGATGATGGCGCAATATGCTTGCTTTTTCCCCCCCGTGCCATGCTACAGAAGCTACATGATGCCTTGCATTGTCTTATGCCAGAATGCCGCTGCCGGAACAATTCTCGCCCCTGGGCTATCCCTGCGGCGCGAGGTCCGGAACGGCACGCGCGTGGCGGCGGGGGGTGAAGTCGCGCGCGGGGTGCTGTGGAGGCCGGATCAGGCGGCCCGTCGGCCGGCATTCTGATCGCCCCGGTTCTCATGATTTCCCGCAACTTGCGTCCTGACAGCGTAGCCAGACTGACGCAGACTGCACGAATGGTGTTCGATGCCCGAGATTATCTTTTCCGGCCCCTCCGGCCGCATTGAAGGACGCTATCACCCCGCCAGGGACAAGGGCGCGCCCATCGCGCTCATCCTGCATCCGCATCCGCAGTTCGGCGGGACGATGAACAACCAGATCGTGTACAACCTCTACTACACGTTCGTGAATCGCGGCTTTTCGGCGCTGCGCTTCAATTTTCGCGGCGTCGGGCGCTCACAGGGCACGTTCGACCATGGCGCGGGCGAGCTGTCGGACGCGGCCGCCGCGCTCGACTGGGTGCAGTCCGTCAACCCGGAGGCGCGCAACTGCTGGATCGCCGGTGTGTCGTTCGGCGCGTGGATCGGCATGCAGCTTTTGATGCGTCGCCCCGAGATCGAAGGCTTCCTGTCGATTGCGGCGATGGCGAACCGCTATGATTTCTCGTTCCTCGCGCCCTGCCCGTCGTCCGGCCTCTTCATCCACGGCGAGCAGGACCGCGTCGCGCCGCTGCGGGAGGTCATCGGCGTCATCGAGAAGGTCAAGACCCAGAAGGGCATCCAGATCGAGCACGCGGTCATCCCCGGCGCGAACCACTTCTTCGACGGCCACATCGAGCCGCTGATCGCGAGCGTCAACGAATATCTCGACCGGCGCCTCGGCCCGGCGCCGGCCAGGGAAGAGATCTGAGAGAATCGGAACCAGGATTTGCCGGCGACGCCCCGCACGCTGCCTGATTGTCCTGAGGAAAACGGTTCGCTTCAACGGCATATGCCCGGTGGCCGGTTTCCACCGGGCCGCTTCCGCTGTAATCTGCCGCGGCAGACACAGGCAGGCGCAGGGTTCGATCGTTTCCATCTCCGAAACGCGCGGCCGCGCCTTTGCCGCGTCGGGCGAGGAAGTGTTGGACAGGGCCGCTTGCCGAAACTGGTAGACGGAAGGCACTTAAAATGCCTCGGGCTTCGCCCGTGTGGGTTCGAGTCCCACAGCGGCCACCATAACTCCAACGGCCACAGCGCTGCCCGTCAGGGATAACGTGCAAAAGGCGGTGCGGCACTCTGAAAATGTAGCTAAAGGCTCGCGCAGCGGCGACAGGGGTTCCGCGGTGTTTGGTCATGCGATGCTGAAGTTCGCAAAAGCTTACTCCCAAGGCATTCGGCAAGAGAGCAAGTGCCGGTTCAGAGCTGTTTGACTGCTCGCTTGTTCAGGTCCACGCCGTCCCGCTTGCCCGCGAACAGCCCGCTGGCGGAAAACGTCGGTTTCTTCGTATCGCTCTTGGAAACGATATGCCCTCTGAAATTACCCGACTTAGGCGAATCCACCGACGCCAAAGAAACGGACGCAACATTGCCGGTATGGCCGGCGCCCTTAATAGGAGTAGCCATTACATAATCCCTTTAAATAAACACACGAAACAATCAAATACGCACAAAACGTTCCTCGCCCTCTCCCGCCGCAATCGCGGCGGCGGTGTTTTCAGGGCGCACCAGCGCCTCGAAAAGCGAGCCTTTCAGGAACTCGATCTGATCGACGGCGGCCTTCAGCTTCTCCTGAAACCGCTCCTGTGTCAGATCCGACAGCGGCACCGTCTCCGACCACACCACCTGGCCATGCTGCTCGTCGACGGTCAGCGCGCCCTGGCCGTTGAATATCGCATAGTGGCACTCGGCCAGCAGGCGGCGGAAGAAACCCTCGTCGCTCGTCGGGATCGGGCCGACGGGCCCGTAGAGCAGAAACGCGTCGCGCGGCCCGTCGTAAAGGATGTTGAGGGCGTGATCGTCGAACATCAGCCCGACAAAGCCGTGCTCGCCGAACGTCAGCCCCGGCAGGCCGATATACTTGCCGAAATCGGACAGAAGCGCTTCCGCATCCAGCGAAACAGCCGCACGAACATCGCTCATCAAATCTGCTCCCGAACTCATGGTTTTACATCCGGCATCAACAGACGAAGGAGGAAAACGAAGCTTTAGACGCCAACATGATCGCTATATCGTAATAAACGATAATATTGCAAAATCAAACACGCCGCGATTTTCTTTATACAGAAACAAACAAAAAACGGAAGAGGCGCCCTCAACTCCACCACAAGAAACATATCCACACATAACGGTTGCCTGTATTGCATGAATAGACGCGGATGTCAAATCCTTCCTGATTTCTGGCGCCAATGTGACGCGGTATCGCCACATTTGTGGTGTCAGCCGTTGCCTCCCCCGCGCCGATAGCGTCACGCGCGGACTGCGACATCCCCGCGCTTTGGCCCGGCCGTCGTTCGGCATATGCTGCAAGGATATGGCCCGGCGCGGGTTGCGGTTGCTCGGAGCACACGTTCCGATGGAATCGGAACCTGTGTTTTAACTTTTATCATTTTTCCGCAGCTTGATTCAATGTGATGATCAAATTGAATCAAGCTGCTATAGCGATGGCGGCATGGCCGCCAGCACCGCGGACGGGACGGCGGCGCGCAGAAAGGAAACGAAACCGATGGACGATTTGGCGGAGCGCAGGGCGCAGATCGTGGCGGACATCATGGCCGCTACGGGCATCGACGACGACATGATCGCCCGCCTCGTCGATACGTTCTATGCCCGCGTGCGCGCTGACGCCGTGCTCGGCCCGATCTTCGAGAGCCATGTCTCCAACTGGGACACGCACCTGACGCAGATGCGGCTGTTCTGGTCGTCGGTCGCGCTGATGAGCGGCCGCTATCACGGCCGGCCGATGCCCAAGCACATGAACCTGCCGATCGACGCGCGCCATTTCGACCATTGGCTGGCGCTGTTCGAGACGGTCGCGCGCGAGGTGTGCCCGCCCGCCGCGGCCGAGCACTTTCTCGACCGCGCGCGGCGCATCGCCGAGAGCCTGGAATACGGCGTCGCCACCCGCCACGGGGCCGCGCTGGAGCACGGGGAGCGCTTCATCAACCCGTCCCTGCCGGCGGCGGAGCCCAGATCCGCCCCGGAACCGGCGACACGGAACGCGGCGGGCGGCCGCGCATAAGAAAGCCGAGCATGAGCCAACGCCAGGCCCGCCGACACCGCCGGCCTGCCGCTCCCCGCAGGCTTGCCCGCGAGTCTGCGCGCCTATCGGCAATCGCCCGTGTTCGATCGGGAGACGATCCTCGATGCCCTGAAACGCCATCACAGTCTCAAGGCCGGCGTCTGGGCCGTCATCCATGTGCTGGAGAGCGCCCTGCACGTGCGGCCCAAGCAGGCACACTCCGTCCGGGCCGAGAGACCGGTGCGGTTCGTGGTGGAACCTTTACGCTGCCACGGAAGCGGGCAACCCCCACGCGTGACGCGCGGGCTCACGCCTTCTTGACGAACTCCGTCTTCAGCACGAGGCCCTTCACCTGCTTGGTATTGGCCTCGATCTCGCCGGACTTGCCGGTCAGCCGGATGTTCTTCACCAGCGTGCCACGCTTGAGCGTTTCCGAGGTGCCCTTGACCTTGAGATCCTTGATCAGGGTCACGGAATCGCCGTCCGCGAGCGCGGCGCCGTTGCTGTCCCTGACGATGTCCTCGTCGCTCATACCGTATCTCCATCCGGCGTGTCGTCATCGACGCCCACTTCGGCAGGGTCCATATCGTAGAAGCGGGAGCAGAATTCGCAGGTCACGCCGATGCGGCCGTTGTCTCCCACCATGTGACGCCGGTCGTCCTCGTCGAAGGTCGTCAGCATCGCGGTTATCCGCTCCCGGCTGCAACGGCACGCCTCATGCACGCCCTGGGCCGCGAACACCCGCACGCCGCGTTCGTGAAACAGCCGGTAGAGCAGCCGCTCGCTCGACACCGTCGAGTCGATCAGCTCGTGATCCTCCACGGTATCGACGAGCAAATGCGCCTCCTGCCAGCGGTCGTCCTCCGGCCCTGCGGCAGCCGCCACCTCCGCCGCCTGTGGCAGAAACTGCACCAGCATGCCCCCGGCGCGATAGCCGATGCGCCGCTCGCTGCCCGCGCCCAGCGTTTCCTCGCCGACGGCAAGGCGCACGCGCGTCGGGATCTGCTCCGACTGGCGAAAATAGGTGTGCGCCGCCTCCTCCAGCCCCTCGCCTTCCAGCGCCACGATGCCCTGATAGCGCGTCATGTCGCCGCCCTGATCGACCGTGAGCGCCAGATGGCCGTGGCCGATCAGCGCGCCGGTGCCGGCCTCGCCCTTCTCCTCGGCCGCGCGCACGCGCTCGGCGTCGAAGCGGGCGCAGGCGCGCAGCCTGTCGGGCGCATCGTAATCCACCACGATCATCTCGATCGGCCCGTCGGAGCGGGTCTGCAACTGGAACTGGCCCTCGAACTTGAGCGACGAGCCGAGCAGCGCCGTCAGCGCCGCGGCCTCGCCGACCACGCGCGCCACCGACGGCGGATAATCGTGACGCGACAGGATGAGATCGATGGCCGGCCCGAGCCGCACGACGCGCCCGCGCACGTCGAGCCCCTCGATGGCGAAGGGCAGCACGCTGTCGTCGGCGCCTTCGTGCGCGGCTTCCCCGGCGTGCGGAACGCTCATTCGCCTGCGCCTTTCGCGCCCCTCGCCCCCTTCGCGCCCGCTCTTTTGGCAAGCCTGGCGACATCCGCCGGCGCCACGTCGCCGAGGCCGATGCCGAGGCACCAGGCCAGCACGCCCTTTTGCGCGTGCAGCCGGTTTTCCGCCTCGTCGAACACCACCGACTGCGGGCCGTCCATCACCTCGTCCGTCACCTCCTCGCCGCGGTGGGCGGGCAGGCAGTGCATGAAGACGGCGCCCTCGTTGGCGGCGGCCAGCAGCCTGTCGTTGACCTGATACGGCCGCAGCAGGTTGTGGCGGTAGCGCTCGTCGTCGTCGCCCATGGACACCCAGCAATCGGTGATGACCGCATCGGCCCCCTTCACCGCCTCGAACGGATCGCGCGTAAGCAGAACGTTCGCCCCCTCGCGCCGCGCCCATTCGACGAGATCGGCGCGCGGCGCCAGCTCCGCCGGCGTAGCGATGGCGATGTTGAAGCCAAGCTTGGCGGCGGCATGCACCCAGGAGGTGAGCACGTTGTTGGCGTCGCCGGTCCAGGCCACCGTCCGGCCACCGATCGGTCCGCGATGTTCCTCGAACGTCAGCAGGTCGGCCATGATCTGGCACGGATGCGACTGCTTGGTGAGGCCGTTGATCACCGGCACCGTGGCGAATTCGGCGAGCTCGCGCATGGCGGCGTGGTCGAGAATGCGGATCATGATCGCATCGACGAAACGCGACAGCACGCGCGCGGTGTCGGGAATGGACTCGCCGCGCCCCAGCTGCATCTCCGCGCCCGTGAGCATGAGCGGTTCGCCGCCCAGCTCCCGGATGCCGACGTCGAACGACACGCGCGTGCGGGTCGACGGCTTGTCGAAGATCATGGCCAGCACCTTCCCGTCCAGCGGCCGGTACTGCTGCGGCCCGCCCCTGACCCGGCGCGCCTTCAGCGCCTTGCCGAGTTCGAGCATCTCGCGCAACTGCTCGCCGGCGAAATCGGTCAGGTCGAGGAAATGGCGCACGCCCGTGCCCGAGGCACTGTTCGAGATCGTGGTGGCCAATGCTGCGCTGCCCTGCGTCATTCTGGGTTACTTTCTGTCTTTTCCACCTCATGGGGCGCATCGAACGAGGCGGCGACGGCATCGAGCCCGTTGATCGCCGCGCCGATCTCGTCCTCGCTGATGATCAGCGGCGGCAGCAGGCGCACGACATTCTCGCCCGCCGCGATCGTCACCAGCCGCCGCTCCAGCGCCCGCTTGACGAATTCGCCGTTCGGCACCTTGAGCTTCAGCCCGAGCATCAGCCCCTCGCCGCGCACCTCCTCGATCACGTCGGGATGACTGTCCTTCAACTGCGCCAGCCGCTGGCGCAGCAGCCCGGAGCGCGCCTGCACGTCCTCCAGAAAGCCCGGCGCGAGAATGATGTCGAGCACGGCGTTGCCCACCGTCGTCGCCAGCGGATTGCCGCCGAAAGTCGTGCCATGGGTGCCGAGCGTCATGCCCTTGGCGGCCTCCGCGGTCGCGAGCATCGCCCCGAGCGGAAAGCCGCCGCCGATGCCCTTGGCGATCGCGACGATGTCGGGGCGGATGCCGGCCCACTCATGGGCGAAGAGCTTGCCCGTGCGGCCGATGCCGCACTGCACCTCGTCGAGCAGCAGCAGCAGCCCGTGATCGTCGGCGATCTGGCGCAGGCGGCGCAGGTCGGCCGGCGGAACCGGGCGGATGCCGCCCTCGCCCTGCACGGGCTCGATCAGGATGCCCGCCGTCTCGGGCGTGATGGCGGCGGCAAGCGCCTCCCAGTCGCCCAGCGGCACCTGGTCGAACCCCTCGACCTTCGGACCGAAGCCCTCGATATACTTCTGTTGCCCGCCGGCGGCGATGGTCGCCAGCGTGCGCCCGTGGAACGCGCCCTCGAAGGTGATGAGGCGGAAACGCTCCGGATGGCCGCTGACGGCCTGATACTTGCGTGCCGTCTTGATGGCGGCCTCCAGCGCCTCCGCGCCCGAATTGGTGAAGAACACCGTATCGGCGAAGCTCGCGTCGACGAGGCGCTGGGCCAGCGTCTCGGCTGCGGGTATCCGGAACAGGTTCGATACGTGCCAGAGCTTGTGCGCCTGCTCCTCGAGCGCCGCCAGGAGATGCGGGTGAGAGTAGCCGAGCGCATTGACGCCGATGCCGGAGCCGAGGTCGAGATATCGTTCGCCGCCGCGCGCCTCGAGCCAGACACCCTCGCCCTTCTCGAATACAACATCGGCCCGCGCATAGGTCGGCAAAATCGGCGACGTCACAGCTTGTTACTCCAGAACGTGAGAGCGGCACGCGCGCCACGCACGCGGCACGCCCCGGCGTGGCACGCATCCGCCGCAAACGATCCGGGCCGGGGATCGGGAAACCGGATCGGCACCGGGTTCGGGAGCCGGGACGGAAGACCGGAGGGCAAGCACCCATCAGAGCCCGGCGAATGCGAACGGCGCAATGGAAAAAGCCGCCCCACGGGACGGCATGTTGTATAACTTAGCGGCCGCGGCAGGCAGTTTCAAGTTGAATCTGAGCCGCGCGGCAGGATGGTGGCATTCCCCGCAAGGGCAGCACTGCGCGCAAAGGCCGCAGCCGCCGCCCTGCCGGCGGGCGGCGATCCGCCGATATCGGCCGGCAGGCCGAAAACCGGAACGAAATCCGTCCCCCAGGAGGTTTCGGGCGGGATTTTTTGCGCGATCGTCGCCTCCGCGCCTTGAAATTGCCCGCATTCACAGCAATTTCTGCGCTGTCAAAGAATTGTTTACGACTTCTCCTGTGGGAAAATGCATGCGAAAGCATGCGCGACTCTTGCAGGAGAGTCGCGCCATATTGTAGTTTCCCGGGTGACGGCCACGAGATGTCGTTTGGCTGCCTCCTACCCAGCGTTTCCTCTCAGGTGAACGTTGCGCCCGGCGATCTGCCGTTTGGGGCGGGATGGAGGATTCCGTGCGACGCGGGGTGGAATGGAGCATGATGATGAGCGATCCTGGTAATACCTGGACTGATGAACGTGTCGAGCAACTGCGTAAACTCTGGAGCGATGGCCTGAGCGCCAGCCAGATCGCGACGGAGATCGGCGGCGTGAGCCGCAATGCGGTCATCGGCAAGGTTCATCGTCTCGGACTGTCCGGACGCGCCAAGGCTCCGGTGGCCGCGACCCCTCGCCCGGTGCGCAAGGCCCCGGCGGCGGTCACGCCCGCCCCCCGGGCTCCCGCCGTCCCGCCAGCCGACCCCCCGCCGCAGGCCCAGACGTTCGGCAATACCGCCCTCGCCGCCGCTCGTGCGGTTGCCGGGCCGGCCGAGGATGTCGTCGCCAAAGTCGTTCCGCAGGCGGTGCCTCAAATCGCTCCGCAGGTGGTGCCGGCAGCGCGGGAAAGCGTCGTTGTGCCGCTCTCCGAGCGCGTCACCATCATGGACCTGCGAGAATATATGTGCCGCTGGCCGGTGGGCGACCCGACCTCGCCGAGCTTCCGCTTCTGCGGCGCACGCTCGGTGACGGGTATGCCCTATTGCGCGCACCACGCCGGCATCGCCTATCAGCCGGTTCTCGAACGCCGGCGGGACCGCAAGCGGGCCTGAGCAGGTCGGCCCGACGACATCACTGCCGAGATAGAGAAAGCCTCCCGAGGAACTTGGGAGGCTTTGCCGTTTCAGCGGACACCGCACCGGCAGAAGCGGCGCCGGCGGCCACGGCCCCGCCTATTCGGCGCGGGCAAACGTCTCGTCGAAGGCATAGCCCGCGCCGCGAACGGTGCGGATCGGATCGGGACTGCGCGGACGGTTGATCGCCTTGCGCAGACGTCCCACGTGGACGTCGACGGTGCGCTCGTCGATATAGACGTCGTGCCCCCAGACGCCGTCGAGCAGTTGCTCGCGGGTGAAGACACGTCCCGGGCTCTGCATCAGAAATTCGAGCAGCTTGAATTCGGTCGGCCCCAGATGCAGCTCGCGGCCGTTGCGGCGCACACGGCGCGTCTCGCGGTCGAGCTCGATGTCGCCGGCGAGCAGCAGGGTGGCGACATGGCCGGGTTTCGTGCGCCGCAGCAGCGCCCGGACACGCGCGAGCAGCTCCGGCACCGAAAACGGCTTGACGACATAGTCGTCGGCGCCGGTGGCAAGCCCCCTCACCCGCTCGCCCTCGTCGCCGCGGGCGGTGAGCATGATGATCGGCAGCCGCTCCGTATCGCCCCGGGCGCGCACCCGCCGGCACAGCTCGATGCCGGAAAGCCCCGGCAGCATCCAGTCGAGCAGCACGAGGTCCGGAACCTGTTCCCTCAGGCGTATCTCGGCCTCGTCGCCACGCGCCACGCTATCGACAGAATAGCCCTCGGCTTCCAGATTGTAGCGCAGCAGCAGCGCCAGCGGTTCTTCGTCCTCGACGATCAATATGCGCGGTCCCACCATAAGATCCTCGTTATACCGCTCGCAGGGGCGCGAGACATCACGTGTTCAAAGATCTGCATACCCTCCGGACATCGGAGAAGGAAACATGGTTTTGCGCGTCAGCCGGCTCGGCCGACCGCGATCATAGCTTTTCCGCCGTCGCGAAGCTCGTCGTGTCGCCCTTGGGGCGCTCGCCCGACAGCGTCTCGCCGGTGGTGAGGTAATAGATGGTCTCGGCGATATTGGTGGTGTGGTCGCCGATGCGCTCTATGTTCTTCGCCAGGAACAGCAGATGCGTGCAAAAGGTGATGTTGCGCGTATCTTCCATCATATACGTCAGAAGCTCGCGGAAGACCGAATTGTAGAGCGCGTCGATGCGGTCGTCCCGGTTCCAGACATCGAGCGCCTTCTGCTCGTCGCGCTGGGCGTAGGCGTCGAGCACGTCCTTGAGCTGCGCCTGCACGAGGTCGCTCATGTGCTGAACGCCGCCGACGATCTTGGCCGGATGGGCCTCGTTGCTGATGGCGAGCACGCGCTTGGAGGTGTTCTTGGCGAGATCCCCGATGCGCTCCACGTCGCCGGCCACGCGAATGGCGGACACGAGGTCGCGCAGGTCGATGGCCACCGGCTGGCGCCGGGCGATGGTCGCGACCGCGTGTTCCTCGATTTCGTGCTGCAGGCCGTCGAGCCTCGCATCCGCATCGATGACCTGGCGCGCGAGCGCGACGTCGCGGCGCACCAGCGCACGCGTCGAATCGTCCAGCATTTTCTCCGCGATGCCGCCCATCTCGGCGATCTTGCTGCGCAAGAGTTCGAGATCGGCATCGAATGACGTCACGATATGCTCAGGCATGACCACACATCCCGTTCAAAAGGCCAGAATGGACAGCACCCCGCCGCCCGATCCCAGCGATCAGCCGAAACGGCCGGTGATATAATCCTGCGTCCGCTTATCGTTCGGCGCGGTGAAGATCTTCGTCGTTTCCGCGAATTCCACCAGCTCGCCGAGATACATGAACGCTGTGAACTGAGACACGCGCGCCGCCTGCTGCATATTATGCGTGACGATGGCGATCGTGTAGTCCTCGCGCAATTCGTCGATCAGTTCCTCCACCTTCGAGGTGGAAATCGGATCGAGCGCCGAGCAGGGCTCGTCGAACAGGATCACCTCCGGCTTCACCGCGACGGTGCGCGCGATGCATAGACGCTGCTGCTGCCCGCCCGAAAGGCTCTGGCCGGAGACGTTCAGCTTGTCCTTCACCTCCTCCCACAGCGCGGCGCGGCGCAGGGAGGACTCGACCCGCTCGTCCATTTCCGCCTTGTTCAGGCTCTCGTAAAGGCGGACGCCGAACGCGATGTTCTCGTAGATCGTCATCGGGAACGGCGTCGGCTTCTGGAACACCATGCCCACCTTCGCGCGCAGCGCGTTGACGTCCTGGCCGGGATCGAGCACGTTGCGGCCGTCGACCATCACCTCGCCCTCGGCCCGCTGGCCGGGATAGAGGTCGTACATGCGGTTGAGCACGCGCAGAAGCGTGGACTTGCCGCAACCCGACGGGCCGATGAAGGCCGTGACGATCCGGTCGTACAACGGCAGGTTGATGTTCTTCAGCGCCAGGTTGCTGCCGTAGTAGAACTTGAGGTTGCGGACCGAGACCTTTTCGGTGAGCGGGCCCGCGGGGATCGCCGGCGGCCCGGGGGACGTGGCGGTCTGGATTGTCATTTCGTCCTCCTCGTGGAGAGAGCCCGAGCCGCGATGCTCATCGCGAGAACCGTGAAGGTGATCAACAGGGCGCCCGTCCACGCAAGCTGCTGCATGTTCTCGTCAGGCGTCTTGGTGAAGTTGTAGATCACGACCGGCAGGCTGGCGATCGGCTGTGACATCGAAGTCGAAAAAAAGTTGTTGCTGAGCGCGGTGAACAGCAGCGGTGCCGTCTCGCCGCTGATGCGCGCCACCGCCAGCAGCACGCCGGTGACGATCCCCGCAAGCGCCGCCTTGTAGGCGACCTGCCTGATGATGATGGACCGAGGCAACCCGAGCGCCGCCGCCGCCTCGCGCAACTGGTTCGGCACGAGCAGCAGCATGTCCTCGGTGGTGCGCACCACGACCGGGATCACGATGACGGCGAGCGCCGCCGAGCCCGCCCAGCCCGAGAAGGTGCCGAACGGCGCGACCAGGATTTCGTAGATGAACAGGCCGATGACGATCGACGGCGCCGACAGCAGGATGTCGTTGATGAAGCGCACGACGTTCGTCAGCTTTTCATAGCGGCCGTATTCCGCCATGTACGTGCCGGCCAGAAGCCCGAGCGGCGTGCCGATGAGCACGGCGAAGAACACCATCATCAGCGAGCCGATGATGGCGTTGAGCAGGCCGCCCCCCGTGCTGCCGATGCTCGGCGTGATCTCCGTGAACACGTGCGGCGACAGCCCGGCCAGCCCCTGCCAGACAAGCACCGCGAGAATGAGCACCAGCCAGAGCATGCCGAACAGGGCCGCGACCGTGCAAAGGCTCATGGCGATGCGATTGGAGCGCCTGCGCGCGGCGTAGAGCGCCATGGTCAGCCCTCCAGCTTGTTGAGGCGCGCCAGCATCAGCCGCGCTGCCGCCAGGACGATGAAGCTGATGATGAAGAGGATCAGGCCCAGCGCCACCAGCGACGAACGGTAGAGCCCCTCGGAAGCCTCGGCGTATTCGAGCGCGATCGTCGCCGATATGGTCGTGCCGGGCTGCAGGATGGAGGCCGAGATCTGCTTGGCGTTGCCGATGACGAAAGTCACCGCCATCGTCTCGCCCAGCGCGCGGCCGAGCGCGAGCATCACACCGCCGACGAGGCCCGCGCGGGTGTGCGGGATGACGACGCTGCGCACCACTTCCCAGGTCGTGCAGCCGAGGCCGTAGGCAGCCTCCTTCATCACGGGCGGCACCGTCTCGAACACGTCGCGCGACACCGAGGCGACGAAGGGCAGCACCATGATCGCCAGGATGAGGCCGGCGGTGAGCGTGCCAAGCCCGTAGGGCGGACCCGCGAAAACCGCGTTGAGGACCGGCACCGGGCCAAACAGCGAGATCAGGAACGGCTGCAGCGTCTGCTGCAGGAACGGAGCGAAGACGAAAAAGCCCCAGATGCCGTAGATGATCGACGGAATGCCGGCGAGCAGTTCGATCGCGATGCCGATGGGCCGGCGCAGGATCGGCGGGCACAGCTCGGTGAGGAAGACCGCGATCCCGAGCCCCACGGGCACGGCGATCAGCATGGCGATCAGCGACGTCACCAGCGTGCCGTAGATCGTCGCCAGCGCGCCGAACTCCTCGGCATTGGCGTCCCACGACTGGGACACGAAGAAATTGAACCCGAAATGGCTGAGCGCCGGCCACGCGCCGTATGCGAGCGACACGACGATGGCGAACAGCAGTCCCAGCACCAGAAGCGCTGCGGTTCGGGTCAGATAGAAGAAGAACCTGTCCCCCCGCCTGAACTTGTCCAGGATCCGCGAACGGTTCCCTATCCCATCGCCAGCGTGGGATACGTCCTTGATTGCAACGTCGGCCATAACTCTTTGCCTGTGCGCGAAAAAAGCACTCGTCGGCCCGCCGCACGACAGCGCCGCCGCATGCGGCCCCTGTCGGGCGGAAGGCGCGACAGATCCGGCGGCGGGAGCCGTGGCAAAGGCCTGAGGCCAGTGCGACGAGCGGGCAAAAACGGGGCGCTCCGATGGCACCCCCCTATATCATCGGCTCGTCAATGTCACGAACCTGCCGCCGGGACGAGCGGCAGCTCAGTTGGTTTTCACCTCGGCCGCCCACGCCGCGCGGATTCGGTCCGTCAGGCTGTCGGGCAGCGGAATGTAGGCGAGCTCGTCCGCATAGGGAGCGCCCTTGGCATACGCCCAGTCGAAGAACTTCAGAACGGCCGCGACCTGCTCCTTGTCCTTCGGGTCCTTGTGCACGAGCACGAAGGTCGCGGCCGTGATCGGCCAGGACTCGTCGCCGGGCTCATCGACGAGAACCACGCCGAACCCGGGAGCCGATGTCCAGTCCGCGTTGCCGGCCGCCGCCTGGAATGACGCCGTCTCGGGCGTGACGACCTTCCCCGCCTTGTTCTTGAGCTTGGCGTAGGAAAGGTTGTTCTTCTTGGCGTAGAAATATTCGACATAGCCGATCGAGCCGGCGATCTTGGCAACGTTGTTGGCGACGCCGTCATTGCCCGGCGCGCCCAGGCCGACGGGCCACTGCACCGTGGTGCCGGCGCCGAGCTTGCCCTTCCAGTCGGCCGAGACTTCCGACAGGTAGCTGGTGAAGGCGAAGGTCGTGCCCGACGAATCGGCGCGGCGCACGACGGCGATCGCCGTCGAGGGCAGAGTGACGTCCGGGTTCAGCGCCTTGATGGCGGCGTCGTCCCACTGCTTGATCTCGCCGAGGAAGATCTTGGCCAGCGTGTCGCCATCGAGCGTGAGCACGCCGGGCTCGATGCCTTCCAGGTTGATGATCGGCACCACGCCGCCGATGACGGTCGGGAACTGGACGAGGCCGGACTCTTCGAGATCCTTGCCGGAAAGCGGCGCGTCGGAGGCGCCGAACGCAACCGTATTGCCCTTGATCGCCTTGATGCCGTTGCCCGAACCGCTCGACTGGTAGTTGATCTGAACGCCGGTTTCCTTGTTGTAGACTTCAGCCCACTTCACGTAGATGGGCGCCGGGAAGCTCGCGCCAGCGCCGGTCACGGTCTGCGCGGAAGCAGGGGCGGCGAATGCGGCGGCGGCGATGCCTGCGGCGGCATAAAGATGGGAAAACTTCACAGAACGCCTCCAGAATAAAAAACAAAAAACCGACACAACGCCCATCCGCCGGGGCAGCGCATGCCCGGATAACAGGCAGGAAGCCTAAACGGTCGAACACGCTCTCTTTATGACACACAAATGACGCTTCAATGACACAATACAACCGGAGCGGACATCCCTGACGTCTCCGCCGCGCCGCCTGCGGCCGCCGCACTGCCGATAACCGCCGGCGTCTCAACGATTCCACGCTCCGGCGACATGCGCCGCCGGTGGAGGTGCGACGGCTGCTGCGCCGGCAAAACAGATTAGCGTCGTATGACACCCGGCGCAAACGACCGCCAGGCCCATGAAAGCGGCCGCATGGAAGAGCTGTGGAATTCAGTCGTCGGCGCCGTGATTGCTGATCGCGGGCAGGTACACGGTGAACGACGCCCCTTCCCCGAGGCGGCTGGCGATTTCGAGGCGCCCGCGATGGCGGTTGACGATATGCTTGACGATGGCGAGGCCGAGACCCGTGCCGCCCTTCTCGCGGCTGTGGGCGACGTCCGCGCGGTAGAATCGCTCGGTCAGCCGCGGCAGATGCTCGGGCGCGACCCCCGGCCCGTAGTCGCGCACTTCGACCATCACTTCCTGCTCGCCGCGCTTCGCTCCCTCCACCGTCTGCATCGTCACGTCGACCCGGCGGCCGTTCTGGCCGTACTTGATGCCGTTCTCGACCAGATTCTCGATCACCCGCAGCAGGTCGTCCCTGTCGCCGATGACGAACAGCGGCCCGGGCGGCTGCTCCAGCGCCAGCGTGACGCCGCGCTCCTGCGCCAGCGGCGCGAGCGTCTCGATCATATGGCGCACCAGAAGCCCCACCTCGACCACCTCGCTCGGCGGCACGTGCAGGTTCATCTCGATTCGCGACAGCGACAGCAGGTCGTCGATCAGCCGGGACATGCGCTGGGCCTGATCGCGCATGATGGCGAGGAACCGCTCGCGCGCGGGCTCGTCGTTGCGCGCGGGCCCCTGCAGGGTCTCGATGAAGCCGATGAGCGAGGCGAGCGGCGTGCGCAGCTCGTGGCTCGCGTTGGCCACGAAGTCGACGCGCATGTGCTCGAGGCGCCGGGCGCTGGTGAGATCGCGAATCAGCAGCACCGCGCCCTGCGGCTGCGAACGCGAATGCGCATGTGAATGACCCGGCGCCGTCGCGGCCGCTGGGGCGAGCACGGGCGCAATATGCGCCTCCAGCGTGCGCTCCACCGCGCCGTGCTCGCGAAACTCGGCGTTCACCGCCGCGCCGCCGTGGAGCACCGTCTCGATACCCTCGAGCACGGCGGGCGCGCGCACGATGAACGCGAGCGGCCGCGCCTCGACCAGAAGCGGAAACAGCTCCCGCGCCGCCGGATTGAGGTTCAGCACGATGCCGCGCCGGTCGATCAGCACGATCGGATCCGGCAGCGCGGCGAGCAGGGACTGAGGGGCAACCGGTTCGGAGGCCGCCGGCTTGACCCGGTCGGGCGGCAGCCGGCCGCGCAGCGGCCGCCGGTCGCGGAACAGCCCGCCCACCGCCAGAACGGCGAGCACGCACGCGACCAGCACCGGCCAGGAAAGCGTGCCTTGGAAGAAACCGATCACGATGAAGATGGTGCAGACCACCAGTGCCGACCGAATGGCGATCGCGCGTGCGCTCAACTCCATACCCGTATCCCGCCCCCGTCAAACGCCCATGCCAGAGGCGCCAAATTGTCAGTTTCCTTCCTAACTCGCTATGATGCCATTCGATTCATGACAGGGAGACGGCACATGGCGAACCATAAGAAACACGCATCGCGGGAGGCCGCCGCGCAGGACACGCACGACATCCTGTCGCAGTTCGACATCGATGCCCCCGAGCTGCCGGCGCCCATCGCCGACGCGGCCCTGCGGTCGGGCGGATTTCCCTACGACGACAAGCTGGCGCGCAAGATCTATAAGCGCGAGCTGCGCAAGCTGCAAATCGAGCTTCTGAAGCTCGCGACCTGGGCGCGGGACTCGGGCGAACGCCTCGTGATCGTTTTCGAGGGGCGCGACGGCGCCGGCAAGGGTGGCGCCATCACCCGGTTCACCCAGCACCTCAACCCGCGCTCGGTGCGCATCGTGGCGCTGCCGCGCCCGTCGAACATCGAGGCGCAGCAGTGGTACTTCCAGCGCTATGTGTGCGAGTTGCCGGCCGCCGGCGAGATCGTGCTGTTCGACCGGTCATGGTACAATCGCGCCGGCGTCGAGGCCGTGATGGGCTTCTGCTCCCCGGCGCAGACCGAGCGCTTCCTGCACGAGGCGCCGCTGGTGGAGAAATTGTGGACCGACGACGGCATCAGGATCGTCAAGATCCTGCTGACCATCGGCCCCGAGATGCAGATGGCGCGCCTGCACGCCCGCCAGCACGACCCGCTCAAGCGCTGGAAGCTGTCGCCCATCGACTACGAGGCGATCCCGCGCTTCGATGCCTATTCCCGCGCCTTCGACCGCATGATCGAATTCACCAGCACGCCCCATGCGCCGTGGACCGTCATCCGCGGCAACGACAAGCTGCGCGCGCGACTTGCGGTCATCCAGCACGTTCTCGACGTCATCCCCTATGCCGACAAGGACATCGCCGCCGTCGGCACGCGGGACAGGGGCGTGGTGCTGTCGGCCAAGCGCTTCCTGTGCAAGGGGGGAGAGCCGGTCGCCAACGGGGAGGATTGAGGGCCGCAGCGTTGCGCACGGCCACTGACATTGCAGCCCGGGGCCTCCATGTTGACGACGGCGACGAGACGTGAGGTCGCCAGCCCGTCATGCAGTTCGCTGCAAGGTGAAACGTCGCCGGACGGGTGAGCTTTTCGCTGAACCGTCCACGTGCTAGATTTTCAGCATGCGACGGAGACGAGAAATGCGCTGGCGAATTGGCCCTGCCCTTGCACGCAGGTCCGTGCAAATCCTGATCTGGTCCGGTCTGCTCCTTGGCGCTACCGCCTCCGGCGCTGTAGCTCAGACGGCCTCGCCCGTCGTCAACACGCCGCGCGACATCGGCCCGGCGCTGGTTGCGTGCTGGAACCCGCCGGGCGGCTCCGACGGCCTGACGGCCACCGCCCGTTTCAGTTTCCGGCGCGACGGCAGCCTCATGGGGCCGCCACGCATCACCTTTTCACGGCTCGGCGAGAACGACGCCCGCGCGCGGGCGTTCCTGCAATCCATCGCCGACGCCTTCCTCGATTGCACGCCGCTGAACTTCAGCCCGTCGTTCGGCAGTTCCGTGGCAGGGCGCATCTTCACCCTGCGCTTCATCCCCTCCGCGCGGCGCATCTGATACCCGGCCTCAATGCGTATGGCTCATTGAGACCGGACCGAGCCCGCACGCGACCGGCCCAAGGCCGGAAGCGTGGATCTGGGAAGCGGACCGGCTGCCGCAGCCGGCTCAATGCTTGGGAGCGCCTTCCGCGGGAGCGCCTTCCTTGTGCTCCGCGCCGCCATGCCCGGCGTCGCGCGCGCCCAGGCTGCGCACGGCGAACGTCACCGGCACCGTGCCGGCCTCCTTGAACACGAGGTCCGCGGTGAAGGTCTCTCCCTCCCTCAGCGGCCGCTTCAGGCCGATGAACATGGCGTGATAGCCGCCCGGCTTCAGCTCGACGCTCTCGCCCGCCTTCACGGGCAGGCCGTCGTCGAGCTTGCGCATGCGCATCACGCCGTCGGTGACGGCCATCTCGTGCACCTCGAACTTCTCGGAGATGTCGGTCGAGCCGGACAGCAGCACGTCGTCCTTGTCGCCCTTGTTGATCAGCACCAGATAACCGCCGGCGACACGGGCGCCCGTGGCGGTGGCACGCGACCACGGCGCTTCGATCGTCAGGCCCGTCGAGGTGGTGACGGCCTCCCCGTGCGCGTCCGGCGCCTCATGCGCCCCTTCATGCGCCTGGGCGACGGGCGCATAAGCGACCGGCAGCGACAGCATCAGGGCGAACAGGGAGGCGCGAAGCACCGGCGCAGCCGGGCGGCGGATCGGAAGAATGGTCTTGAGGGTCATGTCTCTCACTCCAGGGCGCGCCCCTTCCCGACAGGGGGCATTGCGCCATCCATTTGATCACAATATCGAAAAGCGGTGAATGGGTGGTCAGGTCGCAGGCGGCCCGCGTGCCGGGGGAGACAGCCTCGGGGCGGCGAGGCGCGGGGCCTCGCGGATATCGCCAAGGGCGAGCGCGCGGCGCCACTCCGGCGTGAGCAGGGCATAGGCGCCCGCCGGTCCGGGCAGGCCGGCGCCCTGCAGCGCGCATATGCCGCAGCACAGGCGAGCGGGTGCACGGTCCGGGTTGGTGTGTTCGCCGGCATCGAACGCGTCCGACCATGCCGCCCCGGGACGGCAGAGCACCGTCGCCAGCCTTATCGCCACCTGCACGTCGCCGCGCGCGGCGATGACGATGGAATCGGCGCGCCCCTGCGATCCCATTGCCATGACCGTGGTGGCGAAGGCTAGCAGGATCAGGTGCGCCGCCAGCCCGTAGGCGACGACGCACGGGATCGCCGCCCGCAGGAAGCGGTTCAGCCAGTGCAGGCGGCGCATAGGGCCGTGCCTGCCGATCGTTTGACGCCTGCGGGGGAACATGGTCGAATAGGCTTGGTCCCGGCCTGAAATAAGTTCGCTTGGCGCATTTTTTGCGAGAAAGGTGCGTGTCAGCATTTGACTTGTGCAGCCTTTTGCCCCCACTTATCGCGCCCGTTGCACAAAACTCAAGTGCAATCGTCGCGTCAGCCATCGGGGATTGAATCATGAAAGTCGTTGTCGTCGAGTCGCCTGCCAAAGCGAAGACGATCAACAAATACCTAGGCGCGGACTACGAGGTTCTGGCCTCCTTCGGCCATATCCGCGATCTGCCACCCAAGGACGGCTCGGTCGACCCGCAAGCCGATTTCGCCATGGTCTGGCAGGTGGAGGACCGCGGCGCCAAGCGCGTCGCCGAGATCGCCCGCGCGGTCAAGGGCGCGGAAAAGCTCATTCTCGCCACCGACCCCGATCGCGAGGGCGAGGCGATCTCGTGGCACGTCGTCGAGGCGCTGGCGCAGAAGAAGCTGCTCAAGGACCTGCCGATCGAGCGGGTGACCTTCAACGCCATCACCCGCGATTCCGTCGCCGAGGCCATGGCGCATCCGCGCCAGATCGATCAGGCGCTGGTCGATGCCTATCTGGCGCGCCGCGCGCTCGATTACCTCGTCGGCTTCAACCTGTCGCCGGTGCTGTGGCGCAAGCTGCCCGGCGCGCGC
The DNA here is from genome assembly GCF_053570585.1 of Pseudochelatococcus sp. B33. NCBI lineage: Bacteria > Pseudomonadati > Pseudomonadota > Alphaproteobacteria > Hyphomicrobiales > Chelatococcaceae > Pseudochelatococcus > Pseudochelatococcus sp. B33. The sequence goes on along the minus strand of NZ_JBSEFH010000023.1, from coordinate 34,945 downwards.
TCGGCCGGCCGCGTGCAGTCGGTGGCGCTCAGGCTCGTCTGCGACCGCGAGCGCGAGATCGAGACCTTCGTCTCGCGCGAGTACTGGTCGCTCGTCGCGCTTCTGGCGACCGTCGAGGGCGCGACCTTCGAGGCCCGCCTCGTCGGCGCCGACGGCAAGAAGATCAACCGCCTCGATATCGGCACCGGCGAGGAAGCGGAGGCCTTCAAGCGCGCGCTGGAGACGGCAGCCTTCACCGTCGCCTCGATCGAATCCAGGCCCGCCAGGCGCCATCCGCAGCCGCCCTTCACCACCTCGACGCTGCAGCAGGAGGCCTCGCGCAAGCTGGGGCTTGCGCCGGCGCGCACCATGCAGCTTGCGCAGCGGCTCTACGAGGGCGTCGAGATCGGCGGCGAGACGGTCGGCCTCATCACCTACATGCGAACCGACGGTGTCGACATGGCCCCGGAGGCGGTCGCGGCCACGCGCGCCGTCATCGGCCGCACGTTCGGCGACGCCTACGTGCCGGGCGCCGCCCGCAAGTATACGTCCAAGGTCAAGAACGCCCAGGAGGCGCACGAGGCGATCCGCCCCACCGATCCGGGCCGCCTGCCCGCCGCGGTGACGCGCCATCTCGACGCCGAGCAGGCGAAGCTTTACGAACTCATCTGGACCCGCACCGTCGCGAGCCAGATGGAATCGGCGCAGCTCGAACGCACCACGGCCGACATCACGGCGCGGGTGGGCGCGCGGGTGCTCGACCTGCGCGCCACCGGGCAGGTGGTGGTGTTCGACGGCTTCCTCAGGCTCTACCAGGAGGGCCGCGACGACGAGACGGACGAGGACGGCGGCCGCCTGCCGGCCATGAAGGCGGGCGACCCGCTGGAGAAGCGCGAGATCCGAGCCACCCAGCACTTCACCGAGCCGCCGCCGCGCTTCACCGAGGCGAGCCTCGTCAAGCGCATGGAGGAATTGGGCATCGGCCGCCCCTCGACCTATGCCGCCGTGCTCGCCGTGCTGCGCGAGCGCGAATATGTGCGCCTCGACAAGAAGCGCCTCGTGCCCGAGGACAAGGGCCGCATCGTCACCGCCTTTCTGGAGAGCTTCTTCCAGCGCTACGTCGAATACGACTTCACCGCCGATCTGGAGGAAAAGCTCGACCGCATCTCCAACCACGAGATCGACTGGAAAGAGGTGCTGCGCGACTTCTGGCGCGATTTCCTGGCCGCCATCGAGGGCACGCGCGAGCTGCGCATGACGCAGGTCATCGATTCGCTCAACGAGGTGCTCGGGCCGCATATCTTCCCTGCACGCGCCGACGGCGGCGACCCGCGCGCCTGCCCGTCCTGCGGCAGCGGACGGCTGTCGCTCAAGATCGGCAAGTTCGGCTCCTTCATCGGCTGCTCGAACTATCCGGAATGCCGCTACACGCGCCAGCTCAACGCCGGCGAGGGCGAGGGCAACGGCGGCGACAACGGGCCGAAGGTGCTCGGCACCGATCCCGAGACGGGGCTCGAGGTGTCGCTGCGCGACGGCCGTTTCGGCCCCTATGTCCAGCTCGGCGGCGACGCGGCCGAGGAGGACACGGCGAAGCCGAAAGAAAAGTCCAGGGAGAAACCGAAGCGCCAGACGCTGCCGCGCGGGCTCGCGCCCGACGTCGTCGATCTGGAAACAGCGCTGAAACTGCTGTCGCTGCCGCGCCCCGTCGCGACGCACCCCGAAACCGGCAAGCCGATCAAGGCCGGAATCGGCCGATTCGGTCCCTATGTGCAGCACGACAAGACCTACGCGAGCCTCGCCAAGGACGATGACGTGCTCGATATCGGCGCCAACCGCGCCATCGACCTCATCATCGCCAAAGAGCAAGGCGGCGGACGGCGCGGCGCTGCCTCCGACCCCGGCAAAGTGCTGGGCGAGGAACCGGAAACCGGCAAGACCCTGTCGCTGAAGGCCGGTCGCTACGGCCCCTATGTGACCGACGGCACCACCAACGCCACGTTGCCCAAGGGGGTGGAGACCGATTCCTATACGCTGGAAGAGGCGGTCATCCTGATCCGCGCCAAGCGCGCGGCGGGCAAGAAGGCGCCGGCCGGGAAAAAGACGCCGGCCGCAAAGAAGCCAGCGACCGCGAAGAAACCCGCCGCCGGCACCACAACCCGGAAAACCGCCACGCGCGCGAAAAAGGCCGACGCCGGAACCTCGCCCGGCGAGGGAGCGCCGCCGGAAGGCAGCGCGATGAACGATGGTCCGGCAACCCCCAAGGCCGCCGAAGCCTACGGGAGCCCGGCGGCCCGCGGCCGCAAGAAGACCGTCGCGGGCGAGTAGGCGGCAGGTCGCGCCTCAACCTTTCGCAGGCTGATCGACCCGGCTGCTCCATTCATCCTCGGCCGGGCGGGAGCAGACGGTGAGCTGGCCGATGTCGCGGCAATAGCGTTCGGCGTCCGGGATGCGCGGCGCGTAGGCTTGCCGGGCCGTCGGCCCGATGATACGCGTCTCCCCCGGCTCCAGCGGTGCGGCAATCTCCAGATGGTCCGCGCAATCGCGCTTGTCGTGCCAGCGGGCCAGATACATGGTGTTGACCGGCACCGCCGTCTCGGAGGCGATGACGAGCAACTGGATGATGTACCCGAGTTCGGTCTCGGTGTCTCCTTGGGGCACGCATTCCCAGCGCGGATAGATGCGCAGAACCGACGCCCGCGAGATCGCTTCCCGTATCGGCACGACGTCGAAAGGCCATGCGTTCGTGCTCGTGTTGTTCGCGCTCGTGTACAGTTCACGCGCCAGCGCCACCCGCGCATTCCTGTTGTCGGCGAACTGGATGACCGCGACGATCACCAGCAGCCCCGTCCTCAACCAGGCGTTCCGCACGCGCGACAGCCCCAGGACAACCGCGAGGACCAGCATATAGGCGACGGGCCAGAACATGCGTCCCGACGAGCGGAAGTGATCGAACAACGACTTGATGCCCTCCGGGAACCGGTTCGTCGCGTAGAAATCCTCAAGAATGTAGCCGCCTATTCCGATGGTGCTGGACAGGGAGAACACGACCATGAACACTGACGCCAGCACCAGTCCGGCATGACGGCGCAAATCGCCAAGCAGCGCTCCTCGCCTGACGAGCAGGAGGAAGACGAGCCCGATCAGCATGCCGAGGCCGAGATACTGATATCCTTCCCATGCCCCATACTCCTGGGTGTAGAGCAGGGGAAGATCGAAAGGCAGCAGCGTCGAGCCCGCCGGCCAGAAGGGCGACAGCAGGTTCATGCCGAAAATGCCGAAGCCGCCGCCTCCGTGCGCGCCGAGATAGTGGGTCTGCCACGCCACGCCGATGCTGGCGCCGATGGCGACGAGGCTCGCCAGCAGCGACGAGCGCCAGCGCGCATCGCCATTGAAGACATGCGTCAGCGGAACGGCGGCGAGCAGCGCCGCCGTCATCGCCCACAGATAGGGGTGCGTGAACAGCGCGACGACGATGAACAGGAATGCGGCCACCCAATACCGCCACGTGTTGTAGCGCACGATGTAAAAATAGAGGCCGAACACGATCCAGATGAGGAAATGGGCCGTCAGCGACGCATGCGGAAAGCGGTTCCACCAGCTCGGCATGGCGATGGCGACGACGGCGATGCAGACCGCCGGCAGCAGGCGCCGCTCGCCGGCCGCACGCAGACACCAGACCGCCGTCACCGGCTGCATGGTCCACGTCAACGCATACCACAGACCAAAGCCGTGAAAACCATCGGGAAGCAGAAAGGAAAACGCCTTCAGCAGCATCGCGAGGACGGGAATGGAGTCGGTGAACGCGACATGGACGCCGTCCGGGAAGTTGAGCCGGGGGACATCGAGCAAAGGCCAGCGCCATGCGTCGGCGATAAAGTAGCGCTGGCCGATAATATGCTGCGCGAAGTCCTGCGAAATCGCATGCGCGGCGATAACCGGGGGCCAGATGAAATCGACCGGAAAGACCGACAGGGTAATATACAACCCTAGCGCGAAGGCAAAAACATACGAAAGAACAGTCGGCAACCCGTCCCCGCTGAAACGCATTTGCCCGTCTCCAGTATCGCTACTGCTCCAAAACGGGAATGCAGTGCAGAACTTGATACTCCGCTGTTCTTGACATGTTTCTGCTGCGTTATCCAGCCTGGAAATGACAGGCGTGCGTTATTACCCGCCGCGCGGGAACTCCAGCCCCATCTCGCGGTAGCGCGCCGGATCGTCGGCCCAGTTCTCGCGCACCTTGACGAAGAGGAACAGGTGCACCTTCGTCTCCGTGATCGCGCTGATCTCGGCGCGCGCGCGCGAACCGATGGCCTTGATGGTCTGGCCCTGATGGCCCAGCACGATCTTACGCTGGCTCTCGCGCTCCACGAAAATCGTCTGCTCGATGCGGACCGAGCCGTCCTTCTGCACCAGCCACTGGTCGGTCTCGACCGTGGAGGCGTAGGGCAGTTCGTCATGCAGGCGTTCGAACAATTTTTCGCGGGTGATCTCGGCGGCGAGCTGGCGCAGCGGCGCATCGGACATCTGGTCTTCCGGATAAAGCCAGGGCCCCGGCCGCGCATAGCCCGCGAGGCGGGCGCGCAGGCTCGGGACGCCGTCGCCGCTGATCGCGGCGATCATGAACGTCTCGTCGAAGGCGAGCTTCGCGTTGATCGCCTGCGCCAATTCCAGCAGCGCCGGGCGGGGCACGAGATCGATCTTGTTGAGGATCAGCACCTTGGGGTGGCGTACATCCGGCAACTTCCTGAGAATGGCCTCGCTTTCCTCGTCGAGCCCCTTGCGGGCGTCGATCAGCAGGCACACGGCGTCCGCGTCCCCCGCGCCGCCCCAGGCCGAGGTCACCATGGCCCTGTCGAGCCGGCGCTTGGGGCGAAAGATGCCCGGCGTGTCGACGAAGATGAGCTGGGCGTCGCCTTCGATGGTGATGCCGCGCACCAGCGCGCGCGTGGTCTGCACCTTGTGCGACACGATGGACACCTTGCCGCCCACCAGGGCGTTGAGCAGCGTGGACTTGCCGGCGTTCGGCGCGCCGATCAGCGCGATGAAGCCGCAGCGGGTGCCGCCGCCTTCGTCCTGCGCGTGGGTGTTTTCCTGTGTCATGACTGGTCGATCCGTATCCCCTCGCGGGCGAGGAACGCACCGGCGGCGTCCTGCTCGGCGTTGCGCTTCGAGGCGCCGTGTCCCTCGGCCACGGGCTTGCCCTCCACCCGCACGACGACGCGGAACTGCGGCGCGTGGTCCGGGCCGCTGCGATCGGCGATCTCGTAGGTGGGCGCGGGAAGCCCCCTGCCCTGCGCCCATTCCTGCAAGGCCGTCTTGGCGTCGCGCAGCGGCCGGCGGGGTGCGTGCATGCGCGCCGCGAACGCGGATTCCACCAGCGCACGCGCGGCCTCGAACCCGCCATCGAGAAACACCGCCCCCACGATGGCCTCGCAGACATCGGCGATGATGGCGGCGTTGTCGCGCGCGCCTGCGGCGATCTCGCCCTCGCCGAGGCGCAGGTGCGGCCCCACGTCCCAACCGCGCGCCACCTCGGTGCAGCTTTCCTTGCGCACGAGTTCGGCCAGCCGGCGCGACAGCTCGCCCTCCTCCGCCTGCGGGAAGGCGGCATAGAGCATGTCGCTGACCACGAGCCCGAGCACGCGGTCGCCCAGGAACTCGAGCCTTTGATACGATTTCACCTTCTGCGTCGGAATGGCGCTGACATGGGTAAGCGCCATTTCCAGCAGGCCACGATCGCCGAAGCGATAGCCTAGCCGCTCCTCCAGCGCCGCAAATCCACCCGTTACAACTCCACCCGTCACAAGTCCGCCCATCAACGAACTCGCTTGAAGATCCGGTCCCAGCGCACGGCCTCCGGCCAGCGCCAAAGCTGCCATGCGGGGGCGCCGTCGATGGAGAAGAACAGCACCTCTGCCCGGCCGACGAAATTGTCGAAAGGCACGAAGCCGACGGCGCTCATGTCGCGCGAATCCGCCGAATTGTCGCGGTTGTCGCCCATCATGAAATAGTGCCCCTCGGGCACCTTGTAGAGCGGCGTGTTATCCCACGGCCCCCTGTCGCCGTAGCGCTCGATCACCACGTGGCTGACGCCGCCGGGCAGGGTCTCGCGATACATGGGAACCTGCGGCCCCGAGCCGGGCGCGGCGTCCTCGTCATCGCGATAATTGCCGATCGCCTCGCGCTCGACCATCTTGCCGTTGATGAAGAGCCGCCCGTCGATCATCTGCACCGTATCGCCGGGCAGGCCAATGACGCGCTTGATGTAATCGGTGCTCTCGTCCCGCGGCAGCTTGAACACGGCCACGTCGCCGCGCTTGGGCTCGGCCCCCAGGATGCGGCCCTCGAACGGGATCAGGGCGAGCGGGAACGAGAAGCGCGAATAGCCATAGGCATATTTCGACACGAACAGGTAATCGCCGATCAACAGCGTCGGGATGAGCGAGCCGGAGGGGATGTTGAACGGCTGGAACAGCAGCGAGCGCACCACCAGCGCGATGAGCAGCGCCTGTGCGACGACCTTCACCGTGTCGAGAAACCCGCCTTCCCTGCGGGCGGGCTTGACCTGCCTGTCCTTCACACCGGCGGTATCCGCCTTGTCGGGCTTGACGCCACTTTGCTCCATCGTCCGTCCATCTGTTCGTGCCGCCATCCCCGCCGCCCGTGTTGTGTAGCCGGTTTTGGCGGGTAGGGAAACGGATTTTTCGGGGCTTTCGGATAGATTGGAGCTTCACGAACGGGCGATGTCCCGCTCGATGAGCGTCCGCACATAGTGCGTGAAGGGAACGCCTTTCTGCCGGGTCTTTGTCTTGATTGCTTCGAGCAGAGATTGCGGAATGCGCATGTTCAGCACCGACGATTTCTTCTTGAATTCGTAACTTACCGGCTCTGCCACGTTTCAGTCGTATTCGGAGAGAACGGCATTGTCGACGAAGTCTTCTACTGCCTTATCGTCGGGCAGGGTCGGCCAATTGCCACTACCTCCAATCAAAGCCTTCGATCTCAATCATGAGCATCCTATACAAACGCAACGCATAGGTGCCTCCTGACCCGAAAAACGCCCCGGCCTTTCGGGCCGGGGCGCTGAGCTAACGTTGGGGATCGGCGGGGAAGCCGCCGATCCGGATATGCTTGTCGCAACTTACTGGAACAGCGACAGGATGTTCTGGGTCGAGCTGTTGGCGATGCCGAGCGCCTGGATGGCGAGTTGCTCCTGCACCTGCAGGGCCTTCAGCTTGGTGGACTCTTCGTTGAGGTCTGCATCGACGAGCTGGCCGATGCCGCGGTTGTTGGCGTCGATCAGGTTCTTGACGAAGCTCCGGTTGCCCTCGATACGGGCCTTGGCGGCACCGATGACGGAAGCGGAGAGGGTCAGTTCCTGCAGCGCATCGTCAACCGCCGAGATGTAGGCCGACAGGACGCCCTTATCGAACGCTGTATCCGTCAGAGCGGAGATGTCGATATCCGAGACGCGGACAGCCTTGGCGCCCGTACCATCCACGCTGGAAACGACGGTGCGAACCTTATCGAAAATGCCAAGCTTGTTGTTGTCGGAATTGGCCCTTGCTGCAGCTTCATAAGCTTTGCGCGCATTGTCAGCGGTCTTGGCGACAAAGGTGTCACGCGCCGTCGTGCCGAGATACTTGTTGACAGTCGCGGCAATGGCAGCGTCATAGTCCGCGAGCGCTGCCGTAGCGTCGCTAGCGTTGTCGGCCCCCATCGGATCGGTGCCGGTCGTCACACGAGCAGCGATAGCACCCAGGGCCGTCGTCAGCGTTGTCCTGTGGGCATTGAGCTCGTTGAGAAGCGCGGTCCTGTCGTTGGGTGCGATCGCTGCAAGAAACTCCTCGCCGCCGGCCGTGAAATCGGCCTCCGGGCCAAGCGCCAGCGCGTCACCCAGATCTGCATCGGTCAGTGCGACGATATTGGCGATCTCGGCGAGAAAATCAGCCTGCGTTGTTGCGCCATTAATAAACTCGTCTCTGGAAGCCTGTGGAGTCGCAACGCCAGCAATACTATCGGCCTCGGCTGGATCATAGGTTTTCGCAAGTGATGCGTTCCAAGCAGCATCCGTTGCGCTGGAAACGTCGCTGATTGCGGTCAGCGCAGCCTCATAGACCTCGCGGGGCGTATCAGTGGTGCTGACATCCAGGGCGTCCGTTACCGCCGTCTGGGCTGCGGAGCTGTTCTCGTACAGCTTCGTCTGATTGATGTCGATGGTGATGTTCTCGATCGTCACCACGCCGCCGGCGCGGGTGAAGGAACCGACAATATCCTTGCTGGCGCTGTAGCCGGTCACCGACGAATCCTGCGTCAGCCAGCTCTCGCTATTGATGACGGTGGATTTCGACACGTCCTTCAGGCGGTTCTGGAGCTGGGTAATCTCGGCCTGCACCTGGGCGCGCGGCACGCCCGTCTGGCTGGCGGCGACGAGCTTGGACTTGATCTGGTCCAGAAGGTCCTTGGTGTCGTTGATGCCGGTGTAGACGGTATCGACGGTGGCGGCACCGAGACCCAGCGCGTCCTGAACGGCGCCGAGCGCGTTCACGTCCGACCGCAGGGTGGTGGCAATCGACCAGTAAGCGGCGTTGTCTTCCGCCGTGTTGATGCGGTAGCCGGTGGAGACGCGGTTCTGAGTCGCGCCGAGGCTCTTGGAGGCCGCCGTCAGCGTCTTGAGAGCGGTTTGGGCGGAAGCGTTGGTAAACAAGCTGGCCATAACGTCAATCCCTTATTCAGATCATGAAACACACAGCATGACTTCATCGGGACATACCGGGCTTGACCGGCACGGCGGGGGCGACATCATGTCTCCGAGGGATCGGGAATGGCGCTTCATCTTCCCGATGCGAGCCCGATGCGAGCACAATACCCCAACCTCGACCCACCAGCGTCATCCACAGCTTGACCCGCCAAGCTTGCGCGAAGCTTGCGCCGCACGGAGAAGTGGCCGCAATGTGCTGTGATGCGCCCATAAAAACGTTGCCGTTAAAGCGATTTCACGACTGACGGGAAGCAGAAGGAGCCCGCGCCGGCCACCAGCCTGCAATCCTGAAAGGAGGAATTGCCGCTGTTTTCAGTGAGAATGAAACGGGAAATCGTACGGATACTGCGCCCAGGCCCGCAGATAGGCGCGGAATTGCCGGAGATGGGCTTGATTATTGTCGGAAAATATGATCGGGTGGTGGGAACCCGTTGGTGAAATGCGCTCCAATCCTGATGCGCCGATCGGCGAGAGCCTCGGGGCCGAGTTCTGGGCGATGGCCACCATCGTGGAGCCCAAAACACCCAAGCCTGTGCTGCTGAAACTCGACCCCGATGTGTCCGCATTCTTCAAAGCACAGGGAAAAGGCCATATCCGCGGCATGCAGAACTTGCTCAAAGCCTATGCGGATGCTCGCAGAACGAGGACACATAACGGCCCGCAGGGAATAGAGGGTCAGCAGCGGGGGCTTGAGCCTTGATCTCCCTCATCGTCGTGTGGAGCCCGGGCCGGTGTCGATGCCCTGCCGGACCAGTTCGCGCACGGCCTCGCTGGACTTATTCATCAGAAAGCCCCTCACCGCCGCGCCTTGCGCGCCTTGCGGTGAAGCTTGTGCGAGGAGCGCGGCAGGCCCTTGTGGTGGACCGTGCGCAGCAGCTCGCTCAGCGAGGCGTCGCCCGCGCGCTCGGCCGCCTCGGCAACCGGCAGCCATTCCACACGGCGTTCGGATTTCTCGGGCCAGTCCGGCGCCCTGTCCACCACCCACGGCGGATAGAGCTCGACATAGCAGCGCGCGCTGCCGCCGCTTTTCAGGCGCTTGTCGTACATGTAGGCGCCGACGGGGTTCTTGCCCGTCACGCCGACCACCCCGGCCTCCTCCCGCGCCTCGCGGGCAGCCGTCTGCGCGCCGGACAAGCCCTTGATCGGCCACCCCTTCGGCACGATCCAGCGGCTCGTCTCGCGCGAGGTGATCATCATCACCTGCATCCGCCCGTCATCGTCCATGCGCAACGGCAGCGCACCGAACTGGCGGCGGTAACCGGATTTCTTCTCCATATCCGGGGGCTTCAGGTAATGCGCCATCCTGGAACGTTCACCCTCCTTGAGCCGTTATCCCTTTCCAACACGCGGCCGATCAATAATTGACATTCGTCGGTCAATATAGACAATAGAGTACAAGAGTAAGTCATATTCGCCCGCAGACAAGTCCCCCTCTGGCATTTAGGGGGATTGTCAACAGGCTGTATCGGAAATACCAGTGCACGAATTCAGCATGTGTCGGTACGTAACAGGCATCCCGGTGCGTCGGCCGTGAGCGATTGATGACATGTTTTAGAGCGGATCGCGTCATTGCTGAATCAGGATCCGTTGCGCAACCCGTTCTGATTTCCGCAGTTCTCCACAATTTGCATTCAATTTGATACTCAAATCAAACGCAAACTGCCTTAGCGAAATACGACAAACGGTCTCACAAAAACACGCGCCATGCCGTCAGGCCGGCTGGCGGAGCATCCAGCGCACGACGTCCTCGACCGGCGGGGCGCGGGAGCCGGTGAGGCGTTCGGTGAGTGCCGGATCGCCCCATTGGCGCGACACCTCGTCCGGCCGCACGAAGGCGGGATCGGTGACGATGCGCGGGCGGTGGCCGGTTTCGGCCTCGAGCGCGGTCAGCAGGGCGTCGATCGAGACGGCGCGTCCCGAGCAGAGATTGACGACCGCCGGCGGCCGCTCGGCCGTCAGCAGCGCGAGATAGGCGCGGGCGATGTGGCGCACGTCGGAGAAATCGCGCGCCACGTGGCGGTTGCCGAGGCGCAGCTCCGGCTGACGCACGCGAAACGCCTCGACCAGCTTGGGCACGAGAAACCGCGCCGGCTGCCCGACGCCGGTGTAGTTGAATGGCCGTGCGATCACGATTCCGAGACGGTCCCCGAACGGACGGGCGAGGTACTCCATCGCCAGCTTCGACGCGCCGTAATGGGTGACGGGCGCGAGCGGCGAGGCCTCGTCAAGGCGGCCCTCCCGCGCGCCGTAGACATGCGCGGACGAGGCCAGCACCACGCGGCGCGGCGGGTGCGCGGCATTCGACAGGGCGACAAGCAGCGCCGTCGTCCCCACCGTGTTCACGGCGTAGACGTGCGCGTCCACGCCGTCGGGCGCGAAGCTGACGCCGGCGAGGTGCAGCACCGCCCCCGGCGCGGAGCGGGCGTCGCTGAACAGGGCGGCGACGCGCCCTTCCACCGCCGCCGCCTGCGTCAGATCGGCATCGAGCGCCACCACTGCATGGCCGGACGACGCCAGCAGCGGCAGGACGTAGCGCGCGGTAAAGCCGGCCTCACCTGTCACAAGCACACGCATGGATGCTCCCCCCGGGCAGATTCGCCGCGCCCGGCGGCGGAACCGGATGGATCAAAACACCTGGCCCCGGCGGACGCGGTCGATATCCGCTCTTACCATGATCTCGCAGAGCCCCTCCAGAGAGGTCTGCGCCTGCCAGCCGAGCTGCTGCTGCGCGCGGGAGGCGTCGCCCTGGAGCACGTCGACCTCCGCCGGGCGGTAGAAGCGCGGGTTCACCCGCACGCGCACCGCACCGGTCGCGGCGTCGCGGGCGTGCTCGTCGACGCCCTCGCCCTCCCACGCGAGCGCGATTCCGACGGCCGCGTGGGCGAGTTCCACGAAACGGCGGACCGAGGCCGTGCGGCCCGTCGCCAGCACGAAGGTCTCGGGCTCGGTATGCGTCAGCATGGCATGCATGCCGACGACATATTCGCGCGCGTATCCCCAGTCGCGCCGGGCATCGAGGGAGCCGAGCTCCAGCGGCGCGGTCTCGCCGAGCGACGCGCGCGCCACGTGGCTTGCGATCTTGCGGGTCACGAACTCCCGCCCGCGCAGCGGGGATTCATGGTTGAACAGGATGCCTGAAGCGGCGAACAGGCCGTAGCTCTCCCGGTAGTTCACAGCGGCCCAATGGGCCATCAGCTTGGCGAAGGCATAGGGTGAGCGGGGGTGGAAAGGCGTGGTTTCGTTCTGGGGCGTGGCGGCAACCTTGCCGAACATCTCGGACGTGCTCGCCTGGTAGAAACGCGTGTCGGGCTTGGCGATCCGCACCGCCTCCAGGAGCCGCAGCGCGCCGAGCCCCGTCATGTCCGTCGTGGCGAGCGGCTGCTGGAACGACACGCTGACGAAGCTCTGCGCGGCAAGGTTGTAGAGCTCGTCCGGCCGATGGTCGGACACGAGACGGATCGCGCTTCCCGTGTCGCCGAGGTCGAAATCGACCAGCTCGAACCGCTCCGCGCCCAGAACGCCGAGTTCGGACAGCCGCCAGAAGTTCTCCGTCGACGTGCGTCGCACCGCCCCCACCACGCGGTAGCCGAGCCCGAGGAGATATTGCGCGAGGTACGCACCGTCCTGCCCGGTGACGCCGGTGATGATCGCGGTTTTCGAGGCGCTCGCAGCAGACATGACCCTATCCACGGAATCGATGACGACGGATATCAGTTGTTTACGTCGGGAAACGACTCACGCCCCCAGACTGTACACGATCGCCTAACGTATATGACGGGCAATATCCATAATAGACTCGCTCTTTGCCCGTCGTGATTTGTTATGCGCAATTTCTGTCGTGACTTCAAAGAGTCCGGTGTCGCACTGCGTGCATTCCTGCGGGTTGGCGCGCGGACCCGGCGCTTGCCGGTGCGCCGTCTGCGGGGCGCATCTGGCAACGCCCCCTTAATCCGCCACATTTACAGTGCCAAAAAGCTGCTGCAGAAGACCGGTGCAAAAGCCGGTGACGGACAGCAGCGCGCGCAAGGACGAGATGGGCAAGAACGACGGCAACGGCATTGGCGCAGACAGGCATGGCGGCACGCGCCGGGAACCGCGCTTCGATTTCGACGCGGACGCGCCCGGCCACGATTCCACGGCCGACGACTGGCGGGTGTCGACGCACGATCGCCTCGCCCCCCTTCACGGCGACGTTGACGACATCATCGACGAGGACACCGACATGGCCACCGCACGGCGTAAAGGAACAGCCACTGCCGGCCGAGGCGCCAGGAAGACGGGCGGCAACGGCGCCGGCGCGCGATCGGGCCGCACGGCCGCTTCCGCGCCGCGCCGCAGGCGCCGGGCCGGCCGCAGGCGCTCGCTCATCGGCACGCTGTTCTCGACGCTGTTCGTACTCGGCATCTGGGGCACGATCGCGGTCACTGGCGTGGTGGCCTATCACTTCGCACAGCTGCCGCCGATCGACACACTGACCGTGCCGCGCCGGCCGCCCAACATCGCGGTGCTGGCGGCGGACGGTTCGCTGCTCGCCAACAAGGGCGACACCGGCGGCCAGACGGTGAATCTCCAGGATCTGCCGCCCTATCTGCCGAAGGCGTTCGTCGCCATCGAGGACCGCAGGTTCTACGACCACTGGGGCGTCGATCCGATGGGCGTGGCGCGCGCGCTCGCCGCCAACCTCACCGCGCGCGGCGTGGCGCAAGGCGGCTCGACGCTGACCCAGCAACTCGCCAAGAACCTGTTCCTCACCCAGGACCGCACCGTCTCGCGCAAGATCCAGGAAGCCATCCTGTCCGTCTGGCTGGAGCGGAATTACACCAAGGACGAGATTCTGGCGCTCTACCTCAACCGGGTCTATTTTGGCGCCGGCGCCTATGGGGTGGAAGCGGCGGCACTGCGCTATTTCGGCAAGCCGGCGAAGGACGTCACGCTGGCCGAGGCGGCGATGCTCGCCGGGCTCGTGCAGGCGCCCTCAAGGCTTTCGCCCACGCGCAACCCGCAGGCGGCGCAGGCGCGCGCCCAGCTCGTGCTCGCCCGCATGGCGGAGCAGGGCTTCATCACCGACAAGGAGGCCAAGAACGCGCTGATGACGCCGGCCGAGGCGGTGAAGCCGCGCGGCACGGGCAGCGCCAACTACGCCGCCGACTACGTCATGGACGTGCTCGACGACTTCATCGGCGCGGCGGACACCGACATCGTCGTGCGCACCACCATCGAGCCCGCCCTGATGAACGCCGCCGAGCGCGCCATCACCGATGTCATCGCCAAGAAGGGCACGGAGGCGCGTGTGTCGCAGGGGGCGCTCGTGGCGCTGTCGAACGACGGCGCGATCCGCGCGCTCATCGGCGGCCGCAACTACGCGGCGAGCCAGTTCAACCGCGCCACCGCCGCCCGTCGGCAGCCGGGCTCGGCCTTCAAGCCCTTCGTGTATCTGACGGCGCTGGAGCGCGGCATGACGCCCGCGACCGTGCGCGTCGACGAGCCGGTGAACTTCGGCGGCTGGCAGCCGCGCAACTTCAGCCGCAATTACAACGGCCCGATGACGCTCGCCTCGGCGCTGGCGCATTCGATCAACACCATCGTGGTGAAGCTCGCGGTCGAGGTGGGGCCGAAGACGGTCGCCGAGACGGCGCAGAGGCTCGGCATCACCTCGCCGCTGACCGCCAACGCCACCATCGCGCTCGGCACGTCCGAGGTGAGCCCGCTGGAGCTAACCGCCGCCTACGCCGCCTTCTCCAACGGCGGCACCGGCGTGGCGCCGTGGATCATCCGCGACGTGAAGACCGTCGACGGCCGGCTCGTCTACCAGCGCCAGCCGTTCGACCTCGGCCGGGTGATGGGCGAGGACGAGGCCTCGATGATGAACTACATGCTGCATCAGGCCGTCACCTCCGGCTCCGCCCGGCGCGGCGCGATCGCGGGATACGAGATCGCCGCCAAGACGGGCACCACGCAGGAGACGCGCGACGCGTGGTTCGTGGGCTACACCAGCGGCCTCGTCACCAGCGTGTGGCTTGGCAACGACAACAACAGCCCGACGAAGAACGTCACCGGCGGCTCGCTGCCGGCCGAGACGTGGCATGCCTTCATGGTGGAGGCGTTGAAGGGCGTCGCGCCCGCGCCGCTCCCCGGCAGCCCCTGGACCGCCCCCGCCGACGAACCGCCGCCGCCGGAAGTGGCGCGCCAGATCGAGGCTGCCCGGCCCGCGCCGCCGCAGACCGTGCGCCAGCCCGCGCCGCAGCGGGAGAAGAGCTTCTTCGAGCGCCTGTTCGGCGGTTGACCGGACCGGACAATGATGTATTTTTATAGTCCTAATTGTACGATTATTGGAATAATATTAGATAATGGGACAATATAATGTCGACTGTTTATTCTGCTTCTTCCGATCGCCTGCCGTTTTCCGGGGCCGGATGTTTCACCGCCGACGCGTTTTCTGCCCCTCGGGGCACCCTGCCGGAGGAAGGCCGTAGGGGCAAGCGGCTGCCGGTGGTGCGCGGCGGCAGGCGCACTCAATGGCAGCGGCGCGCCGTCAGCGACATTCTGACGCTTTGGCCGCGCGTCAGGCACCTGCATCCCGCCAACCGGCCGCTGACCGTCGACTCCTTGAGGGCGACGGTGGCCGGAACCGGACGAGGACGCGCCTGACACAGGCCATCCCGTGAACCCGCTTGCCGAATACCCGGCTCAATACCCTCCGCGATACGATCTTCACCTGGATCCCGAGGCGAACCCCTTGAGGGAATTCCCGGGCGGGCCTTTGGATCAATTCCGAGGCGGACCCGTGGACGAACCGCTGGACGCCCCCCTGTACGAACTCCCCGGCAAGGACGACATCGGCTGACGGCCGAGGCCGGCCTCCTGCGGCATCAGGCCGGATGCAGCCGTCGGGCGGGCGCTCAGGTAAACGGCGGACCTGCAAATGGCCGACCCGCAAATGGCACTCCGGCAGCGGAACACAACCTGGAATCGGGCAAAAATCGGGCATCATTGTGCCAAACGGCACAGTGGCGCGGGAGAGGTATGGCATGCTTGTGGCCAGGGCCCGCATGGCCGGATTTTACATATCTATACTTCAGTCTTGTTTCATTGATGAAGGCAGGCGTCATGGCGGATCAGGCTCTTTCTCCCGGCAACGTTCACGGTGCGGACGGCCGCGACGCTGTGGTGGCGGGCGCCGCGGAAGTTGCCCATGGTCCGGCGGTTCACGAACCGGCCCCGCATCGGCCCGCTTCTCATGCGCCCGTCCATCATGCACCGCAGGGCGCGTCGCGGACGGCCGTGGCGCTGCTGGCGGATTTCGGCCGGCTTGTCGGCCTGCCGTCGCTTTATTTCGGCGATGACGACTGCTGCTGGCTGGATATCGGCGCGGAGCACATCGCCTGCATCGCCACGCTCGGCGACGGTGGCTTCCTGCGGCTCCACGGCGAGGTGGCGGAGCTGCCGGCGGAGCGCGACTCGCCCGACCTCTCCGGCTATTTCCGCCGCCTGCTGGCGCAGAACGCGGCGGCCGTGAGGCGTGGCGACGCCCTGCCCTTCGCCATCGACCCGCGCCGCAACGCCCTGGTGCTGACGGACACGGTGCCCGTGAAGGCGACGGGGCAGCAGCTTCGCGACGCCATGGAAACGCTGGTGGAGCAGATGACCGCCCTCAAGCGCAACCCTCCGCCCGTCGACGGCGAGCAGGCAGGAAATAGGCCGGAGGGCGACACGCCGGAACCCGCGGCGGAAGACGGCGGCCTGAACGGTCCGGCCCAAGAAACCGGTCTGCTGCATAACGGCGTCGCCCGCCCCACCCATCTCACCGCCCCGCCACCCGCCGTTACAGGCGAACTCGTGTGGCGGGTATGACGGCGGCACGGCGGGACAAGGATTGAGGAAGTTGGGATGACTCAGGTGCAGGGTCGTTTGCAGTTGGGGCCATTGGAGCAACTGCAGGTTCAGGACAGTGAGGGGTTAGGTTCCCCAAGGG
Organism: Pseudochelatococcus sp. B33; assembly: GCF_053570585.1. Classification (NCBI taxonomy): domain Bacteria; kingdom Pseudomonadati; phylum Pseudomonadota; class Alphaproteobacteria; order Hyphomicrobiales; family Chelatococcaceae; genus Pseudochelatococcus; species Pseudochelatococcus sp. B33. The sequence continues at coordinate 18,230 of NZ_JBSEFH010000023.1, read as the reverse complement.
GAAACATGGGCGGAAACACGATAGCGCAAAGGGATACACCTCCCAACAGTCCGGAAGAAAAATGGTGGCCCAATTTAAGTGCCAGCATAGTGGGTTCCGCCGCATTAAATTTCGGCAGGAATGTTGTAAACACTATCGCAACGCTAGCAACTGTGACTGTCAACGGTGTCGGAGAAGTCATATCGAACACGATAGGTTCGGGTTTCAACCTAGACTCCTCTTTACCTATGGAGTTTACCGACGAGGAAATCACTCAAGACTTAGGCACAGCCAAAGGCTTACATGATGTTTTTTCTGTGAACGCTCGCAGGTCCGTCAATCCTACGGATGACGATATGCCACTTTTCGGCAATAAGGAACTTGAGAGTTTTCTTTCCGGGGTGGAAGCCGACGCACCATTGACCGACCGTGACGATTTAGCGAATGAGCTTTCTCCTCGGCCGTCACAGTCAGTCGATATGCAATCAGTCCCTGCCTCTGAAAGAGGCCATCGTATAGATTACGGCACCTTTAATTCTGATGGGCTAGATGATGATTCTGACAGCTTAGGCGATAAAAGCGTTCCACTAAGAGAACGGCTTAAGGAGTATGACCTGGACGCCCAGCAAACCCAGAAGCATGAGCTGCTGGCGGACGACATCGGGCTGGAAGGATTTTATTCGACAGACGCTATACCAGCTCTAAAAGAAATAAGAGATGATTTTGAAACTATCTTCAATGAAATAGGCCTTGATCCTGGGATCAGATATAATGTGTTTACGGCACTAGATGGCTTCATAAGCAAAATTGAGGATGGCACATCTCAATCCGATGCAAACGTCAATTTGTCGTCCATTGTTGACGCTATGACCAAGCAAGTCAGGGACAGAGGCATTCAGGTCCCCGACGTGAGCAAGTTCGAGACACGGGAAGCCTTCCGCGAGGCTCTCACAACATCGCTGCTGAGCGGGCTCGGTGGCGGCGACGCGTCTCTGTCGGCGCAACAGGTCAACGCATCCGGCATTACCGACACACATTCTGGCGATCAAACGCCTGACACGAACGTCGCCGCCACTTCCCCGTCCGTGGTTACGGGTGAATCCCCGTCTGACAAGACCAAGACCGACTACAATGCGACGTTCAAGAATGTGCGCGAGGCTATAGCTACATATCACAGGAAAAATCCTGCAGCCGCCGATGATCCGAAAACAGTGGCATTGACCTTGCTGGCCGAATTCCTCCGGCCACCGCCGGACGGAGTACCTATCGGCAAGGATGAGATTATCGAGCGCACCCGGAATGTGGTCATCTCCTCTTTGCAAGACTCTATTGCGAATAAGGAATTAGAGAAGCTTAAAGGGAGATTCGACGATGAAACCGCACATTCAATACTCGATCGCTTACTTGACGCAGAAGGAAACGCTGCCGATATAGCAACATCAGTCAATGTTATATCCGGATACCTTGCGCATGTTCTGGGCGGCCAAGGGGGGCTGAAAGAGACGGCCCTGGACACCTTATGGCTGGATGGAGATCTGGACAAGGACAAGACATTCACCGTCGAAGCCCTCAACGCAAGCCTCGATACGTGGCTCGGGGTAAAGGATGCCAACAAGGCCGAGGAAACGGCAAACTCGGCCGCCGCTGGCGGAGCCGGAGGTAGCGACCTGGCTCTCCCGGGATGGGACGAGCCTGCTTTCGAGTTATACCGCTTCTATAATGAGCCGCCGGTCGAGGGTTGGTTAGCAAAAATTGCAAGGGTATTCAGCAAGTTGGCCAAATATTTCGGCAAGACGTCCACCGGCCAGAATAATCTTGGCAAGTGGGAGAATCTTCGGGCCGGTGGCACGATCAATCCCGCAAGTATCACGAAATGGGGACGTAAGGACATACAAGGCTTCGTTGAGCAAATCCATAAAGATGCCGAGAGTAGAAACATATCGATAGAGCAACATATACAGGAAAAATATGTAGAATATCGTGAATACAAAACAGCTCTCGTGCCGGAAGAGTTAGCTGAATGACCGCCCCCGCGCCGCGCAAGCGCCCGCGTCCCGGAGGCGGCGGGGTGCCCTTGCCGGAGACGGACCGTCTCTCCAGCAACGCGGCCATGCGTTCGGGGTATGCGCGTCCGGCTGTACATGACGGCAAAGGCTGATACTCTATAAAAATTGTATCGTTGCCGATCAGCCTGCCGCCGCTGTCCGCACCCGGCGGGCGGTCGCGCGTCCGCCTGCCGGGAGCCCGCCATGACAGACCAAGCCGCCTCCTTCGAAACCACCGCCCCTCGACCCGCGACCCGCCGCCTCGGCCGGACCGATATCGAGATCGCCCCGCTGGTGTTCGGCGGCAACGTCTTCGGCTGGACCGCCGACGAGGCGACCTCCTTCGCGCTCCTCGACGCCTTCGTGGCGGAAGGCTTCACCGCCATCGACACCGCCGACGTCTATTCGCGCTGGGTGCCCGGCAACGACAGCGAGAGCGAAAAGATCATCGGCCGCTGGCTCAAGGCGCGCGGCAACCGCGACATGGTGCACATCTTCACCAAGGTCGGCTCCGACGTCGGTCAGGGCAAGAAGGACCTTTCCGCGAAATGGATCGAACAGGCCGTGGAGGCCTCGCTGACGCGGCTGCAGACCGATTACATCGACCTCTACCAGAGCCACTGGCCCGACCCCACCGTGACGCAGGAGGAAACGCTCGGTGCCTACGGCAGGCTCATCAAGGCCGGCAAGGTGCGCCATATCGGCGCCTCCAACTACGACGCCGCCCTGCTGACCGAGGCGCTGGACCTCGCCCGCGACAAGGGCCTGCCGCGCTATCAGACGATCCAGAACGAATACAACCTCCACAAGCGCGACGCCTATGAGGGCGCGGTGCAGGACATCGTCTTGCGCGAGGGCCTCGGCGCCATTACCTACTACGGGCTGGCGGCCGGCTTCCTCACCGGCAAGTACCGCACGGAGGCCGACCTCAAGGGCGCGCGCGGCGACAGCGTGCGGCGCTACCTTGATGAGCGCGGCCTCAGGATCCTCGCCGCCCTCGACGAGGTGGCGGCGGAAACCGGCGCCGCCCCTGCCGAGATCGCGCTGGCGTGGCTCGTCTCCCGCCCCGGCATCACCGCGCCGCTGGCCTCGGCCACCTCGCCGGCACAGCTCGAGGGCCTGATCCGCGGGGTGCGCCTGACGCTCTCGGCCGAGCAGCTCGATCTGCTCACCGCCGCCGGCGCCTGAGTCGCCGTCACGATTTCGCCGCCGATTGTCCCGGCGCGTCGGGTCGCTCCGCAAAAAATCGCGTCATTTATGTGAAAATGGTTGAAATTACATTTCCTTTGCGGCAATAAATCCGCAGTTTGCATGGCTGGATAAGCTTTGACGCAGATCCCGGGGGCTTGGCGGCCCTGTCCGGGTCCGTTATCGTCCTGCCAGCCGTGCGGATTGCGGTTGAGTCGGATTGCGTGTGAAATACCGTCCACGGTCCGCCTGTCCGCGGGAGCGAGGACTTATGCAGCAGACAACAACGAACAAGACGGATCAGCTCGCCGATCTGAAAGTGCCGACACTGACGCTTTCCGTGCGCGAGACTTTCGGCATCGACTCCAATCTCGAGGTTCCCGCGTTCGCCGAGCCGGACGAGCACGTGCCGGACGTCGATCCGGACTACCTTTTCGACCGCGAGACGACGCTCGCCATCCTGGCCGGCTTCGCGCGCAACCGCCGCGTCATGATCACGGGCTATCACGGCACCGGCAAGTCGACCCATATCGAGCAGGTGGCCGCCCGCCTCAACTGGCCGTGCGTGCGTGTCAACCTCGACAGCCACGTGAGCCGCGTGGATCTCGTCGGCAAGGACGCCATCGTCGTCAAGGACGGCCACCAGGTGACGGAATTTCGCGACGGCATCCTGCCGTGGGCGCTGCAGAACAACGTCGCGCTGGTGTTCGACGAGTACGACGCCGGCCGCCCGGATGTGATGTTCGTCATCCAGCGCGTGCTGGAGGTGTCGGGCCGCCTGACGCTGCTCGACCAGAACCGCGTCATCCGCCCGCATCCGGCCTTCCGCCTGTTCGCCACCGCCAATACGGTGGGGCTCGGCGACACCTCCGGCCTCTATCACGGCACGCAGCAGATCAACCAGGGCCAGATGGACCGCTGGTCGATCGTCGCTACCCTCAACTATCTCCCGCACGACAAGGAAGTGGAGATCGTCGTCGCCAAGGTGCACAACTACCGCAGCACCCAGGGGCGCGAGACCGTCAACCGCATGGTGCGCCTCGCCGGGCTCACACGCAATGCCTTCATCAACGGCGACCTGTCGACCGTGATGAGCCCGCGCACGGTGATCACCTGGGCCGAGAACGCCGATATCTTCGGCGACCTCGCCTTCGCCTTCCGGCTGACGTTCCTCAACAAGTGCGACGAGACCGAGCGCCCGCTGGTGGCCGAGTTCTACCAGCGCTGCTTCGGCAAGGAACTGCCGGAGTCCGCCGCCAACGTGGCGCTGTCGTAACGTAACGGATCGGATGAGCACCAGAAGTACCGGGCGCGATGACCATCACCAACCATAGGCGGGGCGCCAATGCCCAGCCGAACGTGACGGAACCGATCAAGCAGGCTGTGGCCAGCGCGCTGCGCGGCATCGCCGGCCAGGCGGCGCGCGAGCTGGAGGTGACGTATTCCAGCGACCGCCCGTCGCTGACCGACGAGCGCGCCCGCCTGCCGGAACCGCCGCGCCGCCCCTCCCCCGGCGATATCGCCGTCATGCGCGGCAATGCCGATTCCATGGCGCTGCGGCTTGCGGTCCACAACAAGGCCGTGCACCAGAAGCTCGCGCCCGAGGGTGCCGCGGCGCTCGAAGTGTACAACGCCATCGAGCAGGCACGGGTGGAGGCCATCGGCGCGCGGCGCATGAGCGGGGTCGGCGCGAACATCACCGCCATGCTGGAGGACCGCTACCACCGCGGCAATTACGAGGACGTCTCCGACCGCGCCGATGCGCCGATCGCCGACGCGCTGTCGCTGCTGGTGCGCGAGCGCCTCACCGGCCTGCCGCCGCCGCAGGCCGCGGAGAAGATCGTCTCGCTGTGGCGGGACACGATCGAGGCGCGCGCCGGCAAGGATCTCGACAAGCTGAGCGGCAACATCGACGACCAGTTCGCCTTCGCGCGCAACATCCGCGAGCTGCTCGCCGCGCTCGACATGGCCGACGACGCCAACATGGACCCCGACGAGGGGGACGAGGGCGACCGCGACGAGCCCCAGGGCGAGGAGGAGAGCAGCGACGGCGAGGCGCAGCAGCAGTCCGAGACCGAGCAGGCGCGCATCGACGCCATGGACGCTGCCTCCGACGACATGGAGGAGGGTTCCAGCGAGGCGGAGGACGCGCCGTCGGGCGAGATTCCCGACGAGAGCGAATCGTCGGACGCCGAGGAAGCGGGCGCCGCGCGCAACCCGCCGCAGGCCAACGCCGAGGAATGGCGCGGCGCCGGCTACAAGGTCTACACGACGCGCTTCGACGAGGTGATCACGGCGGAAGAGCTGTGCGACGCCGACGAGCTGGCGCGGCTGCGCGCCTATCTCGACAAGCAGATCGCCAATGTGCAGGGCGTCGTCGCCCGCCTCGCCAACCGCCTGCAGCGCCGCCTGCTGGCACAGCAGAACCGGGCGTGGGAGTTCGACCTCGAGGAAGGCATTCTCGACCCGGCGCGCCTGCCGCGCGTCATCATCGATCCGTTCCAGCCGCTCTCGTTCAAGTTCGAGAAGGACACGGATTTTCGCGATACGGTGGTGACGCTGCTCATCGACAACTCCGGCTCGATGCGCGGGCGGCCGATCACGGTCGCTGCGACCTGTGCCGACATCCTCGCCCGCACGCTGGAGCGCTGCGCGGTGAAGGTCGAGATCCTGGGCTTCACGACGCGCGCCTGGAAGGGCGGGCAATCGCGCGAGGCATGGCTGCAGGCCGGCAAGCTGCCCGGCCCCGGCCGCCTCAACGATCTGCGCCACATCATCTACAAGTCGGCCGACGCGCCGTGGCGGCGCGCGCGGCGCAACCTCGGCCTGATGATGCGCGAGGGGCTCCTGAAGGAGAACATCGACGGCGAAGCGCTCGACTGGGCGCACAAGCGGCTGCTCGGGAGGCCCGAACAGCGCCGTATCCTGATGGTGATCTCCGACGGCGCGCCGGTGGACGATTCGACCCTGTCGGTCAATCCGGGCAATTATCTGGAACGGCACCTGCGCGCCATCATCGAGGAGATCGAGACGCGCTCGCCGGTGGAGCTCATCGCCATCGGCATCGGGCACGACGTGACGCGCTATTACCGGCGCGCGGTGACCATCGTGGACGCAGAGGAACTCGGCGGCGCGATGACCGACAAGCTGGCGGAGCTGTTCGAAGAAAGCCACGGCCAGCCGCGGCAGGGCTTTGGGACGCGCCGGCGCGCCGGCTGACGTCGGGGCGCTTGACCTGCCGATCGAAACAAAAAGCCGGTCAGTCGCCTGACCGGCTTTTGCTTTTCATGCCGCCGGCAGGCGTCAGCCGCGCACGCGCGGGACGTCGACGGGCACGACGACACGCAGCAGCGCGCCGTAGGGCACGAGCATCAGCAGCGCCATGGCGACCTTGACGAGAAAGTCGGTCACCGCCCAGGCCATCCACACGGGTGCAGCCACGCTCCAGCCCGCGAGGCCGTACACCGCCACGTCGGTGACAACGCCGGCAAAGGCGAGCGTGAAGAACAGCGCCGTGTCGACGGCCGAACCGATCAGGCCGGACGCCAGCGGCGCGCGCCACCAGACGAGACGGCGCAGGCGGTTGAAGACCGAGACGTCGAGCAACTGGCCGGCGAGGAACGCGATGCCGGATGCGGCGGCGATGCGCGGCTCCGACAGGACCGCGGAGACGACCACGGCGATCATGAACCCGACCGCCACGAGGCGGCGCGCCGCCCGAACGCCGAATCGGCGGTTGGTCAGATCGGTGATCAGGAACGCCACGGGATAGGTGAACGCGCCCCAGGTCAGGTAATCCTGCAGGCCCCAGGGCGTGAACGGGTACTGAACGGCAATGTTTGATGCGACGACAACAGCGGCCATGGCGGCCACGGGCCACCACAACCACCTGAACTCGTCACCGACGCTGCTCATGAGAATGCCCGGCCGGACGAAGCTCAGTTCACGGCCGCTTCGGCGTGCTTCTTGGTGATCTCGCGCTTCAGCGCGCGCGCGCCGAGCGACAGTTCCTCCTCGCCGGCCTTGATCAGGAAGGCATCGAGGCCGCCGCGGTGCTCGACGGAGCGCAGCGCCGAGGCGCTGATGCGCAGACGCACGGAACGATCCAGCGTCTCCGACTGCAGCGTCACCCTGACGAGGTTGGGAAGGAACCGACGCTTGGTCTTGCGGTTCGAGTGGCTTACGAGATGGCCGACGAGAACGGCCTTACCCGTCAGTTCGCAGCGGCGCGCCATGACGATGATCCTTAAGTTAGTGCTTGTGGGGCGCCCCGCGCCGGACGCAAACAACCGCGTAACGGCAAAAGCCCGACGTTGCCGCCGGGAGCGCGGACATCCCATGTCCCATGAAAGATGGGCGTGTATAGTGTATGAGCGCCATCCGCGTCAAGGCGGACGCGCCGCTTTGTCATGCGAATGACGCAAACGGCCGGCAGTTAGGGGCATCGGGATGAAAACCACGCTCTCGCCGCCATGTGGAAGAAACACCCGGCGTGTTTACAGATCGTTATCCATAGTGGGCGATTCTGTTGCGCGTGTTTGGACAACAATGATTCCGCCAGATCCGGCCGCCTGCCCGACACCGGCTGCCGCGCAGCCGCGGCGGGCATCCCGGCGATAGCGCATCAGACCGGGAACGGGTTCCGTTTCTGGATGAATTTGGTGCATGAACTGAAGAGACAGAGCTGTGCGGCTGCGGTTTTCCGTCCGCCGTCCCGGCTTTCGGTCAGGGAGTATCAGCGTATGATGCGGCAACTTTTCCTGGCGGCGGGCTTGATGGGGCTGTCCCTTCCCGCCATCCCCCTCCAGACGGCCGAGGCGCGGGCGGATGACAGGACCGCGACATTCGAAAGCCGTTACGATGTCACCCTGATGGGCATGCAGATCGGCGTGGCGCAGCTCAGGTTCACCCTCGACGGAGACAGGTACAAGACCGAGGTATGGACGCGCCTGACCGGGCTTGCCGGCGTCATGACGGACGGCAAGGGAGCGGGCAGCGCCACCGGCAGGCTGGCGGGCGACACCGTGCGCCCGGCGACCTTCGCCGTGACCACGGCGTCGGGGAACAAATCGGTGAGCGTGCGCATGGCGCTCAGCGAAGGCACGGTGCGGGCGCTGAAGGTGACGCCGCCGGTGCCCGCACGCCAGAACCGCGTCCCGCTGCGCGACGCGGACACCCGCAACATCGTCGATCCCGTGAGCGCGCTGCTGATGCCGGTAGCCGGGCACGCGGAGGCCGGCGATCCGGCGGCATGCAACCGCACGCTGCCGCTCTTCGACGGTTCGGCGCGATTCGACGTCCCGCTGTCGTTCGTCCGGGCACACAAGATCAACGGCCGCGCTTTCTCCGGTACGGTTTCCGTGTGCTCGGGACGCTACCGGTCGATCGCCGGCCACGTGCCCGACCGCGCCGACATCAGGTTCATGGAAAACAACCGCAACATCGAATTGTGGCTCGCCCCCGCTCCGGGCGGCCGGCTGTTCCTGCCCTATCGGATATCCGTGCGCTCGCCCATCGGCCTCGTGGTGATCGAGGCGACGCGTTTTCCCGGCGGCACGGCGACGCCCGATCTCGCACCCGCCTCCCGGTCCCCGCGTGAACAGCAGGCGAGCAACTGAGACGATTCGCCGAGCCTACACGGATACCGGCCTGTAAGGCTTGTCAAGGTGAACAGATACCGATTCCGGCGTGGTGTGCGATTCGGGCCGCTTTCGTTCCGGCCACGTTCATTCTCCATGGTGAATGCCCGTCGCATCGTCAGGCACGGCCTGGCCGAATGCCGATCGGAAGCCGTGGAAATCACGATGCTGGCCTCGCGGCGTCAATATGCTACACATGCCTAGTGGCATTCGCGATTCCGGCATGGTGGGCGAATCCCGCACGTTTTATCCGGGGCGGATGTCATCCGCGAGTCCCGGCAGAAGCAAGGCACCCGCATGAACTGGCGGCCCCATTGTCTGGAAAAGAACGCCCGGCGAGCGGCCGGCTCCGGAGTATCGTCCTTCCCTCATGGCGCTTAACCTCCTTCCCCGCTCGCTGCCAGCGCGTGTGCGCGCACGTGGCGTCACCGCCGTGCTGGGGCCGACGAACACCGGCAAGACGCATCTCGCCATCGAGCGGCTGCTGGCGCACGAAAGCGGCATGATCGGCCTGCCGCTGCGGCTCCTGGCGCGCGAGGTCTACAACCGGGTCGCCGAGCGGGCGGGCACGGGGGCCGTGGCGCTCATCACCGGCGAGGAAAAGATCAAGCCCGCCAATGCCCGCTACTGGATCGCCACCATCGAGGCCATGCCGCGCGACATCGACGTGGCGTTCTGCGCCATCGACGAAATCCAGCTTGCGAGCCACTTCGACCGCGGCCACGTGTTCACCGACCGGCTGCTGAACCAGCGCGGGCGGGCGGAGACGCTGGTGATCGGCGCCGCCACCATGCGCCCGCTGGTGGAGCAGCTGCTGCCCGGCGCCAACATCGTCTCGCGGCCCCGGCTGTCGAAGCTCTCCTTCGCCGGCGAGAAGAAGATCACGCGCCTGCCACGCCGTTCGGCCATCGTCGCCTTCTCCGCCGAAGAGGTCTATGCGATCGCCGAACTGATTCGCCGCCAGCACGGCGGCGCGGCGGTGGTGCTCGGCGCGCTGTCGCCGCGCACGCGCAACGCACAGGTGGAGCTCTACCAGTCCGGCGACGTGGACTACATCGTCGCCACCGACGCCATTGGCATGGGCCTCAATCTCGATGTCGACCACGTGGCCTTCGCCTCGACGCGAAAATTCGACGGCTTCGGCTTCCGGCCGCTCAACCCGTCGGAAATCGGGCAGATCGCCGGGCGCGCCGGCCGCCACCTCAAGGACGGCACCTTCGGCACCACCGGCCGGGCCGAGGCCTTCGACGCCGAGATGGTCGAGGCGGTGGAGGACCATCTGTTCGAGCCCGTGCGCATCCTGCAATGGCGCAACCCCGATCTCGATTTCGGCACAGTCGCCCATCTGCAGGCGAGTCTCGCCGCGACGCCCAGCGAGCCGGGGCTGACACGCGCGCCCATCGCCGAGGACGTGGCGGCGCTCGACGTGCTGGCGCGCGATTCTGGCGTCCGCGACGTCGCGCGGGGCAAAAGCGCGGTTGAAAGACTGTGGGAGGTCTGTCAGGTTCCCGACTATCGGAAAGTCGCGTCCGCTGCGCATGCCGAACTCGTCGGAACCATCTACCAGTCGTTGATGCGTGACGGCGCGATCGCCGACGACTGGTTCGCCCGTCAGATCCGGCATGTCGACAGGATCGACGGCGATATCGACACGCTTTCAGGGCGCATCGCGCAGGTGCGCACCTGGACATTCGTGGCGAACAGACCTGACTGGTTGCGTGATCCGGACCATTGGCAGAACGTGACACGTCAGGTAGAGGACAGACTATCCGATGCGTTGCACGAGCGGCTCGCCAGCCGCTTCGTGGATCGCCGCACCAGCGTACTGATGCGCCGCCTGAGAGAGAATGCGATGCTCGAAGCCGAAGTCACCACTGCAGGCGATGTCCTGGTCGAAGGCCAACACATTGGCCGCCTGCAGGGATTCCAGTTTGCGCCGGATGCGGAAGCGGAAGGACAGGTCAACGGACAGGAGGCCAAGGCGCTGCGCGCCGCCGCCCAGAAGGCGCTCACCGGTGAGATAGAGGCCCGCGCCGAAAAGCTCGCGGCGAGCGGCGACGATTCCTTCGTGCTCTCCAACGACGGCGTGATCCGCTGGAACGGCGACGCCGTCGCGCGTCTCGTCGAGGGCGAGAAGCTGCTGTCGCCCGGCCAGCGCATCGTCGCGGACGATACGCTGGCCGCCGGCGCGCGCGAGAAGGTGGAGGCCCGGCTCGCAACCTGGCTCAAGGCGCATGTGACGAAGCTGCTCGGCTCGCTCGACCTCCTGGAGAATGCCGAGGAAGTCACGGGGCTTGCGCGCGGCATCGCCTTCCAGATCGCCGAGGCGCTCGGCGTGCTGGAGCGCTCGCGCGTCGCGCAGGACGTCAAGAGCCTCGATCAGGAGAGCCGCGCTGTCCTGCGCAAGTTCGGCGTGCGCTTCGGGGCGTACCATCTCTACATCCCGCAGCTGCTGAAACCCGCGCCGCGCGCGCTCGCGACCCAATTGTGGGCCCTGAAGCACGGTGGCCTCGACCAGCCCGGCATCGACGACATCGCCCATCTCGCCTCCTCGGGCCGCACCTCGTTCAAGGTGACGCCGGAGATCGCCAAGGGCCTCTATCGGGCAGCGGGTTTTCGCGTCTGCGGCGAGCGGGTGCTGCGCGTCGACATTCTGGAGCGCCTGGCGGACCTCATCCGTCCCGCCATCGCGTACCGGCCCGGCGTCACGCCCGGCGAGCCGCCAGCGGGAGCCGCCGACGGCGACGGCTTCGTGGTGACGGTGGCCATGACGTCGCTTGCCGGATGCGCCGGCGAGGACTTCGCCTCGATTCTCCGCTCGCTCGGCTATGTCATCGAAAAACGCCCCGGCCCGGCGATCACCGTGGCACTGGTGCCCGCCCCGCGCCTCATCTCGGCGCCCGCCGCGCAGGAACCGGCAGAGCCGGCTCAGCAGCCGGCACAGGCGGCGGAAGCGGAAGCGGCCGCAGGAACGGACGCGGGAACGGACCCCTCGACCACCGCCGCTGCTGCCGACGGGCAGCCCTCCGCCGCCGATGAACCCTCGGTCGAAGCACCCGCTGCCGAGGTGACGGCGGACCAATCCGCCCCCTCCCCCGAGCAACCGCCGGCGGACAGCACGGACGCGGCCGTCGCTGTCGCGGCTGCGGACGGCGAGGAGACGCCGGCTCCGGTGGTCGAGGGCGGCGCCGAGACCGCGCCTGCGCCGCCTGCCCCGGAGGGGCCGCAGGAGACCGCGCAAGAGCCGGCAGAGGAGCCGCAGCAGCCGGCAGAGCCGGCGCCAGAGGCCAGCGCGGAAGCACCGGCGGACCGCGTCGCCGAAACGGCTGCCGAGGAAGCAACGGCTGCCGAAGAAGCGTCCGGCAAGGAGGAGCCTGCCGAGATCGTCGAGATCGAGGTCTGGCGTCCGCATCGGCATCAGCCCGGCCATCAGCGGCAGGGCGACAGGCGCGGCAGGGGCGCAGGCGGGCGTGGCCATCAGCGCCAGCAGGGCGCCGGCGACGCGGCCGGGCACCAACGGCAGGACAGGCGCCACGATGGCCCGCCGCAGTCCGGCGAAGCCGGCGCGCCGCAGCGTCACGAACGGCCGGAGCGGCAGCGGCGGCTCGACGCCTATAGCGACGCCTCGCGTTCCCGCGGCGGCGGACAGGAAGACGGCACGCGCGAGGGCGCCGGCGATGGACGCGGGTTCGGCCGCAACCGCAACGGCGGCGGCGGCCGGGGACAGGGCGGGCCTCACGGCAAGCCGGCGCAGGGCCATGGGTCCTACGGCAAGGGGTCCCAGTCCAAATCCTGGCAGGACCGCAAGAACGCCGCGCCACGTCACGAGCGCGCGCCCGATCCGGACTCGCCCTTCGCCAAGCTCGCCGTCCTCAAGCAGGCGCTCGAATCGCGCGGCAACGACAAGGAATGAAGCATCCCGGAATGAACCATCCCGGCGCGGGGCCGCGGACAATCGAGACGCCTTCGGGCAAGGGCATGCCGAGGGCCGACGCAATCATGTGACGACAACAGGATAGGGCGGCGGCAAGGGACCCGCGCTAAAGTCCGCTGCCCGGAAGCGCGTTCCGGCCGGCAGGAATCCGGTCGGCACCCGCCCCAATCGCAACATCGAGGAGCGCAATCCGATCCCGGTGGATCAGGCTGCGCTCCGGTCAGGAGCGCTCTTGCCCGAAACCGCGGCCCCTTTCCGACAGCGCCTCGACAAGTGGCTGTGGCACGCCCGGATGGCCCGCACGCGCACGCTTGCGGCGCGGCTGGTGAGCGAAGGCCATGTCCGCATCGACAGCCGGCGGGTGACGGATCCCTCCAAGAAGGTGCGGGCGGGTGACATTCTGACGCTGGCGCTCGCGCACGCCACCATCGTGATCGAGGTCGCGGACTTCGCCGAGAGGCGCGGCTCGGCGCCGGATGCGCGCCGCCTGTACAAGCTGCTCAGCGCTCCTGCCGGGCCAGGGCAGGCGGCGGGTGAGGACGGGGTGGGCGAGGACGGGCCGGCCGGAGACGCCGGACCCATGCGAAATCCTGATATCGGCGAAGACGACGACGCTCTTGCGCCCGACGACGATTATCGCTAGAGGACCAGTTTGGAAGCAGTCCAGATATATCGGGAAACATAGCGTCACGGCCTTCTGCGCCGTGGGGTGCGCAGAGAGCTTTACTTGCTCTATCGACGCAATGCGCTATCGTACCGGCAAGTCACGCAGCAGCCGTCGCGATGAGGCGTCGGCGGCGGCAACCTGATGAATCGACATGTTTTCTCGCGCGGGACATGTCCGTTTCACCCTTGAGCGCTCTCCGGTCGGATCGAGTCGTCTGATCGGCCGGCATGCGCTTGAAATAACGAAGTGAGGGGTTTCACGGTTTCGGTGAAACGGTGATGCCTCCTAACGCGTCGAACGGTCTATCGCGATGTCGGCCCGCCGGATTCCGTCCGGGTGCCGACGGCAGGAGAGGTGAATGCCCTACGTCGTCACCGACAATTGCATTCGGTGCAAGTACACGGATTGCGTTGAAGTTTGTCCCGTCGATTGCTTCTACGAGGGCGAGAACATGCTCGTCATTCACCCGGACGAGTGCATCGACTGTGGCGTGTGCGAGCCCGAATGCCCTGCCGAAGCCATCAGCCCGGACACGGAACCCGGCCTGGAGAAATGGCTCAAGCTGAATGCCGATTATGCCAAGATCTGGCCCAATATCACTCAGAAGAAGGACCCCCTGCCCGAAGCTGCGGAGTTCGACGGCGTACCCGAGAAGCTCGAGCAATATTTCTCCCCGGAGGCCGGCGAGGGCGACTGACTGTCGCAGGTCGGCCGCGCCTTCGGAATCCGGACCGTTTCGGCGCCTCCGATGAACCGCGGAAAGCGCCGCCCCCGGTCCGTCGCGTGTTGTCATCTTGCTGCAATCCGGCCTCGCTAAGCTATTGGCCACAAGACCGATTCGCTGACGATGCCTTGCGATGGAGCGTGGACGCCTTACTTCCGCCATGCTTCGAATGCATGAACGTTGCCTGAAAGTGTTATTTGATTTCATTTACGTGCAGATGCCGCATAGCAGACGCTCCCCAGGCGGCGGGCGTGGGAGAGATGTTAACAATTTTGATTTCTACCAAGCGTTATGTTATGCTGATTTTTATTGATCGGTTTTGTGGTGAGGCATGCTGCCCGGACTTGGTAGCGGTTCAACAATCAACGGACTGACATGAACGGCATGACGGCTTGGTGCTGCTGTCATAGGGCGGTATGCATCGTGTCGCGCATGTCGTATTTGCGTGCGGCCATTTTTCAAGGGCTGCGAGCGGTCAGTCGTTGTCCGGACGCCATCTCGCCACGAGCATGTCGCATCCCTTGTGGAGCGAGAAGGAGGCAACCACAACTATGAACAACGCCAAGAAGACTGCCCAGCGCCTGGGTTTCAAGACCGGTGAGTCGATTGTCTATCCTGCCCACGGCGTTGGTCAGATCATCGCCATCGAGGAGCAGGTCGTAGCGGGCTGTACGCTCGAACTGTTCGTGATCTCCTTCGAAAAGGACAAGATGACTCTCCGTGTGCCCACCGCCAAGGCCGCCAGCGTTGGAATGCGCAAGATCGCGGAGGGTTCGCTCGTCGACAAGGCGCTGGAAACCCTTACCGGACGCGCGCGCATCAAGCGCACCATGTGGTCGCGCCGCGCTCAGGAATACGAATCCAAGATCAACTCCGGCGACCTGATCGCGATCGCCGAGGTCGTGCGCGACCTGCACCGTTCGGAATCGCAGCCCGAGCAATCCTATAGCGAGCGCCAGCTTTATGAAGCCGCGATCGATCGGATCGTGCGCGAAATCGCGGCCGTCAACGGCGGCACCGACACCGAAGCCATGCGCATCGTCGAGACCGCCCTCGCCCAGTCTCCTCGCCGTCCGGCCAAGAAGGCCGCGAACGAAGAGCAGGCTCCCGCGGAGCTGGAAGACGAAGCTGCCTGATCCCCTACCGATGCGAACGCAAGGCAATCCGAGCGCCATCCGAGGACGGCGCAGCCGGGTCGTTTTGCCGCCTCGCGCCGGTGGATGAAAGACCCGGCGGCATGCCGGGCGTATCGCCCTAGAGATAACGACAGCCGGTCCCGCGGGATCGGCTGTCGTCGTTTGGGTGCCCCCTCGCTATTCCGAGATCAGCTTGTAACGCTCGCCCGCCGTCAGCGGCTGGCCGGGACGCAGGCCGTTGAGGACGCGGAACCGCTCGAGCGCCATGGTCGAGGTCGCCATTTGTGCCGCCAGGGTTTCCGGCGTGTCCGTCGCCGAGGCGGTCACGACGCGGATGCGCAACGGCCGGATCGCACGGATCTCGGCCGGCGTCATCTGGCGCAGGCTCTCGAACGCCGTCAGGAATTCGCTTTCGATCCGCGCATCGGGCTGGCGCGTGGCGATGACGAGACGGAAGACCGTCTTGTCGAGCCGGACCGCGCCAAGATAGAAGGTCCACTCCTTGCCCCGCGCGACGCCGGTCGCGGCCGGCAGGCCGTTGATGCTGGTAAGCGTCGTGCTTTCCGTCGTGACGCCGTTGATCCAGCCGGAAGCCAGAAAAGTGTCGAGCGGCATGGTGACGTCCAGCTCCACGGCATCGAGCCGCAGCGCCAGTTCCCCCCCGCTGGAGACGCCGAGCACCGCCTGGCTGGTATTGTCGAGCACGAACCCCTCCGGCGCGGTGAACGTGATGCCGAGGCGCGGATGGCGGAAGACGCGCCCGCGCACCTGTCCGTTGGCTGGATCCTCGCCCCAGCTGATGCCGTCGATGGCGTCGAGATACGCGCCCTTGTCGCGCGTGCCGACCCCCGGCGGCGAGACTTCGCGCGCGCCGCGAAGCGCCAATGCGACGCGCTGCGGCGTGCTCGGATGGGTCGCCATGAAACCCGCCGCGTTGCCCGACTGTCGGCTGCCCTCCCGGCCGAGCCTGACGCTGCCGTCCAGCGCCTCCAGAAAGCGGGCCGAGCCGTAGGGGTCATAGCCGGCTCGTGCGCTGGTGCGGATGCCGATGCGGTCGGCCTCCAGCTCCTGCTCGCGCGAGAACCCCGCGATCGTTCCCCTGACATTTGCGCGGAAGGCCTCGTCCTTGGCCGGATCGTTCAAGACATGCGTGTTGACCCGGCTGATCAGATCCGTGCGCTTTTCCAGCTCGTCGCGCGCCAGGGCATGGTTGGCGGTGACGTGCGCCATCTCATGCGCCAGCACCCCGGCAACCTCCGAGGCGTCGTTGCCGAGCGCCAGCAGGCCCCGCGTGACGTAGATATTGCCGGAAGGCAGGGCGAATGCGTTGATGAGCGGCGAGTCCAGGATAGTCAGCCGGTAGTTCAGGTCTGGCCTGTCGGTGGCGGGCACGAGGCGCGCCACCAGATCGTCGAGCATGCGCTGGGCCTTCGGCGACTGATACACACCGCCGAAGGCCGCCACCAGGCGCTGGTGCTCGCGATCGCCGGGCCGGGTGACGGCCGCGACGCGCGGCGCAGCCGGCGGCACGGCGGGGGAGAGCGATGCGGCCTCGGAGGGCTCGCGCCCGGCGGGGTTGATCACGCATCCTGCCACCCCGAACGCGGCGGCGATGGCGGCAACGCGCGCCGCAACCGGAACGCGCCACCGCAACCTGCCTGCCGCCGGCCGTGCGCCCTCTCCCGCAGCATGGGCCTGCTCCCGCCTGTCGCGAGCGCACGTCAGCAAACCGGGCGATGCCATCTGATCGGAACACCGCATTGAAAACCCATGCACCCAAGACCTCTGCACCCGACAGCCCCGCACATCGATTCAATCCGAATCCACAATGGAAATACCACGCGCCACTGATAGCCTGATTACCGGCGCGCTGCCAGTAGTCCGGCGCGCCGTCCCGCTCGCGACGTCCCGCAACAGCAAGTCTCCACGCACCATCACCGTCCTGCCCTCCAGCGCCCCGGCCGTAACGCCTTCTTTTGCCATCTTCTCCCAGTCCGTGCGGACGATCTCGACGAAAAAGTCCCGGCTCCAGATCCGCCCGAAATTGATGTAGATCATTTTGCGCCGTTCGCCGACGGATACAACCCGGCCGGTGACGATAACGAATCGGCCTTCATATTGTTTCAGCCGACGCGGGTCGTCGGCCGCCAGCGGCATCGGCGCAGCCCCTCCCCATCCGCCGCGACCGGCGCGGCGCGCCGCCGCCTCCAGCGCATTGAGCCGGGCCGCGCAGGCCTCGGACAGGCCCGCGGCCGGCGACCTTGCGGCTGCCCGGGGCGGCAGGATGCTGTCGGCGCGCCAGACGGCAAGCCCTTCCGCCACGAGCGGCTCGATCAGGGAAACGACGCCGGTCTCGGTGCTGACCGCGAGTTGCGCGTCATGCCGCCCCCAGCGATCGGGCTTGCCGGCAACGGCGACGACGCGCACGCCGTCCGCGACATGGCGCCTGATCGCCGCCGCCATCGCCGCGTCGTCCAGCGGGGCGATGCCGGTGATGCGAAGGATGCGGCCATCCGTGAGCGCGACGTCGCCATGCCCGGTAACGCGCGCCACCGCGACGGGCTCGCCGGCGCCCGAAGCATCGAGGCAGGCCGCCACGGCCCCTGCCGCACCACACAGGAACGCGAGCGGCACAGCAGCCAACGCCACTGTGCAAAGCCACATGAAAGGCGAAAAGAACCGGTGCGCGATCATCGCGCATATGTTAGTAGAAGGCGTTCGCAGTTGTGAAGGGCCGCCGGGAAATCCGCGCGGAGTGCTGCATGCGGCATGATTACACGGTTCTCCGGCGGGCAGCCCACGGCACGGCGGAAAAGACCATCGGCCCAGGCCTGGGTCCCGGTAGCTCAGCAGGATAGAGCAACGGTTTCCTAAACCGTAGGTCAGGGGTTCGAATCCCTTCCGGGACACCACCTATA
>NZ_JBSEFH010000022.1:0-109399 GCF_053570585.1 Pseudochelatococcus sp. B33 | reverse complement strand
GGATAAAAGGCCGCACATTGTGCGTTGGTCGGGCGGTTGGTTTTGTTGGAGTTTCTGGCTCAGCGCGCACCTTGCCACCTTCCGGCGCAAAGTGCGCGGAAATCGTAAGCCTCTCTATTTGAATGACCTTTTGCACATTGCGGAGCCGCGCCATGGCCGATGAGCGTGATTTCCGCATCCGGCCGGGGCGCATCCGCTCAACCCGCGCGCAGTCCACCAGGCCCTTCATCGCCCAGGCGCTCGCCGCCGCGAAGAAGGCGGGTGGCGGCGTGTCGCGTTCGGGCCGCATCGTCTCCGGCAATCGCTCGCGCTTCGGCCACGGCCAGCGCGCCAGTATCCAGGCCAACCGGCTGATCACGTCCCGTTCACGCGGCGCCGTGGTCAAGGCCCGCGTCGTCCGCCACTCGGCGCGTTCGGCCCCGCTCGGAACCCATCTCGACTATCTGCGCCGCGATGGCGTGACCCGCGACGGAGAAAAGGCGCGTCTGTTCGGGCCGGGAACGGAAGAGGCGGACGGCCGCGCCTTCGCCGAACGATGCGAGGATGACCGGCACCATTTTCGTTTCATCGTATCGCCCGACGACGCGGTGGAAATGTCGGATCTCAAGTCCTTCACCCGCGATCTCGTGGGCCAGATGGAACATGATCTCGGCACCCGGCTCGACTGGGTGGCCGTCGATCACTGGAACACCGCGCATCCGCATGTCCATCTGATCGTGCGCGGCGTGCACGACGACGGCCAGGATCTCGTCATTTCCCGTGACTACGTCAAGGAGGGGATGCGCGATCGCGCGCGCGATCTCATCACGCAAGAGTTGGGACCGCGTACCGACCTCGACATCCGCCGCACCATCGAAAGGCAGGTCGAGGCGGAACGCTGGACGCAACTCGATCGGCAGCTTGTCCGCGATGCAGGTAAAGTCGGCATCATAGATCTTGCCCCACGCGCGGACCGCCAGCCGGACGAGTTCCACGCGCTGAAGGTTGGCCGGCTACGCGCGCTCGAAATCCTTGGGCTTGCCGGTCAGGTCGGCCATTCGCAATGGTTCATCAAGCCCGAGGCCGAGACGGTGCTGAGGGAACTCGGCGAGCGGGGCGACATCATCAAGCGTATGCACCATGCGCTCATCGAACGCGGCATCGAACGCGGGTCGGCGCAATTTGTCCTGGCGGCCGAGAGTCTCGATGCGCCGGTCATCGGCCGCCTGGTCGAGCGCGGTCTCGACGATGAGCTGAAGGGAACGGCCTACGCCGTCGTCGACGGGGTGGACGGCCGCAGCCATCATATCAAGTTGCCGCATCTCGACGCCGCCGGCGACAGTCCGCCCGGTTCGATCGTCGAACTGCGCGCCTATGAAGATGCACACGGCGAACGCCGCGTTGCGCTCTCCGTCCGTTCGGATCTCGACATCGATCGCCAAATCACGGCCTCGGGCGCCACATGGCTCGACCGGCAGGCTGTGGCGCGCGAACCGCTGGCGCTCTCCGAGACCGGCTTCGGCGCCGAAGTGCGTCAGGCCATGGAACAGAGGGCCGATCATTTGGTCGGTGAAGGGCTGGCCGAGCGCCAGGGCCGGCGCATCGTTTTTGCCAGACGGCTGATCGACACCCTGCGCCGCCGCGAATTGGATGCACTCGGCGAGACGCTCGCCGCGCAGACCGGCACGGCGTTCAACCGTGCCGGCGGTGGCGAGTATGTCGCCGGCACCTATCGGCAGCGATTCACGCTCGCCTCCGGCCGCTTCGCCATGATCGACAACGGCCTCGGCTTTCAGCTCGTTCCCTGGTCGCCCTCCCTCGAACAGCAACTCGGCCGCCATGTCTCTGGCGTCGCCCGCAGCGACGGCGGCGTCGACTGGAGCTTCGGCCGCAAGCGGGGGCTCGGCCTCTAACTCTCAATTCCCAAGAAAGGACCATCGCCATGTCCGCGACGAAAATCCTCTGGGGGCAGATCATAATTGTCTTCCTCATCATTCTCCTGACCACCTGGGGCGCCACGCAATATGTCGGCTGGAGCCTTGGCTTTCAGACGCAACTTGGCGAGCCGTGGTTCAAGCTGTTCGGGATGCCCGTCTATTACCCGCCGGCGATCTATGTCTGGTGGTATTTCTACGATGCCTATGCGCCGGAGGTTTTCGCCAGCGGCGGGATCATCGCTGCATCCGGTGGATTCATCGCCATTGCCGTCGCCATCGGCATGTCCGTCTGGCGCGCGCGGGAAGCGAAGAACGTCGCCACCTACGGCTCCGCGCGTTGGGCCGAGACAGTCGAGGTCAAAGACGCCGGGCTGCTCGATCCCGATGGCGTCGTGCTCGGTCGATACGAGCGCGAATATCTTCGCCATGACGGGCCTGAGCATGTGCTGTGCTTTGCGCCGACCAGGAGCGGCAAAGGTGTAGGCCTCGTCGTGCCCTCACTGCTGACCTGGCCGGGCTCTGCCATTGTCCATGACATCAAGGGTGAGAACTGGCAGATCACCGCCGGCTACCGTGCCCGGCACGGCCGCGTCCTGCTGTTCGATCCGACGAACACGCGATCTTCCGCCTACAATCCGTTGCTCGAAGTCCGCCGCGGCGAATGGGAGGTGCGTGATGTTCAGAACATTGCCGACATCCTCGTCGATCCGGAGGGAAGCCTGGAAAAAAGAAATCACTGGGAAAAGACATCCCATGCCTTGTTGGTCGGCGCCATTCTCCACGTTCTCTACGCCGAAGAGGACAAGACCCTGGCCGGCGTCGCCGCTTTCCTCTCCGACCCGAAGCGCCCGATCGAGTCGACACTCGCCGCGATGATGAAGACGGCGCATCTGGGCGAAGCCGGTCCTCACCCGGTCATCGCCAGCGCCGCGCGCGAACTGCTGAACAAGAGCGACAACGAGCGCAGCGGTGTGCTCTCGACCGCGATGTCATTTTTGGGGTTGTACCGCGATCCCGTCGTCGCACAAGTGACACGCCGCTGCGACTGGCGGATCACCGACATCGTGGGCGGCAAACGTCCGGCGACGCTCTACCTTGTCGTGCCTCCGAGCGACATCAACCGGACAAAACCTCTCATTCGCTTGATCCTTAATCAAGTCGGCCGGCGCCTGACCGAGGACTTGCAGGCGAGGGCCGGGCGGCACAGGTTGTTGCTCATGCTCGACGAGTTCCCGGCCTTGGGTCGGCTGGATTTCTTCGAGTCCGCCTTGGCCTTCATGGCCGGTTATGGCCTCAAGTCCTTTTTGATCGCCCAGAGCCTCAACCAAATCGAGCGCGCCTACGGCCCGAACAACAGCATCCTGGACAACTGCCATGTCAGGGTCTCGTTCGCAACCAATGACGAAAGGACGGCGAGAAGGGTGAGCGATGCGCTCGGCACCGCCACCGAGATGAAGGCGATGAAGAACTACGCCGGGCACCGTCTGTCGCCTTGGCTCGGGCATCTGATGGTCTCGCGCTCGGAGACTGCCCGGCCATTGCTCACCCCCGGCGAAGTGATGCAACTGCCGCCATCAGACGAGATCGTCATGGTCGCCGGAACGCCGCCGATCAAGGCGAAAAAGGCGCGATACTTCGAGGATCCGCAGTTTCAGGAGCGGGTCTTGCCGCCACCAGAACTCACCCGTCCCGGTGAACCGCGCCCCGACGACTGGAGCCGTTTGCCGATCCCAGTTCGCCCGGAAAGTGGGGAGGCTCCAGCAGGCTCGGCCGCGGAAAATGAAGACCCGACAGAATCCGAGCGTCGCCATCAGCCGGAGCTTAATCGGGTGAAGCCGGTGGAGAAGAAGGCGCCGATCGAGAACGAGTTCGAGATCGATCCACCCGACGACATGGAGGAGGCGGCCACCCGAAACCGGCGTCTGACGCGCCTCATGCACGGCGTCGCACGGCAAGTTTCGCTCGATCCCAATGACGGCATGGAGCTGTGAGCGCCATGACCGGACGAAAGAAGAAGGCCCAGATTTCCGTCTATCTCGACCCGGACGTGATGACGATGCTGTCAGACTACGCCGCACGCCGGGAGCAATCGCTTTCCCAGATCGCCGAGGCCGCGATCGCGTCGTTCCTGTCACCGGACGACGCCGAGCGACGCGAGGCGGTAATCGCCAAACGCCTCGACCAGCTCGACCGCAGGATGACCCGGATGGAGCGCGATCTCGGCATCTCGGTGGAAACCCTGGCGGTCTTCATCCGCTTCTGGCTCACCACCACACCGGCATTGCCCGAACCCGCTGCGCAGGCGGCGCGCGCCAAGGCTGGAGAGCGTTACGAAGCCTTCGTAACCGCGCTCGGCCGCAGGCTCGCGCAGGGGCCAAAGTTGCGGCAGGAAATCAGCGAGGACATTGTCGATTCATCGGACGGTCAGGTCGCTTCGGGCGCAGGCGCACAGGGCGAATAGTGACCACTCCGGTGAGGTCAAGGAGATCGCAACTCCGCCGTTCTCCTGTATTTGCACGCCATGCCACTACGACGCTAAATACTTGTTGAATAGGTCGAATTTACGGCTCTTTTAATCATCCCCGTCCGGGGACTGTCTGATCCTCCCCGGCCAGGAACGGGGATCGGATGGCAGGTTCGCATCACAATTCGGAAGGCTTGGCTCGCGGCGTGCGGATGCTGCGCACCGCACTCGGCCTCGCCATTGTCCGGTTTCTGGACGACCCGGACGTTGCCGAGGTGATGCTCAATCCCGACGGCCGGTTGTGGATCGACCGCCTGTCGGGAGGGATGTCCGACACGGGCGAGCGTCTGTCCCCGTCTGACGGCGAACGCATCATCCGTTTGGTCGCCCACCATGTTGGTGCGGAGGTTCACTCCGGAGCGCCAGGGCTTTCGGCCGAGTTGCCGGAAACTGGCGAACGCTTCGAGGGGCTGTTGCCTCCAGTAGTGACCGCTCCCGCTTTCGCGATCCGCAAGCCAGCGGTCGCCGTGTTCAGCCTCGACGACTACGTTGCCGCCGGCATCATGTCGGCGGATCAGGCAGAGACGCTGCGGGGAGCCATAGTCGGCCACGCCAACATCCTCGTCGCCGGCGGAACCAGCACCGGCAAGACGACATTGGTCAATGCACTTCTGGACGAGGTTGCCAAAAGCCCCGACCGCCTTCTCATCGTCGAGGATATGCGTGAGCTGCAATCCCGATCCGAAAACAAGGTGCCTATGCGCACCAAGGACTTTATCGCCGATCTTCTCTATCTCTCCCGCCGCTCCATGCGTCTCCGGCCCGACCGCATCATCGTTGGCGAGGTGCGTGGGTCCGAAGCCCTTCAATTGCTGAAACTCTGGGGCACCGGCCATCCCGGCGGTATCGGCACCATCCACGCCAGCACGGCGATCGGCGCCCTGCGCCGGCTGGAACAACTCGTCCAGGAAGCCGTCGTTACTGTCCCGAAGACGCTCATCGCCGACACCATCGACATCGTTGCCGTGCTATCCGGCCGCGGCCCCGCGCGCCGGCTCTCCGAACTCGCCCGCGTCGAAGGGCTCGGGCCGGACGCCGACTACCGCATCGCCCCCGCGATCCCACCCGCAAACCCCAATGGAGAACAATCATGATCCAATTCCTCACGCGCGCCTGCCGCACCGTGACGACGGCCGCGACCGCCGTATTTCTCAGCCTCATCTTCGCGCCGGCGGCCCATGCCTCCGGCTCATCCATGCCGTGGGAGGCGCCGCTGCAATCCATCCTTCAGTCAATCGAAGGGCCGGTCGCCAAGATCATCGCCGTCATCATCATTATCGTCACCGGCCTGACGCTGGCCTTCGGCGACAGCTCCGGCGGCTTCCGGCGGCTGATCCAGATCGTGTTCGGTCTCAGCATCGCCTTCGCCGCTTCAAGCTTCTTCCTGTCGTTCTTTTCGTTCGGTGGCGGGGCGCTGGTCTGATGGCGGGCGGTCTCGAACAACTCGACGAGGTGCCGGGCTTCACGGTGTCGGTTCACCGCGCGCTGACCGAACACATCCTGCTCGGCGGCGCCCCGCGCTCCATCGCCATCATGAACGGCACGCTCGCCGGGGCTGTGGGCCTCGGCCTGCGCCTCTGGCTGGTCGGCCTCGCCATCTGGGCCATCGGTCATTTCGCGGCAGTCTGGGCCGCGAAGCGCGATCCGCTGTTCGTGGAAGTGGGAAGGCGACACCTGCGCATCCCCGGCCACCTCACGGTCTGAAGGAGTCTGTCGATGATGAACCTTGCCGAATACCGCAATCGCAACGCACGGCTGGCCGACTATCTGCCTTGGGCCGCGCTGGTCGGCGGGGGCGTTGTTCTGAACAAGGACGGCAGCTTCCAGCGCACCGCGCGGTTCCGCGGGCCTGATCTCGACAGCGCCGTCGCCGCCGAGTTGGTCGGCACGGCCGGCCGCATCAACAATGCCGTCCGCCGTCTCGGTTCCGGCTGGAGCCTCTTTGTCGAGGCGCAGCGCTACGAGGCCGCGAGCTACCCGGACAGTCGTTTTCCCGATGCCGCGTCGGCGCTGGTCGATGCAGAGAGGAAGGCCGATTTCGAGGAAGCCGGCACGCACTATATATCCAGCTACTTCCTGACCTTCGCCTGGCTGCCACCAGCCGAAGATGCTGCCCGCGCCGAAAGCTGGCTCTACGAGGGCCGCGAGCAAGGCGGCGTCGATCCGTTCGAGGCCCTGCGCGGCTTCACGGATCGCACCGATCGCGTGCTGGCGCTGCTCGACGGCTTCATGCCGGAATGCCACTGGCTCGACGATAGCGAGACGCTGACCTACCTACACTCAACCATTTCTACCAACCGGCACCGCGTCCGCGTTCCCGAGACGCCGATGTATCTCGATGCCCTCCTGGCCGATCAGTCTCTGACTGGCGGGCTGGAGCCGCGCCTCGGCAACACGCATCTGCGCATTCTCACGATTGTCGGTTTTCCGACCGCAACCACGCCCGGCATCCTCGATGAGCTGAACAAGCTCGCCTTTCCCTATCGCTGGTCGACGCGCGCGATCCTGCTGGACAAGACCGACGCCATCCGGCTGCTCACCCGCATCCGTCGCCAGTGGTTTGCGAAACGCAAGTCGATCGCCGCCATCTTAAAAGAAGTGATGACCAACGAGGCGTCCGTCCTCGTGGATACCGATGCCGCGAACAAGGCGGCCGATGCGGACATCGCGCTTCAGGAACTCGGCGCCGACTATGCCGGCATGGCCTATGTCACGGCGACAATCGCCGTCTGGGACACCGATCCCCGTCTGGCAGACGAAAAGCTCCGCCTTGTCGAAAAGACAGTTCAGAGCCGCGATTTCACGGCGATGCCGGAAACCATCAATGCGGTCGATGCCTGGCTCGGCTCACTGCCGGGGCATGTTTACGCCAATGTCCGTCAGCCACCGATCTCGACGCTCAATCTCGCCCACATGATCCCCCTCAGTGCCGTGTGGGCGGGGCCGGAACGGGACAGCCATCTCGGTGCGCCGCCCTTGCTCTTTGGCAAGACCGAAGGAAGCACCCCGTTCCGGCTTTCCATTCACGTCGGCGATGTCGGGCATACGCTTGTTGTCGGCCCGACCGGATCGGGCAAAAGTGTGTTGCTCGCCTGCATGGCGCTCCAGTTCAGGCGCTATGAGCGGAGCCAGGTTTTCGCTTTCGATTTCGGGGGCTCGATCCGGGCCGCAGCCCTCGCCATGGGCGGCGACTGGCATGATCTTGGAGGTGATCTCACCGAGGGAGACGCCTTTTCCGTTTCGCTCCAGCCGCTTGCGCGCATCCATGATGTGCCGGAACGCGCTTGGGCGGCCGACTGGATCGTCTCCATCCTGACCCGCGAGAACATCGCGATCACGCCGGATGTCAAGGAACATATCTGGACGGCGCTGACCTCTCTCGCTTCGGCACCGGTCGAGGAACGCACCATCACCGGCCTGACGGTGCTGCTGCAATCGAACGACCTGAAACAAGCCTTGCGCCCGTATTGCGTCGGCGGTCCCTACGGCCGCCTGCTCGATGCCGAAACCGAACACCTCGGCAGTGCGTCGGTGCAGGCGTTCGAGATCGAGGGGCTAGTCGGCACAGGCGCCGCGCCGGCCGTCCTGTCCTATCTGTTCCACCGCATCGGCAACCGGCTCGACGGCTCGCCGACCTTGCTCATCATCGATGAGGGCTGGTTGGCGCTGGACGACGAAGCCTTTTCCGGACAGTTGCGGGAATGGCTGAAAACCCTGCGCAAGAAGAATGCATCGGTCATCTTCGCCACGCAGTCGCTGTCCGACATCGACAATTCTGCCATCGCCCCCGCGATCATCGAAAGTTGCCTGACACGGCTTCTTCTTCCGAACGAGCGTGCCGTCGAACCGCAGATCACCGCCATCTATCAGCGATTTGGCTTGAACGCGCGGCAGATCGAGATCCTCGCGCGGGCCGCGCCGAAGAAAGACTACTACTGCCAGAGCCGCAGCGGGAATCGTCTGTTCGAGCTGGGCCTGTCCGAAGTCGGGCTGGCGCTCACGGCCGCCTCCTCGAAATCCGACCAGTCCGCCATCGCCCGCGTCTTCGCCGAGCACGGCCGGGACGGCTTCCTAGCCGCCTGGCTTCGCCTGCGCGGCGTCGACTGGGCCGCGGACCTCATTCCCGACCTCGCAAATCTCATCCCCCAGCCCGACAAGGAGGCTTCATCATGAAAACCCGTCATTCCCGCGCGGCCTTGCTTGCCGCATCTTTTCTTGCCCTCTCAGGCCCGGCTTCGCTGGTTCTGGCGCCGCCGGCTTCCGCTGCCTGGATCGTGTTCGATCCGAGGAATTACATCGAGAATGTCCTGTCGGCCGCGAGATCGCTGGAGCAGATCAACAACCAAATCCAGTCGCTTCAGAACGAGGCGCAATCGCTCATCAACCAGGCCCGCAATCTGGCGAGCCTGCCATATTCCTCGCTCCAGCAGCTCCAGCAGTCCGTTCAGCGCACACAGCAGCTTCTGCAGCAGGCGCAGAATATCGCCTTCGACGTCCAGCAGATCGACCAGGCGTTCCAGCAGCAATATGGCAACGTCTCGCTGACGACGAGCCAACAGCAGCTCGTCGCCGACGCCCGCTCGCGCTGGCAGAACACGGTCGGCGGCCTTCGAGACGCTCTCCGCGTTCAGGCCGGCGTCGTGGGCAACATCGAGACCAACCGCGCCGAGATGTATGCGCTCGTCGGCCAGAGCCAGGGCGCAACCGGAGCGCTGCAAGCCACTCAGGCCGGCAATCAATTGTTGGCCCTTCAGGCGCAACAGCTTTCCGACCTGATCGCGCTGATTTCGGCCAATGGCCGCGCCGAAGCGCTCACCGAGGCCGAACGCACCGCCGCCGCCGAACAGGGCCGCGAGCAGCGCCGCCGCTTCCTAACGCCGGGCAGCGGGTATCAGCCAGGCAATGCGCAGATGTTCAACAACGGCAATTGACCGACGGAGGGGCGCCTATGGACGGCAAGATGCTGGCCCGGCTCGCGGCGGTCGTGTTCGTCGCCATCGCCATCACCGCCACAGCGATCGAGATGACCCGCACGGAGGAGCCGCCGACGTCCCGCTCGGCCGTTTCCGCCGAACCATCGCGCGATCCACTGCGCGAGAAGCAGCGTCGGTGCCAGCGTCTCGGCGAAGCGGCCGCAAGCGACCCCGAATGCCTGCGCGTCTGGGCCGAGAGCCGCGACCGCTTCCTCGGCCGGGCCTCTGCACCCGCCGCACCACAGACCGCGGAAGGACAGTGATCCGATGGGCGGCACCGGCGTAATCGACTCGTTTCTCGGGGTTTTCACATCCTACATAGACTCCGGCTTCGGCCTGCTTGGCGGAGAAGTCGCCTTCATCGCCACCACCCTGATCGTCGTCGACGTCACCTTAGCCTCGTTGTTCTGGGCCTGGGGCGCGGATGACGATATCATCGCCCGGCTGGTGAAGAAAACCCTGTTCGTCGGCATGTTCGCCTACATCATCGGCAACTGGTCGAATCTCGCCCGCATCGTCTTCGAGAGCTTCGCCAGCCTTGGCCTCAAAGGCTCGGGCACCAGCTTCTCGGTCGCTGACCTCATGCGCCCCGGAAAGGTGGCGCAGGTCGGCCTCGACGCCGGACGGCCACTGCTGGAATCCATCAGCGATTTGATGGGATGGATCGCGTTCTTCGAGAATTTCATCCAGATCGCTTGCTTGTTATTCGCCTGGGCCTTGGTCTTGTTGGCCTTCTTTATTCTGGCGATCCAACTATTTGTCAGTTTAATTGAGTTCAAGCTCACCACTCTCGCCGGATTCGTGTTGATTCCGTTTGGCCTCTTCGGGAAAACGGCTTTCATGGCCGAAAGAGTCTTGGGGAACGTGATCTCCTCGGGCATCAAGGTTCTGGTGCTGGCCGTAATCATAGGAATCGGCTCGACACTGTTTTCGCAGTTCACCGCTGGCTCCGGTGGCGCGACGCCGACCATTGACGACGCCATGGCGATCGTGCTGGCCGCCCTGTCGCTGGTCGGATTGGGAATATTCGGGCCGGGAATTGCGAACGGCATCGTTTCCGGAGGCCCTCAGCTTGGCGCTGGCGCGGCCGTCGGCACCGGCCTTGCGGTCGGCGGGGCGGCCGTCGCGGCCGGTGGCGCAACCATGCTCGCCGCAAAAGGTGGAGCGGCCGCACTCTCCGGTGGAGCTGCGGCCGTCCGGGGCGGTGCGGCTGCCGCCGGTGCGACGTCGACCGCCTACAGTCTCGGTTCCATGGGCCAATCCGGTGCAGCCGGTGTCGCCTCCGGTCTCGGCGGCGTTGCGCGCGCGGCCGGATCGGCGGCCGTCTCGCCCCTGAAGCGCGCAGCAAGCCGTGCCGCGGAAAGTGTCAAATCCAGCTTCTCCGATGGCGCGAAGGCAGGGTTCAGCGCGACGGGCGGCACCTCGACCATGGGCACCGTCGCCGGCGCAGCCGGTGCATCCCCTGCTTCCCCGGCGCCCGCTGATGGCCCGCCCGCCTGGGCGCAACGTATGCGGCGCAGTCAGGCGATCAGCCACGGCGTCAGCTCTGCCGCCCATGCCGTCCGTTCCGGCGACAGCCATGGCTCCGGCTCCTCCGTCAATCTCTCCGAAAGCGACCGCTCATGAGCTTCTTCAAACGACCCGCCGCGCATTACGGCAAGACACCTGAACCGGAAACACCTTATCAGCGTGCAGCACAGGCTTGGGACGACCGCATCGGATCGGCGCGGGTTCAGGCCCGCAACTGGCGATACATGGCCTTCGGCAGCCTGATCCTGTCCGCCGGCTTCGCCGCAGCCCTTGTCTCGCAGTCGGCGCACGGGACTGTCGTGCCCTGGGTGGTTCAGGTCGATCGGCTCGGCCAGGCGCAGACCGTCGCCCCCGCCACGGCCGACTACCGCCCGACCGATCCGCAGATCGCCTGGCATCTCGGCCGCTTCATCGAGCAGGTCCGCGCCATCCCGGCCGACGCCATCATCGTCCGCCAGAACTGGCTCCGGGCCTATGAATGGACCACGGATCGCGGGGCGGCAGCGCTCAACGACTATGCCCGCGCCAACGATCCGTTCACGAAGGTCGGTCGCCAGCAGGTTGCCGTCGAGGTCTCCAGCGTCATCCGCGCCTCGCCGGATTCGTTCAGGATCGCCTGGACGGAACGCCATTACGAGAACGGCCAGCTCTCCCGAACCGAGCGCTGGACCGCGATCCTGACCATCGTGATCCAGACCCCGCGCGATACCGAGCGGCTCCGGACGAATCCCTTGGGAATCTACGTCAACGCCATCAACTGGTCGCGGGAGTTGGGCCAATGAGCGCGATGTTCCGCCAATCCGCATTTCCGGCTTTACGCAAATCCGCGATCGCGGTTGTCCTTCTTTCCGCATCCATGCTGGCCGGTTGCGCGACCTACAAGCCGCCGCAGATCAGCTACGACGCGGACGTGCTACCTTTGCCGGCCGTGCCCGCCGCCGTCACCGACGAGCGGCCGCGCCCCTTGCATGTTCCGCCCGCCTGGACGCCGAGCCGGGGCGGCAATGCCGCAAGCACCCCGGCCGGCCGCGTCACCAACGCTAATGCCGCCGCCCGTGTCGAGCCGCGCCGCGAGGGTTATTACAATTCCATTCAGATCTACCCGTGGAGCGAAGGCGCACTGTATCAGGTCTATGCGGCGCCCGGCCAGATCACCAATATCGCGCTTGAGCCGGGGGAAAACCTGACCGGTGCCGGCCCGATCGCGGCCGGCGACACCGCTCGCTGGATCATCGGCGACACCGAGAGCGGTTCGGGCGTGACCCGTCGCGTGCATGTGCTGGTCAAACCGACGCGCGCCGACATCTCGACCAATCTGGTTATCACTACTGACCGGCGCACCTACATGATCGAGCTGCGCTCGGGCGAGAACCCCTACATGCCGGCCATCGCCTGGGCCTACCCGACGCCTCCCGCGTCCCAGCGTCAGGCAGCGCCCGCCACCCCGATCATTCCAGCCGCCGCGGCGCGTAACTACCGCTACAACCTCACGGGCGCCACGCCGCCCTGGCGGCCGGTCGCGGTCTATGACGACGGCCGCCGAGTCTATATCGTTTTCCCGCGCGGCATCGCGCAGGGGGAGCTTCCGCCCCTGTTCGTCCTCGGCCCGGAGGGCGAGGCGCAGATCGTCAACAGCCGTATCCACCAGAATATCCTGATCGTCGATCGCATCTTCGCGGCCGCTGAGCTGCGCCTCGGCAGTGGCGAGCGCCAGCAGACCGTCAGGATCGTGCGCACCGACGGGAGGCCCGCGTCATGAGCGATACCGAGAACACGCCAGAAGACAGCGTGCCGCTGACCGGCGCCGCAAGCGATTCAGCCTCCGCCATGCGCCTGCGCGCCGAAGCGCCGCGCGTCACCCGCCTGTCGCGCAAGGTGCTGGCCGGCCTTGGCGTCGTCGCCGGCCTCGGCATCGGCGGAGCGCTGATCTATGCTCTCCAGACCCGCGATCCCGGAGCCGGCGGCGAGGAACTCTATTCCACAGAGAATAGGCCAACGGCCGATGGTCTTGCCGGCCTGCCGCGCGATTATACCGGCCCTGTGCTCGGGCCGCCGCTGCCGGGAGACCTGGGCGGGCCGATCCTCGACGCACAGAACCGGGGCCAGCCCGTCGCTCCGCCACCCATGACGACCCCCGCCGTCGATCAGGCGGAACAGCGGCGGCTTGCCGAGGAAGAGGCCGCACGCCTGAGCCGTGTCTTCTTCCAGACCGAGGCCCGTCCAGGTGCGGCCACCGGCACGCTCGCCGGCGGTGCGAACCCGAGCTTCGCCGGACTCGGCCTTGCCGGCCAGACCGGAATACCCACCGCGCAGGATCGGCAATTGGCCTTCCTCAATGCGGCTGTCGATCGACGCACGGTCGCCCCCGATCGCGTCGCCCCCCCGGCATCGCCCTATGTGCTTCAGGCAGGTTCAGTCATCCCAGCCGCGCTCATCACCGGCATCCGCTCCGATCTTCCCGGCCAGATCACCGCCCAGATAACCGAAAACATCTACGATAGCCCGACCGGCAATATCCTGCTCGTGCCCCAGGGCGCTCGCCTGATCGGCGAATACAGCAACGACGTCGGCTTCGGGCAGCGCCGCGTCCTGCTCGTCTGGAACCGGATCATCCTGCCCAACGGCCGCTCCATCGTGCTGGAACGCCAGCCCGGCGCCGACACGCAGGGCTACGCGGGGCTTGAGGATGGCGTCGATTACCATTGGTGGGACATCGCCAAGGCCGCCGGTCTTTCGACCCTGCTCGCGGTCGGGACGGAACTGGCCGTCGACGACGATGACAGGCTGCTTCGAGCCATACGTAACGGCGCACAGGACACGATCAACGATGCCGGTCAGGAAATCGTCCGCCGCCAACTCAATGTCGCGCCGACGCTGACGATCAGGCCCGGCTTCCCCGTCCGCGTGGTCGTTACCCGCGATCTTGTCCTCGAACCCTACAGGGGCTGATCATGGCGAAACTGAAACTTGGTCCCCTCGCCGACGACAAACCCGTGAAGGTCACGGTGGAGTTGCCCGCATCACTCCATCGAGACCTTGTAGTGTATGCCGAAATTCTCGCCCGAAACGCCGGTGAGGTTGCGCCGTATGATCCGGCGAAGCTCATCGTCCCAATGCTTCAGCAGTTCATGGCCACTGACAAGGGATTCAGCAGGGCGAAACGATCCTCTGAATAGAGATCCTGCAATATCCTGCGCATCATGATACAAGAATACTAGCACGGCCGAGGTAGGAGCTACTTACCAGTGGCAATCTGTTCGTCTGAGAGAGTGCGGGCAAGGCTGAGAAGGCGCCGGCATGCGGGATTGTCGTTTGTCGGCGACCATACTGTGCAAAACGGAACCGTCTCGCTTGCAAGTTGGCGATATAGCACGCCCGGAAAAAGCATTGCGGTAGCCGCCTCGCTGACCAGAGTCAGATTTCCACCACTAGCGACCATTTGCATGAGGTTGTCTCGATAAACCGCCTGCACCTTAACTGATGGTTGATGCCCCGGTTCCGACAGGTGTTTTATTAGAAAATCATGAATTTCAGGGCCTGGCCACGTCTCGCAAACTACAAACCGCCGCCCTTGCAGTTCTCTCCAAGTGATGCTTTCATGCACAGCTAGGTTGTCATCCTCGGGCATTGCAACAAAAACCTGTTCGCTCCATAGCTGCCTAGTCTCGCAGCCGCTGACATGCGGTGATCCAGTAAGAAATGCGACATCCAACTGATGTGTGCGTATGGCTTGGATGTGCTCTAACGGAGTGCCTTCAATGAACTCAAGGCGCACTTTCGGATGACTATTAGTATAATTTTCGATTAAGCTTGTCATAAAATTTGAAGCAAGGGACACTGAAATTCCAACGTGTATCCTTCCTTCATCTCCCTGGCCTGCAGACGCGACATCTTTTCCCGCAGATTTGATATGCTTCATGGCGCGCCTCGCCCGTTGTAGGAAAAGCTCACCGGCGTATGTCAGACGTACCCCATTCGACTGCCTGATGAATAGCGCAGCACCAATGTTATCCTCTACATCCCGAATGCGTCGGCTCACTGCTGACACTTGCACACCTATGGCTGCGGCAGCCAGCCGAAAGCTTCCATGTTCGGCTGCCGCGATAACATATCGGAGATGACGTACTTCGATGTCCGAGTGCTTCGTCCACATCTTCAGCCTCTACAATAGTGGATGGCCATGCAAGCGGGCGTTCGAGGCTCGCGAAACATAGCTCTCGAGAACGAACTGTTGAGCTGATTCGATACTCAATTCGTTTGGAGAACGATTCAGCCCTTTCGAGAAACAAACGATCGCGTGCAACTGCTGTCCTTTTACGACCTCAGTATCAACGGCTGGCTGTCAGGGGATATACGACACCGCCCGCTTGACAAGTTATTGCACGCCCCCCGAAATGGGTCAGCGCCTAAGTCAGCTCGTCGTGCATTGCCAGCGAGCTTTGACCGGCATTGTAACTGCGGATGACCGGCTGGGGTGCGTAGAGCGAATCTGAAAGCTTGAGCGCTTGCCTCATCCGATGCCTTGTTGCTGCTGACACTTCGAATACGCCGCAACACACCGGAAAACGGCCGAAACCGTTCGCATGCCCGATCTCATCGAACTTGAGGCCCGCGCGTCGGTAGATTCTCCGCATGTGGGGCTCGTAGTTCGAAATTAGGGTATGTATTCCGTAATGAAGTGCACACTCACATAGCGCCAGAAGTAGCATGCTGAAAGCGCGTCTCGGATCGAGGTCCGGAAAATCGGCGAGAATTGCAGTTTCATCAACACACATTCTTGTCCCTTCCCAGATCCCGGGTCCGATAAGGGAGATGTCAGGGAAGGTCGACCGAAATACGTCATATAGAAGAGTCGGACCGGTCGTCGGTAACAGGCGCACGCTACCGTAGAGATGATCGGCTTGTTCGTCGCACCAAATGAGATAGGCAGGCCCAAGATTATCGTAACTGTCGCGCTCGTATGGACCTGTAACCTCCACTTTCCATCTCAGTTGATCGACAAATATCCTTTTTCTAAGACGGAATGATTGATCGATAAGGTGGGCGTATTTATTGTATTCATTCTTCTGGATGACAATAAACATCATATCCTCCAACCGGTGATTGGTGGATAAACAATGCAGTATGAAAGTTCGCGATGAAATTCCCTCATATGAGTACCCTCATATGAGGGTATAGGATCACAAAGTAATGAGGCGCAGATGCAATGCGAGCGTCGCGGCAGATGAAATTGTCACGCATCCAAGCTTTATTCGTGCTGATTTCAGGTAACTCCGCGCTGTATGATCGGATATGCCAAGTATGAGCGCGATTTCCTTGTATCCTTTGCCAAGTGCTGTCCAATGAAGGCATTCCAGTTCGCGCGGGCTCAAAGACGGTGCAGGATCTCGTTCACCATACAGCTCAAGGACGGCCTTCTGGTGAACGAGTAATGCAAGCTCTACCCATTCTTCCTTATGGCGATTTACTGTTCTGTTCCAGATGGATGGCGCCTTCATACTATTCATCGATAGCAAGGCGCGACGTCGTACTTTATCAACAATAGGTATTGAAAATCCATTCTCTCCGATTCCGTGACGTTGTGCATCTTGAAAAAATTCATAGGCGTCAGGTGGAATTTCGATTTCGGGCCAGTGGAACGGTAATTGTCGTAAAAATCCCTCCTTTACAATTGGATCAACCTTGACATACCCATTCAACAAGTAACGTGAAACCCATTCATCAGGATAATTGGTCCGGACGAACGGGGAGTCTACTGAATCGATAATGGTCTGGGCGAAGTGATATGTTACAAAATCGATGTTGTAGATTTTTGACAGGCTTACAATTGCCTCTCCAACGGTCGAGGCAGCTTCGGTTGCGTAATACGCCTGCTCAAAAAGACTTTGACGACGTGTCATTTTCATCCGCTGCGAAGGGCGGCACTCCATGCTTGGGTTGCCATCTGAACTGGGTCCCACGGGCTGCTCAATGGCGGGGTGTAGCTGAGGTCAAGATCGCTTGCCGCCTCGACGCTCATCCCGTGATGAATGGCGGCCGCAAATATGTCGACTCGCTTGGAAACCTCGGTCCCATAGTGTCCGATGATCTGCGCTCCGAGCAGGCGCTGGGTGGCACGGTCGCCCGTCACCCGGATCGTCATCTCCCTGGCGCCGGGGTAGTAGACCTTGTGGTCCCATACGACGGAATCGATGGAAAGCGGGTCGAATCCGGCATTTGCCGCGTCCCAGTCGTGGAAGCCGGTGCGTGCAACGACGTACTCGAACAGGCGAACCGATTGGGTGCCGAGACTGCCCTCGAATTGCCGGTCGCCGCCCACGGCGTTCTCGCCGGCAATCCTTCCCTGTTTGTGTGCGGTCGTTCCAAGAGGCAGATAGGCGTTCTCCCGGGTAATCCGATGCCACGTCTCGACGCAGTCACCGGCCGCGTAGATGTCGGGGATATTGGTTTCCATCCGCCGGTTAACCTGCAGCGCCCTCTTGAAGCCAAGGGTGACGCCTGCTGCCTCCGCAAGCCGCGTTTCGGGTCGGGCGCCGACAGCGACAAGAACCATGTCCGTCGGCAGCGAGAAGCCGTTCGGGCCATCCAGGCGCAGTCCCGTGCCATCCCGCGAAATCGACGAGATCGCCTGACCGGCGGCGATATGAATTCCGTTGCGCCGAAGTTCGTCACCGACCTTCTGTCCCAGGTCGGAGTCGATTGTCGTCATGACGCTCGGCGCCATTTCCACCACCGTGACGTCAATGCCGCGCCGCGTAAGCGCCTCGGACATTTCAAGCCCAATATAGCCTCCGCCGATAATGGCGATGCTCCGCGGCTTGGCTTCCTCCAGGTGCTTCTCGAAGGCGAAAGTGTCGTCCATCCATCGCAGCAGGAAAACTCCCGGCAGATCAAGGCCGGGAAGCGGCGGCCGTATCGATGTCGCTCCTGTGCCGATGACAAGCTTGTCATAACGGTGTTCGACTATGCGTCCGCTGCTGTCCCTGGTCGTCACCTGATGACTGGCAGGATCGATGCCTTCCACCGCATGGTCCAGCAGCAGCTCGACGCCGAGCGCTTCGATGTCGGCAGCCTTGCGGTGAGCAAGGTTGGTAGCTTCTCCCACCTCACCGCTGAGGAAGTACGGGATGCCACAAATGCTGAAGTTCGGATAACGGTCTGCAGTGGCAATTGTGACATGCCAATCTGGAGCGAGTTCGCGTGCTCGAAGGGCGGCGCTAATGCCGGCATCGCTTCCGCCGATAATGAAGAGTCGAGGCATGATAACTCCGTCAGAGGTTCCGATTTGCTGCTGCATTCCGATTTCGTGGCTGCGGGAGACTCCTGCTCGCGAATGACGACAATAACATAACAAATTGCCATTTTTCTGGAAATCTGGATTTCCAGAAATAATCTGGCTTTTTGCATCGACCTGATTGCCGTTCATTTCGGTTGCTGTAGCCATGATGCAGCGCGCCCCGCTCCCCACCGCCAACAGGTAAAACTTCCGCTACGAATCGCTTCTCATGCACTTACCGAAGGGATTTCCCTTGCTTCGATCCCGCGCGTTTGCTACCCAATATCTCAACATTAATTGAGGCGTGGAACAATGGAAGAAAAGCAAGCCCTCGATGCTTTCGGCGCCCTTTCGCAGGAGACGCGGCTGCGTATCGTCCGGTTGCTAGTGGCTGCCGGTCCCGAGGGTATGCCCGCAGGGGCCATCGGCGAGGCGCTGGGAGGCGCGTCCTCCTCGCGCCTGTCGTTTCACCTCAGCCACCTCGAACATGCCGGTCTCGCCCGGTCTCGCCGGGAGGGGCGGCTGATCATCTACAGCGCCGTCTATCCGGCGCTTTCCAGCCTCATCCAGTTTCTCATGCGCGATTGCTGCCAGGGCCATCCGGAGGTGTGTACGCCAGCCATCTCGGCCCTGTCCTCCTGCTGCCTTTCAACTACTGGGGAAAACGCCCATGCTTGAGCCGTCCTTGCAAGTCCGTGTATTCAACGTTCTCTTTCTTTGCACCGGCAATTCCGCCCGTTCCATCTTCGCCGAAAGCATCCTGAACAAGGATGGCGAAGGCCGTTTCCATGCCTTCTCGGCGGGCAGTCATCCAAGAGGCGACGTGCATCCCTTGACGTTGGAGACGCTGGAGAGCTTCGAGTACCCGACCGAGGGATTGCATTCGAAGAGTTGGGACGAGTTTGGTCAGCCCGACGCTCCGGTGATGGATTTCGTATTCACGGTCTGTGACAACGCTGCCGGCGAAGTCTGCCCCGTCTGGCCCGGACAGCCGATGACCGCCCATTGGGGCATCGAGGATCCGGTTGCAGTTGAGGGAACCGACATCGAGAAGCGGACCGCTTTCGTGACGGCGCTTCGCTATCTGAAGAACCGGATCTCCATTTTTGCCGCACTGCCGATCGAGAGTCTCGACCGCACATCGCTCAAGGCC
Organism: Pseudochelatococcus sp. B33; assembly: GCF_053570585.1. Classification (NCBI taxonomy): domain Bacteria; kingdom Pseudomonadati; phylum Pseudomonadota; class Alphaproteobacteria; order Hyphomicrobiales; family Chelatococcaceae; genus Pseudochelatococcus; species Pseudochelatococcus sp. B33. Next base: position 90,027 of record NZ_JBSEFH010000022.1, on the reverse strand, counting down.
AAAGTGACGGAAATCGGTCGCATCGAAGGTGCGACCGATTTCCGCCCTGATATCGCATGAGGTCAGCCATGGACGTGATCATCTACCACAACCCCGACTGCGGCACCTCGCGCAACACGCTTGCCATGATCCGCAATGCAGGCATCGAGCCCCATGTGATCGAGTACCTGAAGACGCCGCCGTCGCGCGCGCTGCTCGTCCAGCTCATCGCGCGCATGGGGCTGACGGTGCGCGATATCCTGCGGGAGAAAGGCACGCCCTATGCGGAACTGGGCCTCGATGACCCGGCGCTGAGCGACGACCAACTGCTCGATGCGATCGAAAAGCATCCGATCCTCATCAATCGTCCGATCGTCGTCAGCCCGCAGGGCGTGCGGCTCTGCCGCCCTTCGGAAGCGGTGCTCGACCTGCTTCCCCCGCAACGCGGCGCGTTCACCAAAGAGGACGGCGAGAAGGTTGTCGACGCACTCGGCAACAGGCTCGTCTGACGTGCCAGGAGCTTCCCCCATGGAAACCACTGTTCGGCCGGCCTCGCGGCTGTCCTTTCTCGACCGCTACCTGACGGTCTGGATCTTCGCCGCGATGGCGCTCGGCGTCATTCTCGGCACCGTCTTCACCGGCCTGCCCGATGAGCTCAACGCGCTGTCGGTCGGTTCCACGAACATCCCGATCGCCATCGGGCTGATCCTGATGATGTATCCGCCGCTCGCCAAGGTGAAGTACGAGGAACTTCATCGCGTCTTTGCCGACAAGCGCGTGCTCGCGCTCTCGCTGGTGCAGAACTGGATCATCGGCCCCACGCTGATGTTCGCGCTCGCCGTCATCTTCCTGCGCGACCATCCGGAGTACATGACCGGCCTCATCCTGATTGGCCTCGCGCGCTGCATCGCCATGGTGCTGGTCTGGAATCAGCTCGCCAAGGGCGACAACCAGTATGTCGCCGGTCTCGTCGCCTTCAACTCGATCTTCCAGATCCTGTTCTTCTCGACCTATGCCTGGATATTTCTCACCGTGCTGCCACCGCTGTTCGGACTTGAAGGCAGCGTCGTCGATGTCGGATTCTGGACGATCACTGAAGCGGTGCTGATCTATCTCGGCATTCCGTTTCTGGCCGGATTCCTGACCCGCCGTATCCTGGTCGCGAAAAAGGGCGCCGACTGGTATGAGAACGTCTTCCTGCCGAAAATCAGCCCGATCACGCTGGCGGCGCTGCTTTTCACCATCGTCGCGATGTTCAGCCTCAAGGGCGGCGATGTGGTGCGCCTGCCGCTCGACGCTGTCATCATCGCGATCCCGCTGACGATCTACTTCATCGTCCAGTTCCTGATCAGCTTCTTCATGGGCAAGCTGATCGAAGCCGATTATCCCCGCACCACGGCGATCGCCTTCACCGCCGCCGGCAACAATTTCGAGCTGGCGATCGCGGTGGCGATCGCGGCCTTCGGGCTCGCATCGCCGGTTGCCTTCGCCGCGGTGATCGGTCCGCTGGTCGAGGTGCCGGTGCTGATCCTGCTGGTCCATGTGGCGCTGCGGCTTGGGGAACGATTGTTTCCGACGACCGCACCGGCGCCCGTCGCGGCTGTGAAACAATAGAAAGAGAGAATCATGCGTTTGCGTACGTTGTCCGAACCCGACCATCTGCCTGCTCTCGATCGCCGCTTCGCGCATCGTCGTCCGGGCATCGGTCTGGGTCCGGGCGATAGCAAGCCGCGTATCCTCCTGCTCTACGGTTCGCTGCGTCCGCGCTCCTATTCGCGGCTGGCAACGGAAGAGGCGGCTCGGCTTCTCGCGTTCTTCAGGGCGGAGACTCGCATCTTCGATCCTGGCGATCTGCCCTTTCCCGACCAGGTTGCCGACGACGACCATCCGGCCATCAAGGAGCTGCGCGAGCACGCGATCTGGTCGGAAGGCATGGTCTGGTGCAGTCCCGAACGTCATGGCCAGATGACCGGATTGATGAAGGCGCAGATCGATCACCTGCCGCTCAGCATGGGAGGGATTCGACCGACCCAGGGGCGAACGCTTGCGTTGATGCAGGTGTCGGGAGGCTCCCAGAGCTTCAACGCGGTCAATGCGCTGCGTCTGCTGGGGCGTTGGATGCGCATGTTCACCATTCCCAACCAATCGAGCATTGCCAAGGCGTTTCAGGAGTTCGACGACAATGGCCGCATGAGGCCGTCGAGCTACTACGATCGCATCGTCGACGTGATGGAGGAACTCGTCCGTTTCACCATCCTTCTGCGGCCGCACGCCGGCGAACTCGTCGATCGCTATTCCGAACGCAAGGAAGCTGGCAAGCCGATAGACACCGGAACCGACCTGTCGTCCATCGCCATCGCATCGCAGAAGAAGTCAGCATGACAAAGCCGGATCACGAGGTGATCGTCGTCGGAGGTGGTCAGGCGGGTCTTGCCGTTGCCTACTATCTTCGCCGGCTCGGACTGGATTTCCTGATTGTCGATGCGGGTGACGGGCCGGGCGGCGCATGGATCCATACTTGGGACTCGCTGCGCCTGTTTTCGCCCGCAGCCTACAGTTCACTGCCGGGCTGGCCCTTTCCGCCGGGCGCAACGGAAGGATATCCGACCCGCGATGAAGTGATCTCGTACCTTACGCGCTACGAGGCGCGTTATGATTTCCCGATCGATCGGCCCCGTACCGTGGAAGCCGTCGAGCGGGACAGTGCTTTCCTGCGGATCGGATTCCATGATGGCGGGAGCCTTGCCGCCCGCACGGTGGTCAGTGCGACCGGCACATGGGCCGCGCCTTTCGTGCCCGACTACCCCGGCCGCGAATTGTTCGAAGGCATCCAGCTCCACTCGGCCCATTACCGGACGCCCTCGGCGTTTGCTGGGAAGCGCGTCCTGATCGTGGGCGGAGGGAACTCCGGTGCGCAGCTTCTCGCAGAACTGAGCGAGGTGGCCCAGACGACCTGGGTGACGCTCAGGGAACCCGTCTTCCTGCCCGACGATGTCGACGGGCGCGTGCTGTTCGAGCGCGCCAGCGCCCGCGTGCGCGGCATCGACGATGCCTCCTCCACGACGACCATCGGCGATATCGTCATGGTGCCGCCGGTGAAGGAGGCCCGGACACGCGGTGTGCTCAAGGCCGTGCGCCCGTTCACGCGCCTCATTCCGGGCGGCGTCATCTGGAGGGACGGAACCGAAAGCGCCGTCGATGCGATCATCTGGTGCACGGGATTCCGGCCCGCGACCGATCACCTGAAGCCTCTCGGCATCGTCGAACCGGACGGGCGCATCGAAGTCGTGGAGCAGCGGGCGGTCAAGGAACCGCGCCTTTGGCTCGCCGGCTACGGCAACTGGACGGGCGCAGCGTCGGCCACGCTCCTGGGGGCGGGAAGGACGGCACGAGAGATGACGCCGCGCCTGGCGCAAGCGCTCGCCGAAGCCATATCGACGGAGCCGTATCAGGCGGGCTGATGTCTGCGTGCGGATGTCGGCAGGATGGCGAACAGGACGGTGACCAGCGCGACATTGGTCAGCGCGACGGCAAGCAACATACCAAGCGTCGCATCCGCTCCGAACCGATCGATGAGCACCGCTCCGACGGACGGAGCGGCCGCCTGGGCGATCAGGCTCGGCATGGCGATGCGTCCCATGACGACGGCATAGCGCTCCTCCCCGAACAGGGCGAGGGGCAGCGTGCCGCGCGCGATCGACTCGATGCCGATTCCCGCGCCGTAGAAGATCAGCGCGGCGGAGATCAGCGGAAGCCCGGCCCACAGGGCGCCGACACCGGCGGCGACGAACACCGTCGATGCGAGCTTCGTCCAGATGGGATGGTGATAGCGGCTGATGGCCATCTCGATCACGCGCGCCCCCACCTGCGCGGGACCGACCGTCGCGCCAAGCGCCACGGCGGCGGCCAGGGCGATATCCCGGGCCTGCAGGATGGTCAGCAGATGGACCGAGAGCAGCGCCGAGATCATCGAGCTGACCGTGATGACCAGCGCGACGAGGATGAACAGCAACCCGGATGCGCGGACAGGCCGGGCGTCGGGGAAGCCGGCAGCGGCCTGCGCCTGCTCCGGTTTCGCCGGCATGGGGCGTTCGGGCTCGCGCGGCAAGGCGAAGAGGTAGAGCGGCATCAGCAGGCCAAGGTGAATGCCCGCGTAGACGAAGCAGGCGCCCCGCCAGCCAAGCTCGGACACCAGCCAGGCCGACAGCGGCCAGCACAACGTGCTGGCGAAGCCGCCGAACAGCGTCAGCGCGGTAATCGCCGAGCGGGCCTTGATCCCGTAAAGACGTCCCAGAGTGGCGAAGGCGGCGTCGTAAAGTCCCGCGCCCATGCCGACGCCGACGATCAGCCACGCGGCGATATAGGCGAGCAGGTTTGGCGACAGCCCGAGCCCCGCCAGACCGAGACCGAGGCAGGCCGCGCTGAACGCCAGCACCGGGCGGCCGCCGAAACGCTGGATGCTGCCGCCGACGCGGGGCGATACGATGCCCGCGGTGAGAAGGCCGAGCGACAGGCCGCCGACGATCCACGCAAGCGGCCAGCCGGTGTCGGCCGCGATGGGCGCGGTGAGCACCGCGAGCAGATAGTAGGACGAGCCCCAGGCCAGTATCTGCGTCATCCCGAGGACGGGGATGACATGGCGTCGCGACGGCACGGCCACGGGAATGTCCGCGCCGGCCGTCATGCTGCACAGCAACGATCGCGGGCGCAGCAGGCCGTATCGGCGTTTTCAACGATCCGGGGTGTGCTATCCGTTTCCGGTCCGCCACAGCAACTTGCTCCAGATGGTCCATCGGCGACAGGCGGTCCGTCGGCAATCTGCGTAGTGCAGACGCCGGTCTCCGGAAGCACGAGACGGACGTCGTCCGCCGCCGCAAGGTCGCCGGACAGCGCCGCTGCCACCGAGCGGGCCTGTTCGTATCCCGTCAGCAGCAGGAAGGTCGGCGCCCGCCCGTAGCTCTTGACCCCGACCGTGTAGAAGCCGCTCTCGGGATGCGACAGTTCCCGGTAGCCGTGAGGCGGCACCGAGCCGCAGGAATGCATGTTCGGATCGATGGAGGGGCCGAGCCTTCTCGCGCACTCCAGCCATGGATCGAGTTCGAGGCGCAATTCGCGGGTGATGGCCAGGTCCGGGCGCTGGCCGGTGCAGACGACGATGCGGTCGACCGGGCCAAGCGCCTGCGGCCCGTCGGCCGTCTCCCCCTCGACGATCAGGCGTCCGGCCTCCTCGTGCACCTGCCGGATCGCGAAACCGGCAACGAGCCGGATGCGGCCGTGCTCGATCAGCCGGCGTGTACGGGTGCCGAGATCCGCGCGCGAGGGGAGTTCATCGGCCGCGCCGCCGCCGAATACGCGCGCGAGATTCGTGCCCCGCGTCGCCCAGACGATCGCCGTCTCCGGTGCCTCCCTCGACAGGCGATCGAGATCGAGCAGGACATTGGCGGCGGAATGCCCGGCACCGACGACCAGCGTCGTCCGGCCGGCATAAAGCGGCCGGTCGCGCCCGAGCACATCCGGAATGCCATAGGCGATCCGTTCCGCGAACGCGGCCTCGCCCGTCGCCGCGATGCCGTCGGCGCCGAGGGGATTGGGCGAGGCCCAGGTGCCCGAAGCGTCGATGACCGCGCGCGCCAGATCGCGGCGCTCGCCCTCGGGTGTCTCGACAACGAGAACAAAGGGCCGCCCGTCACGGCCGCGGCTGACGACCTTGTCGATGCCATGGCGGGCGATCGCGGTGACGCGGGTGCGTATCTCGATGGCCGCCGACAGCGCCGGCGCGTCCGCCAGAGGTTCGAGATAGTTGGAGACGAGTTCATGGCCCGTCGGCACCGTCTCCCCATCCGGCATCCGCCAGCCGTGCCGCGCGAGGAGCCGCACCGCCTCCGCATCGACGCAGTACCGCCACGGCGTGAACAGGCGGACATGCCCCCAGTCGCGGATATTCGCGCCGACGATTGAACCGGCCTCGTAGACCCTCACCGGCATTCCCCGGCCGACGAGATGGGCGGCCGCCGCAAGTCCGACGGGACCGGCGCCGACAACCGCGATGGGCAATGCAGAAGGAAAGGGCGCGGACATATTTTATCCTTCCGGGATTATCGAAATAGCTGGCGAAGAAAAAACGCCTCAGGCGAGCGCGGCGGCCTTTTCTCGTGGAGCGCAGCGGGCGTCGATGCAGCATTCGTCGACCAGAAAGCCGACGAGGCCGTGCATGGCCGGATAGTTCGCGCGGCAGATCAGCGTCGTTGCCTGCCGTTCCTGGGTGACGAGCCCCGTCGAGATCAGGCGGTGCAGGTGGTGGGACAATGTCGACGCGGCGATCCCGATCCGCTCCTGCAGGCTGCCGACGGGAAGGCCGTCGTCGCCCGCCCGCACCAGCGTCCGGTAGACGCGCAGGCGCGTGACGTTCCCGAGGGCTTCAAGTTGCGTTGCCGCTGTTTCGATATTCATGGAAATAGCAGTAACCCTCGCTCGTCCGTCGAGTCAAGCCATACTTCGAAGTGATTCGAAATATAGGTCCGAACGGCGCGATTGGAGGTCTTCTTTGGCCCCGCCGTCCGGCCAGCTATCAGTGCGGCGTTTCCGGTCGCGCGCACGCCGCTGTCGGATCGAGCATGGCCGCTACCTCGCCGCAAAGACCGGGCTGCCCCTTGCAGCAATCCTGCACGAGATAGAGGACCAGCGCCTTCATGGCATCGAGCCGGGCGCTGTAGACGATCGAACGGCCGGAGCGCTGCGATGCGATCAGTCCCGCGCGCTCGAGGATGGCGAGGTGCGTCGACATGGTGTTGGACGGAACGCCGACAATCCGCGCGACGTCGCCAGCCGGTAAACCATCCGGTCCTTCGGCGACCAGCAGCCGGAACGCCTCGAGCCGGGTTTCCTGGGCGAGCGCCGCCAGCATGGCAAGTGACTGGTCTGTCGTGATTTCGGTCATCGTGCAATCCGTTCGGTGGGCATCGGGCAAATATCTATCTATCGCGAATAACGGAAGTTGGTGATCGGTGCAAGAAAAATGTCGATATTTCTCGAAATGTCGTTGCATGTGACATTTCGATGGTTGTAGAAATGAGGGCAACGAACAACAGGAGGAGCCACTTCCATGCCGTCCCAGCCGTTCCGCACCCTCTTCCTCTGCCGAGAGAACGCCTGCCGTTCCATTATGGCCGAAGCGATCCTCCGCGATATGGACGATCGGTTCGAGGTATTCTCCGCCGGGAGCCATCCCGCGGCCGCAATCGATCCGGACACGCGCTTGCTCCTCGGTTCGCTTGGACACGACACGGCGCCGCTTCGGACAAAGAGTTGGGCAAGTTTTGCAACGTCCACCGCACCTGCACTCGATTTCGTTTTTACGGTTTGCGATCGCACGGCGGGCGAGATTTGCCCGAGTTGGCCCGGAAATCCCATCACCGCCCATTGGAGCATTCCCGACCCGACGCTCGCTCAGGGCAACATCGCCGAGCGAGCGTTGGCGCGATGTGAAGTATATCAGATGCTTGCCCAGCGCATTTCCATTTTCATCAGCTTTCCACTTGAGACTCTTGATCGCCTCGCGCTGACGAACAGGATTGCCGCGCTTGGTCGGCTTCGTTCTATCTCTGAAGGAAATGCAGAGAAAGCTGATAATCCTCGCATGACTATTTACAGACGATCTCATGGTTAATCTACGTCGATATATCAAAGTATAGCGATATTATTGTTGTTATATGATTATGTATTGCGCAATTAATAAGCATTTATTATTAAATTATGCCAGTCGTGTTATGCAACATAACAAGAGGTTATCATGATCAGCAGACATAAATCTTCTCATCGGATTCCAACAAGGCGTGTTCCTGTCGCCGTTGCCCGATCCTGCTTGGGAGAATGGTTCATGGAGAGCTTTAGCCCGAAAAACGCGCTTTACGCGGCAACGCTTGCAACGGCCCTCTGCCTTGCTGGACAGGCAAGAGCCATTGAACTCAATGGAGCAGGTTCATCGTTTGCTGCCAATTTCTACAAGGAGTGGACGGCCGAGTTCAATCGGGCCAACGCGGACGTCGCCGTCACCTACAAGAGCGTCGGCAGTGGCGAGGGCATTCGACGCTTCACGCAAGGGAGCGTTGATTTCGGCTCGACCGAGCGCCCGATGACCGATGAAGAAATCGCGAACGTGCCGGAAAACGTGTTGCATGTGCCGACGACCGCGGGGATGGTCGTTCTGGCCTATAACATCCCGGGCTTCTCCGGGGATCTGCAGCTAAGCCGCCAGGCCCTTGTCGGTATCATGAGCGGCAGGATCAAGACGTGGGACGATCCGCTGATCCGTGCCGTCAATCCGGGCGTCGACATTCCGAAGCGCAATATCGCGATCGTTGCCCGGCGTGATGCGAGCGGTACGACCTTCGCTTTCACTACCCATCTCGCAGCCGTGAGCGATACCTGGAAGGAGGTTGGCACCACCGTCGCGTGGCCGAACAACGCCATGATCGTCTCGGGCAATGAAGGTGTTGCAGGCCGGATCGCGATCACGGAATACTCCATCGGATATATCGAGTATTCCTTCGCCGAACAGTTGAACCTGCGGCCCGCACTTATCGAGAACAGGGCCGGGCAGTATATCCGTCCGGACGACGCTTCGGGCTCGGCAGCGCTTGCCTCGGCGCTCGACGGCATGCCGGACGACGGACGTCAGATCATCCCCGACCCTGCGGGAGATACGGTCTATCCCATCGTGTCCTATAACTGGACCTTGTTGCGCAAGACTAACAAGAATCCGCAGGTCGCCGATGCGCTGAAGCGGTTCGTCGGCTGGGGACTGGTGGGGGGCCAGAGCTTCGCCGACAGACTCGGCTACATCCCGCTGCCCGTGCCCGTCGTGAACCGCGCGCAGGCGATCCTTGCGGGATTGCACTGACAGAGGGCAGTCGCGGGTTTCTCGCGATCAATAAAGGAGCTGCGCCATCCGACGAAACGTCATCGGATGGCGCTCCGGGGCGCCATCGAAAATGAAATACCTCACCAAGACAGACCTTGCTGACACCAGTAAATAAAAATTTATCCATTATATTATATAAGCACTTAATGCATATAATTGTTATCTTATATATATCAATTCATCCAGATATTATGATATTACTTATTTGACACACGATCGTCATCTGTTATTACTATGTGAAGCATAGGCGCTGTCAGTGCCGCCCCTTCCCATGCTCATAAGAGAGTCGCCATGACCAGCAGAACCCATCCCTTCGCTTCCGCATCGAAGTCGCTCATCAAGGCGGCAACGGCCGCGTTCATGCTTGGCAGCCTGCTTACGCCTTCCTTCGCCCAGCAGGCGCCAACCGTACTGATCGACGGATCGAGCACGGTTTTCCCGATCTCCGAAGCCATGGCGGAGGAATTCCAGAATAAGCAGGCAGGGAAGATCCTCGCCACCGTTGGCTCGTCCGGCACGGGTGGCGGGTTCAAGAAGTTCTGTCGCGGCGAAACCGACATCACCGGCGCATCGCGTCCGATCCGCTCCGAGGAAATCGCGCTTTGCAAGGAAAGCGGCATCGAATTTATCGAGTTGCCGGTGGCCGTCGATGCTCTGGCAACCATCATCAATCCGGGCAATGATTGGGCTACCTGCCTTTCCGTTGCCGAGTTGAAAAAAATCTGGGAACCGGAGGCACAGGGCAAGGTCCAGAACTGGAATCTGGTCCGCGAGGGCTTCCCGAACGGTCGTCTGGCCCTGTTCGGCGCCGGCACCGATTCCGGCACGTACGACTATTACACGCTGGCTATCAACGGTAAGGAACACTCCAGCCGCGGCGACTACACGGCGACGGAAGACGACAACATCACCATCCAGGGGGTGATCGGCGACAAGAATGCCCTCGGCTTCCTCGGTCTGGCATACCTCACCGAGAACGCTGGCAAGGTGAAGGCCGTCGCGATCCGGCAGGAGGACGGCTCCTGCGTGGAACCCTCGATCGCGACAGCCACCGACGGCACCTATCAGCCGCTGACCCGCCCGCTCTTCTATTACGTGTCCAAGCAGGCGGCGGACGCGAAGGAACATGTTCGTGAGTTCGTGGCGTTCCTGTTCGATGCCGATAATCAGAAGGAACTCGTCAGCGAGGTTGGCTACGTGGCGCTGCCCGCCGAGGCTGCGACCCTCGCTCTCAAGAAATTCGAGAACCGCAAGACGGGCTCCCATTTCGAGGGCGGCTCCAAGATCGGCGTGACCGTGACCGATCTGGTTCAGGACGCAGCCAACTGACGCGATGGCCAGCCACGATGGCTGAGGTCAAGCGCCTCGGCCATCATCACTACCGGAGATGCGCCAATGAGTTCGTCGGCTGACGCCTTCCGGCCTTCCGAGGCCTTCCTTCGCCGGCGCCGGTTGATCGATCTCGGCATGCGCGCCGTGCTCTTTCTGTCGGCGGCACTTTCCGTGTTCGTGACTGCCGCGATCGTTTATGTCCTCGTCAGCGAGTCGTGGGGCTTTTTTACCGAAGTATCGCTATGGACATTCCTCACTGATACTCAGTGGACCCCCGTTTTCGCGCAACCCCGCTATGGCATCCTGCCGCTGCTGACCGCGACGCTATGGGCTGCGGGTATAGCGATCGCCATCGCGATCCCGTTCGGAACCGTTCTCGCCGTCTATCTCAGCGAATATGCTCCGGCCGCCGTGCGCGAAACCGTCAAGCCGATTCTCGAACTGTTCGGCGCCATACCGACGGTCGTCTATGGATATTTCGCCCTGCTGTTCCTGACGCCGCTGTTTCAGACCTTCATTCCGGGCTTGACCGGATTCAACCTGCTGGTTCCGGGGATAGTGCTCGGCATCATGATCCTACCCTACATCGTCTCGATCAGCGAGGACGCAATGCGTGCCGTTCCCGCGTCGCTGCGCGAGGGTGCATTCGCGCTTGGCATGACGCGCCTTCAGACGACCTTCAAGGTGATCATCCCGGGCGCGTTCTCCGGCATCACCGCGGCATATCTGCTCGGCATGTCCCGCGCGGTAGGGGAGACCATGGTGCTTGCCATCGCTGCCGGGCAGAATCCAAACCTGACCGCTGATCCGCGTGAAGGGGCGGCGACCATCACGTCCTATATCGTGCAGATGAGCCTCGGCGATCTGCCGCACGGTTCGCTGGCGTACCAGACCATCTTTGCCGCCGGCCTTGCGCTGTTCGTGCTGACGCTCTTCTTCAATATCGTCGGTTTCTTCCTGCGCCGACGCTTCCGGGAAGCGTACTGATGACCTCCGAAATTCTCACACGGGCCGCCACGGCCTCATCCGAGCAGGACGAAATCGTTCTGGTAGGCAGGGCACGCCGAAGGGACGCCATCTTCGCCGGCCTCGGTCTTTTCATTCTCTTCGTGGCCATGGCGTTCCTGCTGGCGTTGATCGCCGATCTGTTCGTGGATGGCTTTTCCAGGATAGACATAGCTTTCCTGACCGATTTTCCTTCCCGGCGCCCCGAACGATCCGGCATCCTTTCCGCATGGGTCGGCACATGCCTCGTCATGTTCGTCACTGCCATGCTCGCCATCCCGCTCGGTATCGCCGCCGGTCTCTACCTCGAGGAATATGCGCCGAAAAACTGGTTGACCGACATCATCGAGATCAACGTCACCAACCTCGCCGGCGTTCCTTCGATCATTTACGGTCTGCTGGCGCTCGGCTTCTTCGTCTACCTGGCCGGGCTTGGCCGGTCGGTCATGGTTGCCGGCATGGTGCTTGCCCTTCTCATCCTGCCGATCGTCATCGTCGCAACGCGCGAAGCCATCCGCAGCATTCCGCAAATGATCCGGGAAGGGGCTTACGGGATCGGGGCGGACAAGTGGCAGACCATGTGGCACTATATCCTGCCGGCAGCCCGGCCCGGTATCCTGACCGGGGCGATAGTCGGCCTGTCGCGTGCGATCGGCGAAACGGCGCCGATCATCACCATCGGCGCGCTGACCTTCATTGCCTTTCTGCCGCCGGCGCCGGTTCAGCCAGATTTTCCCTTCGTCAACTTTGACTGGTTGCACGCGCCCTTCACCGTGATGCCGATCCAGATGTTCAACTGGATCTCGCGCCCGCAGGCTGCCTTCCACGTCAACGCCGCCGCCACGGGTGTCGTACTCCTCATCATGACTCTTGGCATGAATGCCATTGCGATCTGGATCCGCTTCAGGCTGCGTCGCCGGATTGGCCTCTGAACCAAGGACAGGACTTGAACACATGGTCGAAACGCCCGCTCCCACCTTTCAGAAGCTGATCGCCGGGGAGACCGAATCTGGCGGCGTCGGCGGCATCCTGGCCCGCCCGGACAAACTCCGGGCCGAAGTTCGCAATCTGTCCTTCTGGTATGGCGACTTCCTCGCCCTGAAATCCGTCAACCTGCCGATCGCTTACCGGGAGGTCACGGCGCTCATCGGTCCTTCCGGCTGCGGCAAGAGCACCTTGCTGCGCTCGTTCAATCGCATGCACGATCTCTATCCGGGAAACCGCTATGATGGCGAGATTACGCTCTTGCCGGAAGGGAAGAACGTGGTCGGGCCGCAAACCGATGCGATACTGATCCGGCTTCGCATTGGCATGGTGTTCCAGAAGCCCAATCCGTTCCCGAAATCGATCTACGAAAACGTGGCGGCGGGCCTTCGGGTCAGAGGCATCAATCGCAAATCCGTGCTTGACGAGCGGGTGGAGGAGGCGCTCAGGGACGCCGCACTCTGGAACGAGGTCAAGGACCGTCTGCACGACTCCGCCTACGGCCTTTCGGGTGGGCAGCAGCAGCGCCTTTGCATCGCCCGGACGCTCGCGCCCAATCCGGAAATCATCCTTTTCGACGAGCCCACGTCCGCGCTCGACCCTATCGCGACCGCACGCATAGAGGAACTGATCGACGAACTTCGGCAGCACTACACGATCGTCATCGTCACCCACAACATGCAGCAGGCTGCACGCATATCGAGCTACACGGCCTACATGCACCTGGGCGAAATGACCGAGTTCAACGCGACCAAGGAATTTTTCACCAATCCGCGCCACGAGCGGACACAGCAGTATATCACCGGGCGGTTCGGTTGAGGCGACGGGAGGGAGCCGTGAATCTCGCGGCATGATTCGCTACGACGCGCGAGGCGCGAGCCTGCATCGTCACGCAAGACAAGAAGCCGCGGTGCCTTACAAACTGCCGATCGTCCGGAGCTTGTCGCGAAGGGACATCCGGTCGAGCGAATCCAGCGGGAGGCTGATGAACGCGGCGACACGATTTCGGATGTAACCTGCCGCCTGGCGGAATGCGGCGGCTTGCCGAAAATCAGCCTCTCCGACGATGGAGGGGTCTTCGATGCCCCAGTGGGCCGTCAGCGGGCGCCCTGGCCAGACCGGGCATTCCTCACCCGCCGCGCTGTCGCAGAGCGTGAATACGAAATCCATGATGGGAGCTTCGGGGCTCGCGAATTCGTCCCAGCTCTTCGAACGCAATCCCTCAGTCGGATAATCGAGTTCTGCCAAAGTTGCGATGGTGGTCGGGTGAATCTCGCCTCGTGGCTTGTTACCGGCAGAGAAAGCACGGAATCGCCCCCCGCCATCGCGGTTCAAAACGCTCTCCGCGAGGATCGACCGCACGGAGTTGCCCGTACAGAGAAACAAGACGTTGTATACGGGGTCGGGTGCAGCGCCAGCCCGCGGAATGACGGCTGTTGAAATGGACCTGTCCGTGGTCGCCGCGAGAGCCGCAAAGTCTGTGACCAGAAAATCGACGAGTTGCCAGACCCGCTCGGTGTCCGGCCGGTAGATGATCGTCGTTCCGTGCCGTTCGGTACGAACGAGGCCGGCCCGCTTCAGCACCGCAAGATGGGCCGACATGGTATTCTGCGGCACGTCGAGCAGCTTCGCGACGTCGCCCGCCGGCACTCCCGTCTCCCGGCGATCCAGGAGCAGGCGCAACGCATCCAGTCGTGTAGCTTGCGCGATGGCTGCAAAAGCCTCGACGATTATGTGTTTTTCCATGCGTCGAGATTTATCGAAATAATATGCCGAACGCAAGTACCTCCACAAATGAGCGCGATCAGAATATCTCGCCGGCGCGTGCAGCAACACCCTCAAGAAAACGGACGATACGCAATCGGCTCAGGTTGTAGAACCAGCATGTTCAATGAGATGCACCGCTACAAGCTATTTTAGCTGAACACCGTGCTGGAGCAACGCGAGAACGAGATTTCCACGAAGAAAGTGCGATCGGCGATCGATGCACTCAGGGCTTTGGCCTCGCGCCCGACCGGGGTAGTCGCTCTGCATCGCATCAGAGTGTGGCGATAACCTTCTCGTCGATAGCGAAGCCGAGCCGCTGTTGTCCGTGAATTAGGAAAAATTTCTCCGATACCAACAGATGCTGGGTGGCGACATGGGCGTCCCTGAGTCGCTTCTGGAGCGGATTCGCTAAGAATGTCGAGGTGGCGCCGCCTAGCGTATACAAGGCGTCAACCACCTTCGAGGCTTCCTGAGCAGCGTGGCTGATGGCGAGGCGGGCGGTCGTCCTCTGGTCTACTGTCGCTGGATCGCCAGCCTGAATGGTTTCCCATATGCTGGCCAAAGATTCGCGTACGAATGCGGAGGCTGCAAGAAGCCTAGCTTCGGATTGAGCAACCGTCAGTTGCGTCAACGGAGTTTCAGCAAGTGTCGCCTCGCTACCAGTCGGAACCTTGTGCCTAGCCAGATCAACGAGTTCATGGATGGCCCCCCGCGCGTTCCCTAGCAGTACTGCAGCATAGGCAGCGGCGATGTAGACGAAGCCCGGAAAACGGGCAAGGGCGCTATCGACGGCAGGAACGAAGCCCTTGCCGAACTCAAGGATACGGTGCCCGGGAACGATGGCTCCCTTGCGAACCGAAAAATCATTTGAAGCCGTCGCCTTTAGACCGAACGCATGCCATGTATCATGCGGCTCAAAATCGCCGCGGGGGAGGAAGATGATGAAGAGACGGTCGCCGTCGAGAACCCCACCAGTCATCCAGTCTGCTTGAAGGCCACAAGATCCCCACGGCCACCGCCCCTCATCGACCCGCAGCCTTCCGTCAACCCATGAGCCGCGCCCCGTCGGGGCGAACGAGCCCCCTGTGAGAGACGCCGGATTGGCAACGTAGATTTCTCGGACCGCCTCGGGCTGCAGATACCATGCGAGCACGGATGTCGTAGATGAAACAGCAGCGTACCATCCGGCAGCCGCGTCCCCCTCCGACAGAGCTGCTATCGCGTCGACATAGGTCACGGGATCTGCCTCGGGTCCGCCATACACGGCAGGCACTGCTAGCCTGAACAGGTCGGCAGCCCCGATTGCGTCTACCACCTCTCGCGCCAGGACCCGAGCATTCTCCGCGGCGACGGCGTGCTCACGGGCAAGACTGGCAATCTCCCGCGCTCGCGAGACGAGGTCGCTGCCAGAGGCATTTAGCGGATGATTCACCGGGCTGTTCATGGAGAGGTACCTCATAAAGAGCGGCCGCGACTTGTTTGACGATAAATCGCAATGAATGGAATGCGGAGCAGTTCCGGTCTCCTTTCCAAGCATTTCGACGTTTGTACGATTCTCATAAATTACATATAGTTTATAAAAAATCTAGAATTCTATGGAAATAGCTATGCGATTCTCCGGAGAGGCTCGTGGGACGCCCCTGAAAGGGAGCATGCCCAACGTCTATAGATTGGTCTCGCCATATAAGAGGCAGAGGAAGGCATCATTACCCTTGCCGCGCCGCGTGTACCGACGCGCGTTTGCGTCACTCGATAGCAGCCTCCTGCTAGTCTATGAGCCTTGCTTCTGTGCCGAGACCTGAACCGCTCATGGATAGGATTGTCCGATTAAGTGCTTTCACGCACGCCAAATTTTCGACACCTGTAGTGCGCCATCTGCAGTATAGAATTGGCGATAAATCGTGCATGGACTGGGTATGAAAAACACCCTGGTCTCTGCGCGATTTCTTGTTGCCGGTTGTCAATTGCCGGTCCGGTAGAATCGTAGCAATTGTGCGTTGATTGCGACGATGATCGTGCTCGCGGACATGAAGATCGCGCCAACGGCTGGCGTCATGAGAAAGCCGGTGCCGAAAGTAATGCCCGCCGCCATTGGAATGGCAATGACGTTATAGGCGGTTGCCCAAATCAGGTTCTGCACCATTTTTCTGTAAGTAGCGCGCGACAGACCCAAGATCGCTGCAACATCGCGCGGATCGCTCCGAACCAAAACGATATCCGCTGATTCCACGGCCACGTCGGTCCCGGCGCCGATGGCGACACCGAGATCAGCCTGCACCAGCGCCGGCGCGTCGTTGACACCGTCGCCCACCATGGCGACCTTGAGCCCGCGGGCCTGAAGCTCCTTGATCTTGGCCGATTTCTGATCAGGCAGAACCTCGGCGAAATACTTGGCGATGCCGAGATCTTCCGACACGGCCTTGGCCACGCCCGCGGCGTCGCCGGTCAGCATCACCGAATTGACGCCCAGCCGCTTCAGTTCCGCGATGGCTTCCCGGGATTCGGGGCGCACGATGTCGGCCAGC
The DNA here is from genome assembly GCF_053570585.1 of Pseudochelatococcus sp. B33. Classification (NCBI taxonomy): domain Bacteria; kingdom Pseudomonadati; phylum Pseudomonadota; class Alphaproteobacteria; order Hyphomicrobiales; family Chelatococcaceae; genus Pseudochelatococcus; species Pseudochelatococcus sp. B33. The sequence continues at coordinate 73,515 of NZ_JBSEFH010000022.1, read as the reverse complement.
GCGAGCAGCGCCTGCGGGACACCGCCTCGGACCAGCACGACAACGGTCTTGCCCTGCGCCTCAAGCTGCTTGAGACGTTCCCCGCCCACAGGATTGCCCTGCCGCGCCAGATGGCCGGGGCTGACGATGCGCACGTCCTCGCCGCCCACCGTCGCCGCGATCCCTTCACCGGTGATGTTGCGCACGTCGCCGGCTGGCGGCGGTACAAGACCCCTTCTCTTAGCCTCGGCCAGGATGCCATGGGCGATCGGATGCTCGGACCGGCTCTCGGCGGCGGCGGCGTAGCGCAGCGCCTCAGCCTCATCCCCGCCCGCCAGAAGCACGATGTTGCTGACCCCGAACCGGCCCTCGGTGAGGGTGCCGGTCTTGTCGAAGACCACCGCATTCAGGTTGCGTGCCCTCTCGAAGGCGGCCCGGTCGCGGATCAGGAGCCCGTTGCCGGCGCTGAGCGAGGTGCTGACCGCTACGACCAGCGGCACGGCGAGGCCGAGCGCATGCGGGCAGGCGATCACCATCACCGTCACCATACGCTCGATGGCGAACTGGAAGGGGGCGCCGAGGGCGAGCCAGACGACCAGCGTGCCGATGCCCACCGTCAACGCGATATAGGTCAACCAGGCCGCGGCGCGGTTGGCGATATCCTGCGTGCGCGAGCGGCTGGCCTGCGCCTCTTTCACGAGCGTGATGACCTGCGCGAGATAGGTCTTGTCGCCGGTGGCTGTGACCTCGATCTTCACCGAGCCTTCGCCGTTGATCGCCCCGCCGATGGCGCTTGCCCCTACCGCCTTGGAGACCGGCCGCGATTCGCCGGTCAGCATCGCCTCATTGAACGAACTCGCGCCCTCGATGATCTTTCCGTCCACCGGCACCTTGGCGCCGGGGCGGATGAGCACGCGGTCGCCGGGCTGGAGGGCGAAAATCGGAACATCCTGCGTCGCACCATCCGCGCCGATCTTCGTGGCGGTGTCCGGCAGCAGCCTGACCAGCTCCTCCAGGGCGCGCGAGGCGCCCATCACCGAGCGCATCTCCAGCCAGTGGCCGAGCAGCATGATGGTGATCAGCGTCGCGAGCTCCCAATAGAAGGACTCGCCGGGAAGGCCGAAGGTGACGGCGACGGAGTAAAAATAGGCGGCCGAGATCGCCAGCGCGATCAGGGTCATCATGCCCGGCTGCCGGTCGCGCAGTTCCGAGGTGAAGCCGGTCAGGAAGGGCCAGCCGCCATAGACATAGACGATGGTGGAGAGCGCGAAGAGCACGAGCCCGCCGCCCGGAAACGCCAGCGCGTCGCCAAGCCCCAGCCAGTGCTGGATCATCGGCGACAGCAGCAGGATCGGCGGCGTCAGCGTCAGCGATATCCAGAATCGGCGCCGGAAGTCGGCGATCATGGCAGCGTGGTCATGGCCGCCGTGCGCGGAATGGGTGGAGCCGGCTGCCGCGACGATGGAGTTGCCGTCAGGATGGTGATGCGCATGGCCGCCGTGATGGTCATGATGGCTGGCGTGGGACTTGTGATCGGTCATCGTCTGAAATCTCCGGGATAGGTGTTGTTTGCTCCGGAACGAGCAATCCGGGGAATGAAGGCGGGCACGCTGCGGGCGTAGCTTTCCCAAGCGGCGGCGAACTCCGCCCGTGCCGCCGTTTTCACCAGCGATGGCGGTTTCAGGCGGCGTAGTCGACGAATGCCATCATTCCCGCGGCCATGTGATAGAGATGGTGGCAGTGGAGCGGCCAGCGGCCGGGGTTGTCGGCGTCGAAGACGACGGTCACACGGGCATGCGGTGGCGCCAGCACCGTGTCGCGCACCGCACCGCGGATGGCCCTGCCGTCGATGCCGGTCACCTGGAAATGGTGGCCGTGCAAGTGCATCGGGTGCGCCATCATCGATGTGTTGACAAGCGTCACCGCGATCCGCTCGCCGTGGGCGGCTGTGAGGGCGTCGCCGCTACCGAAACCCCAGACGTAACCCGCCATGTCACCAGTGAGGGCGAGGGTGTAACGGCGGTCCGGCGCGCGGTGCGCGAGCGGTGCTGTCGCCGACAACTGCCTTTCGAGATCGAGATCGAGAACCGGCCCGGCAACCGCGCCATGCACCGGGATCTTTCGGACCGGCGCGCCGGGCGTGGCGAGGATGATGCCGGCGCGCTCGACGGCGCCCTCGCGCAGGGCGAGGATCGGCCACGCGCCTCCGCCTTGCGGCAGTTGCAGCCGGATGTCGACGCGCTGGCCCATGGAGACCGGGAAGGCGTTGCCCACAATTGGCCGCACGTCCTGCCCGTCGACAGCGATCAGGGTCCCGCCGAGGCCGCCGGTGTCGATGGTGAAGGCGGTCGCCGTCGCGCCGTTGATGATGCGCAGCCGTATCCGGCCGCCCCTCTCCACGTGCACGACTTCCGGATCGTCGAGCGTGCGGTCGTTGGCGAGATAGGCGTCGTACTCGATGTCGTTGAGGTCCATCACCGGTATCGGCATTGTGCCGTGTCCTCCGGCGGCTCCGTGCGCTGCAGACCCGTGCATCGCGGACTGGCTCATGGCGGCGCCGTGCTGGCCGCGCCCGCTACCCGTGGCATTCTGCAGCCGATTGAGAAGTTCCTCCGCCGGTGTGAAAGAGAAGTCGTGCAGCAGGATCACGACTTCCTGCTCGTCCCGCGCGCGGTCGGCGGCGGTGCGTACGATCAGCGGGGCGGCGAGAAGGTCCTGCTCCTGCAGCGTATGGGCATGCATCCAGTGGGTGCCGCCGGCGCCCGCCGGAAAGCTGTAACGGCGGGTTTCGGCCGGTTGCAGCAGGGCAGCCGGGTTGTCCGGCACGCCGTCCTGTTCCCACGGCGGCGTCAGACCGTGCCAGTGGATCAACGTCGGTGCATTGGCCCGGTTGGTGAGCGTCACGTCGAAGCTGCCGCCTGCGTCGAGAGTCAGCCCCTGCGTTCCGTCGGGCTGTGCGAGCCCGAAGACACGCGCGGCCCTGCCGTTGATGTCGAGCGTACGGGTGATGACGGCGAGCTGGCGCGTTTCGTCTTCAGCCGGAGAGGCCGGGCTGGCGGTTTGCGCCCGGGCAAGGCCGGGAAGGGACATGGCGGTCGGCGACGCGAGCGCTACCGCGCCGGCCGTCAGCCGCGTGAGGAAGTCACGACGATTCATGTTGGGAACCCGTTTCCATGCCGACACGGTGGTCGGCGAATTGATCTATGCGCGCCCTTGCGGCGCACAATCATCCACATGACGCCGGAGAGCGGCGTCCTGACGGCTTCAGACCATGGATCGGGGAGGAGTCAGCAAGGGCAAGACCGACAGGCCAAGGGAAATCTGGTCGGCCCATCCGTAATATTGCCTGACGGAAGCCGGAACGAAAGTGCTCGCATCCGCTGCACCGGCCACGACGGCGCACACGCCGCAGGCGAAGCTGCAGCATACCTTATAATCAGCCGCGTGTAACTGACCGTTTCCGGTATGGATCTTATGAACGGATACGGCGGCTTGATGTTGATTCCCAACGCCGTCTTGCGCCGGTACCTGAACGGTCTGGCTGTGGCACGGTACCGGCATGGCATGAGCCAACGGCGCAACAAACAACGCGACAGCAACCAGCAGGGCTGGCAGCAAGCGCATCCGTGAAAGCGTGTACCAAACGGCCATCCGCCAGCTCACTTTCCGCCACATGGTTTGCCGCTTGTAGCAAACCATCCGGTTGCGCCTCAATAACCGGCGCGTCGGCTTCCTGTCAAGGAAAGCCGATATCAAGACAACACGATCCGCCCTCGGATAACAGCGCCTCGCCGGCAGGAAGCGATATGCGGTGGGCCTGCATGTCTGCAGGTATCGCGTATCCCCGCGCGGGCGAAAATCGTTCGGAGGCGCTTTCCTAGCCCTTGCGCAACCACCGGTCTGCGAGTAATTTCCGGCGCAAGGGGTTGATCGCGATTACCCCGTGAGGCGGCAGCCTAAACATCGCGTCCATGTTCCCTGAAAGAGGAATGGACGTTCATGCCGTCTCATACCGAAATCACCGTACCGCAGCTTTCCCGTCTTGCCGGCCTGCCGACCGCGCCGGTCATCGTCGATGTCCGCGTGCAGGCGGACGTCGATGCCGACCCGCGCTTCCTGCCTGCTGCCCTGAGCCGCGACGCTTCGCGTGTCGCGGCCTGGGCCTGCGAATTAGCCGGCCGCCACGTCGTCGTGGTCGACGGCAGGGGGCGGGATTTCGCCCAGGCCGTGACCGCCTGGCTGCTCCACGAAGGCGCCAGAGCGGAAACGCTCGAAGGCGGTTTCGACGCCTGGCGCGCCGCCGGTGGGCTCCTCGTCAGGCCCGACAGGCTGCCACCGCGCGACGCCGCCGGACGCACCGTGTGGGTCACGCGGGCGCGGCCCAAGGTCGACCGCATCGCCTGCCCCTGGTTCATCCGCCGCTTCATCGATCCGAACGCCGTGTTCCTCTACGTCGGCGCGCCGGAGGTGACGGCGGTCGCCGAACGCTTCGGCGCAACACCCTTCGATATCGACGGGGTGTTCTGGAGTCACCGGGGCGAGCGCTGCACCTTCGACGTCATGCTGGAGGAATTCGGGCTCGTCTCCGAACCGCTCGGCCGTCTGGCGGCGATCGTGCGCGCGGCGGACACGGCGCGGCTCGATCTCGTGCCGGAGGCCGCCGGCCTTCTCGCCGCCTCGCTCGGCCTCTCCCGCATGTTCCGCGACGATCTCGAACAGCTCGAGGCGGGTCTGCTGCTCTACGACGCCCTCTATCGCTGGAGCCGGGATGCCACCGAGGAAACGCACAACTGGCCTTCCACCAAGAAGCCGGCATAACGGAGGTCGCTATGACAATCACTGTCACGACGGATGAAGCCGTCGCCGCGCCGGCCGTCCCGACCTTCGCCGAGGCGACGCGGGTGTGGGCTAAGATCGGCCTGCTCAGCTTCGGCGGGCCGGCCGGCCAGATCGCGCTGATGCACAAGGAACTGGTCGAGGACCGGCGATGGATCGGCGAGCAGCGTTTCCTGCACGCCCTCAACTACTGCATGCTGCTGCCAGGCCCCGAGGCACAGCATCTCGCCATCTACATCGGCTGGCTGCTGCATCGCACCTGGGGCGGAGTGGTCGCCGGGGTGCTGTTCGTGCTTCCCGGCGCGCTGGTCATGCTGGGCCTCAGCCTGCTCTATGTCTTCTTCCGGGAACTGCCGTTCGTCGATGCCATGTTCCTCGGCGTAAAGGCGGCGGTGCTGGCCGTCGTCATCGACGCCGTGCTGCGGATCGGCCGGCGGGCGCTCGCCAGCCCCGCGCTGGTCGCGATCGCGGTCGCGGCCTTCATCGGCATCTACGCGTTTCGTATCCCGTTCCCGCTTCTCATTGCGATTGCCGCCCTCACGGGCTGGCTCGGCAGCCGCGCCATGCCGCAGCTCTTCGTTGCCAAGGGGCACGGCGCGAAGGGGAGTGCGGCGGACGACGCGGGCGTGGTCGACGGGATGTTTGCGCGCGGGGAACTCACCCACGCCGATCCGTCGTCGGCGGGCTTCCTCAAGGTGCTGGCGCTGTGGCTGCCGATCTGGCTCGGGCCGGTGCTGCTGCTGTGGCTGCTGACGGGCTCGTCCAGCGTCTGGACGCAGCTTGGCGCCTTCTTCAGCGCGATCGCGGTGGTCAGCTTCGGCGGCGCCTATGCGGTGCTCGCCTATGTCGCGCAGGCAGCGGTCGACGGCTACGGCTGGCTCTCCACCGGCGAGATGGTCGACGGGCTCGGCCTTGCCGAAACCACGCCGGGGCCGCTGATCCTGGTGCTGCAGTTCGTCGGCTTCCTCGCCGCCTGGCGCGCGCCGGGCGCCCTCGATCCGCTCCTCGCCGGGGCGCTGGGCGCGCTGCTGACCACCTGGGTGACGTTTGCGCCGTGCTTTTTGTGGATCTTTCTCGGCGCGCCCTATGTCGAGGCGCTGCGCGGCAACAGGGCGATCTCGGCGGCGCTGTCGGCGATCACCGCCGCCGTGGTCGGCGTGATCATGAACCTCGCGCTGTGGTTTGCGCTGCATGTCGTCTTCGACGCGGTGCAGAGGGTCGACGTCCTCGGCGCCAGCCCCTATGTGCCGGTCCTTTCCTCGGTCAACTGGCGCGCGGCCGTGCTCGCCGCCGCCGCGATGGTCGCCATGCTGTGGTTCAAGGTCGGCATGATCACGACGCTTGTCGCCAGCGCGGCGGCGGGATTGATCATCGGCTACTGGCTGGCGTGACGGCCAGCCGGCCGGAAACGCGCCTCGAAGCCGTCGCTTCTGCCGGGCGCTGGCGAAGTCAGGGTCAGCGTCGCGCCGGTTCCTCTAGTGATGGCGGCGGCGATGGCAAGGCCGAGCCCCGAGCCCCCGCTGATGCTTCCCGCCCGCTCGAACCGGGCAGTGAGGCGCGAGAGAACTTCCGGCGGGATGACGGGGCCTGCGTTGCTAACGGTCAGCCCGCCGTCGGGTGCGAGCGTCACCTCGACCGGCTCGGCGGAATCGCCGTGGATCAGCGCGTTCTCGATCAGGTTGCGGGCGAGGATGGCGAAGGCGTCAGGGTCGATCCGCAGGCTTGCGCCGCCTTCGGGGAGGGTGAGCCGCAGCCGCCCGCCATGTCCGGCGCGGAGAAAGTCTTCCGCCACCATCGACAGGATCGGCGCCATGTCACTCGCGGTGTCGGCCAGCACGCCGCCGCCTTCCGCACGCGACAGGTGCAGCAGCTTTTCCGCCAGGCGGGCAACGCGCTTCAGCTCGGCCTCGATCCCCTGCGCACGCTGGCGCAGCGGTCCCTCCGGGGCCTCGGCGACGAGCCGCTGCGTCTGCGCAAGCACGGCAGCCACCGGCGTGCGCAGCTCGTGCGCGGCATTGGCGGTGAAGCTGCGCTCGGCGTCCAGCGTGCGGGAGAGCCGGGCCATCAGCCGGTCCACGGCGGTGCGGATGGGCTCCAGTTCGAGCTGCAAGCCGGGCGTGGTTAGCGGCGAGAGATCGGAGGCGTCGCGCCCCGCCACCTCGACGGAGAGCGCCGCCACCGGCGCAAGCCGCGCGCGGGTGAAGAGTGCGATGCCGAAAAAACTTGCCGGCAGCAGCAGGACGAGCGGCAGGAACATCGAGCCTATGGTGTCAAGCCGCGCCTCGCGCCGATAGGAAAACGGTTCGGCCACCTCGATCTGGTAGGCGCCCGACACGGCCGAGCGCGCGTAGATGCGGTGGTCGTTCACGGTGTGGAAGCCTTCGGCCAACGGTTGCGCGAAGACTGCGAGATCGGCGTCGTCCGAGAACAGCGCGATCCTGCCGTCGCGCCCGCGCAGGACATAGGTGATCTGCCCCGTCATCGGCGGCCCGAGCGCCGAGATCTGCCGCGAGGTGGGCGCGTCTTCCGCGTTGATCTGCTCGATGACCGCGAGCGGCAGGATGCGCTCGGCCGTCTGGCGCAGGGCGGCATCGAAGATTTCCTCCAGCTCGTGGCGGACGACGAACCCCGCCGTGATCATCGCCAGCAGCCAGAACAACGACAGCCCGAGCGACAGCCCCACCGCCAGGTCGCGGCGCAGGCTGGGGGGGCGGCCGGCGGGACTGGCGATTTCGGGCGCACTCATCCGCGCCCCAGCCGATAGCCGAGGCCGCGCAGCGTCTCGATACTGGCCCGCCCGAGCTTGCGGCGCAGACGGCTGACGTAGACCTCGATCGTGTTGCTCTCCACTTCCGCGTCGAAGGAATAGAGCCGTTCCTCAAGCCGGGATTTTGGCACGACGATGCCGGGGCGCTGCAACAGCGTCTCGAAGATGGCCCATTCCCGCTGGCTCAGCCCGATCTCGCCGCGCGGGCCGGTGACGCTGCGGGCGGCGAGGTCGATGGCGAGCGGGCCGAGCCGGATCAGCGGGTTGGGATTGCCCGTATAGCGGCGTGCTACCGCACCGACGCGGGCGGAAAGCTCGGCGAGGTCGAAGGGCTTGACCAGATAGTCGTCGGCTCCCGCGTTCAGCCCCTCGATGCGCTCGGTGATGCGGTCGCGCGCGGTCAGGATGATGACCGGCGTCACCGAGCCACCCCGGCGCAGCGCCCGCAGGAAGTCGAGGCCGCCGCCGTCGGGCAGCATCAGGTCGAGCAGGATCAGGTCATAAGCCACGGTCCGGGCGCAGGCGCGCGCATCGGCGAGCGTCGACACCCAGTCGGGCGTGTGGCCGTCGGCGGCCATCTGGGCGCGCACGGCATCGCCGATGCCACGGTCGTCCTCGACCAGAAGGATGCGCATGACCTGTCTCTCACCTGCCCCTGGCGATGGTCGGCCCGCAAGCTGACGCGAGGCTGAATGCTGCTGAGTGCGCCATTCAGCCTCGCGTCAGCCGGGCCATATATCCTCGTAACATTGAATGATTATAAAAAGGAGCGGCGGGATGAAACGACTTGCTCTGCTCGCGGCGCTTGCCTTCGCCGGCATTGGCGCCGGCGCGGCGCGGGCCGACGACGGCTGTCGCGTGCCGATGGCGCGCTGGCAACCGCGCGAGGCGGCGGGCCGGGCGGCCGAGGCGCTGGGCTGGCAGGTGCGGCGCATCCGCACCGACGACGGCTGCTACAGGATCGACGCCGTCGATGCGCGCGGCAACCGCATCGAGGCGCAGCTTCAGCCGGACACGCTGGCGCTGCGCCGGATCGAGGTGGAATTCGCCCCCGGTGGCGGCCTTGCGGATCTTGGCGCCGCGACCGCCGCCGTGCCCCCGTAATCGACAGGGACGCGATCCACAAGGGGATCGTCCGTCGACCATATATTCAGGACAACTTCACGATGTCTGATTCGAGACCCATCGGCTATTCATCGGCGCAGATCGCGCTCCACTGGCTCATCGCCGCACTGGTGTTCTTCCAGCTCATCTTCGGCGAAAGCATGAAGGCGGTGATCGATGCAGCCGAGGAGGGCAAGGCGATTTCCGCCACCGACGCGGCGTTGGGGAACGCCCATTACTGGGTCGGGATCGCGGTGCTCGCCCTCGTGGCGCTGCGTCTCGCGCTGCGCATCGCCCGCGGCACACCGGCGCCGATCGGCGAGGGCATCCTGACCAGGGTCGCAGTGGGCGCGCATCATCTCTTTTACGTGTTGCTCGTGCTCGCGCCGGTCACCGGGCTGCTCGGCTTCTATGTCGGCGAGCCTTGGGGATACCTGCACGAAATCTTGAAGCCCATCTTCATCGTCCTCATCGCGGTGCATGCTGCCGGCGCGCTCTTCCACGCCTTTTGGCTCCACGACGGGACATTGCGGCGGATGCTGGTTCCGCAAAGGAGCTGACCTCGCGCGCGGCCGGGCGGGGCGTTCAGCCCCGGTCGCTGCGGATCGGGTCGGCGAGGAGCCGCAGCCCGTTCAGCACCACCAGCACCGTGCCACCTTCGTGGCCGAGCACCGCGAGCGGCAGTGGCAGGTCGAGGAACAGGCTCGATGCCACCAGCACCGCCATCGCTCCCATGGCGAAGGCGAGGTTCTGGCGGATGATCCGCCGCGTGCGGCGAGCCAGCCTGCGGGCGGCGGCGAGCCGCTGCATGTCGTCGGACAGCAGCGCCACATCGGCGGCCTGAAGCGCCACCTCGCTGCCGGCGGCCCCCATGGCGATGCCGACATCGGCCCGCGCCAGCGCGGCGGCGTCGTTCACGCCGTCGCCGACGAAGGCCACCCGGCCGCGCTTCGTCAGTTCGCCGACGAGCCGCACCTTGTCCTGCGGCAGCAGATCGGCATGGATGTCGGCGGGCGCGAAGCCGAGGGCGGCGCCCATGCGCAGCCCAACCGCGCGGCGGTCGCCGGTCATCATGACGATGGTGGTGACGCCTTCGGCCTTGAGCGCGGCAAGCCCGGCCGAGGACGTCTCGCGCGGCCGGTCGGCCACACTGACGGCGCCGAGCACCCGGTTGCCGCGCCCGAGATAGACGACCGTCTGGGCGCTCTCGGCGAGCCGCGCGAACTCAGGCGTGTCCGCCGGCGCGCCCATCCGTGCCGCCATGCGCAGGTTGCCGGCCCACAGCGTGCCTTCGGTGTCGGCCCCGACGATACCCTCGCTCGGAATGGACTGCACGTCGCGCATGGCCGCCGGAACGATGTTGCGCGCCTGAGCGTGGCGACGGATCGCCTCGGCGACCGGATGTTCGGATTGCGCCTCCAGTCCCGCCAATAGCGCGAGGAACGCCGCTTCGTCGCCGCGGGCGGCGAGCCTCGTCACCTCGGCCTTACCGGTGGTAAGCGTGCCGGTCTTGTCGAAGGCGAAGGTGTCGACTTCGGCGAGCGTCTCCAGCGCCGCGCCGCCCTTGAACAGCACGCCGCCGCGCGCAGCGGACGCGAGCGCCGACAGGATCGCGGCGGGAACGGAGATCACGATGGCGCACGGGCTTGCGGCCACCAGCAGCGTCGCGGCGCGGTAGAGCGCGTCCCGCATCGGCCAGCCGAGCCAGGCGAAGGCCGCGAAAGCGAGCGCCGAACCAGCCAGCACCGCCACGGTGTAGCGCTGGCCGAACCACTCGCTGAACCGTTCCGACGGCGCGCGGGCGGCTTGCGCCTCCGTCACCAGAGCGATCATCCGCGCCACGGTGCTGTCGGCGACGGAGCGCGCCACCTCTACCGCCAGCACGCCGTTGAGGTTGACCGTGGCCTCGAACACCTTGGCGCCGGGGCGCTTGTGGACGGGCATCGATTCGCCGGTGATCGTGGCCTCGTCCAGCGATCCCTCGCCGTCAAGTATCACTCCGTCCACCGGCACGCGCGCACCCGGGCGCAGCATCACGACATCGCCCGGGGCAAGCGCCGCCGCCGGCACCTCGGTCACCGTGCCGTCCGGTTCGCGCCGCAGGGCGGTATCGGGACGCAGCGCCATCAGCGCCTCGACGGCGCGCCGCGCCCGGCCCATGGCGCGGTGTTCGAGCGTGGTGGAGATGCTGAACAGCGTCAGCAGCACCGCGCCCTCCAGCGCCGCGCCCACGGCGGCGGCGGCGAGCGCCGCGATCACCATCAGCAGGTCGATATCGAGGATCTTCTCACGCCACAGCGCCGACAGCGCCCGCGCCCCGGCCGGCAGCCCGCCGGCGAGATAGACCAGGGCGACGCCCGCCGGCCCCCAGACTCCCGGAACGCCGAAAGTGTTGAAGGCGGCAAGCGCCATGCCCGCCACGGTGGCGACGGTCAGCGCCGTCGTCAGACGGTCGGACGAAAGATCGACGTGCAATGCATCTCCCCCGCTCTGCGGCGCCGACAACGGCCCCGCGACGAGTGGGGGAGTTTCCTGACACCAGCCTGAACGCGGGCGCTTCCAGCCTGTCAGGCGGCGCGACGTGTATCGCCGGCTCGCTCGGCCTTTCCGGCGTCAGCTACGCCGGCTGACCGACACGGTGTCGTCCGGCTCGGCCGCGGTGCCCTGATTGGCGGCATAGACGAAACGGCCGTCCGGGGTGGCATGGACCTGGATAGGCTGGCGCCCGACATCGATGCGGGCAACGACCTGCCGCTGCGTGGTATTGATGACGGTAACCCTGTTCTCGCCACGCAGCGAGACGTAGACGCGGCTGCCATCGGGCGTGAAACCGACCTGCACGGGAGCGGCGCTCGCCACGATCCCGTCGACCTCCGTCAGCGAACCCGTGTCGATGACCGATACCGTGCCGTCCCGGACATTGGCGACATAGGAGGGACTTCCCGTCCGGGCTCAGGCGCAACCCGTGCGGAGATTCGCCCGTTGCCGCGGCTGCAACCGCCTTGCGTGCCTGCAGATCGACGGTCGATACGGTGTTGTCGCCCGCATTCGTCACGTAGGCGCGCTGGCCCTCCGCGTCCGCCACGACATGGGCGGGATGGCTGCCGACAACGATCGAATCTCCCGGCCCGGACGCGGAGCTGTCCTTGCGCAGCAGAACCAGCGCGCCCACCGCCCCGTCGTGCCCATGACCGCCGTCGCCGTCATGGCCGTCGTCCGCACACTTTCCACCGCCATGGCCGTGGGAGGTTTCGTTCTCCTCCCCCACAACCGTACCGGCGGCGAGCAGGAGATTTCCGGCCAGCACGAACTGGACATTATGCAGCTTGATGCCGATCGCGACGATGTCCACGGTTCCGTCGTATAGGTTGATGCGGCTGATCGTGTTTCCGTGCTCGTTGGCCGTGTGGACGAAGCCCGATGCAGCGGGCTCCGCATTCCCCGGGAGAAAGGAGGACGACAGCGCCAGTGCCGATGCAGCGGCAACTACGAGGGTCGAATAGAACTATCCCCATAACGGCGATCTTGATTGTATTAACGGCGGAACATGGCGCACGTCCAAGCCGTGCAGGGGGCGGTAGAGTCGCACGGAGCCGCTTGACGATGCTGCAATCGCTTTCAGGAAACCAATGGATCGTACCTGCACACAAGGGGTTATCCGCGCAAAAAAACACGCCAAGATATCCCAAAACGCTCTCTCTCGTGCTGACAACCTGCTGACAAAGAGCCATCGCGCAAGCGCTGTAAGCAAAAACGGTCCCGAAGGACCGTCTTTATCGCTTTGATTTTCCTGAAGAAATTTGGAGCGGGCGAAGGGATTCGAACCCTCGACCCCAACCTTGGCAAGGTTGTGCTCTACCCCTGAGCTACACCCGCATCCATTACCGGCGGAGCGGTTGTCGCCGCTGCCGATGGGTGGGTTATTGCGTGAAACTTCGCTGAGCGCAAGCCCCATTTTTCGGGCTGTGGAAAAATACTCCGGCTAATTGTTCAAGGCCCGGTTAACGCACTGTCACACAGTCATATTCTGCTTGAGGCGCGGCACGTCGCCAGGGGCATCACCCGGCCGTGGGGCGGCGAATCGGCGGTGGATGAGGAAACCGCAGCCATTCGGAATTGGCCAGAACTCATGCCGATAGCCGAAAACGTTACCCCGTTGAGTATCGGCCAAGCCCATGCGACGCTTGAGCAAAACCGGCAGACGACCGGTCGAAGGCCGGGCGCGCTGGTCTCATGCATCATCGGGAGGAGGGGGGTTCCTCCCCGTTTCGCCGCGATCGACGCTTTTGCGGCTGCCGCTTCCGGCCGTCCGTCGTCAGGCAGGCGCCGGACCCCGTTTCCGGGAATGGGGGTATCGATCCTCATCCCGCAGTGGAACAATCCGGTAAAAACGTCGAGGTTTAATGACGTGAAATAATCTCGTGCAATAGTATCCCGACAAGACCTATATGCATAGGAGATAATAAGTCATATGCCACCTCAGAACAAGCCAGATCAGACGACACCGGCGAACATGAAGCGGGCTGACCCGCCTATCCCCAACGAGCTGAAAAATCAGCACGTGGCGGACATCGTTGACTATCTCAATACTCAGCCCCTGGAAGCGGTCGTCAACACCATAGCCCGACTGCCCGAAGCCTGGGCGGTCGATGTGCTCGACTATCCGGCATTCGAGCAGGCGTCGTCCGTCATCGAGGCCCTGCCGCTCGACAAGGCCGCGGCCCTGCTGGAGGGGATGTCCGCCGACCGCGCGGCGGACGTGCTGCGCTGGATACCCGAGCCGCAGCACACTACGATCCAGAACGCGCTGTCGGAGGAAACGCGCAGGTCTCTTGAAACGCTGCTGTCGTATCCCGAGGGGACCGCCGGCAGCCTGATGACGACGGAATTCGTCTCGGCTCCCGCCGACTGGACGGTGCACCAGACGCTGGACCACATTCGTGTGGTTGAGGCCAGCCGGGAAACCGTCTATGCCGTCTTCGTGCTCGATCCGGCGAGCGGCCGGCTGGTGCAGACGGTGCGCCTGCGCCAGCTCATCTCCGCCGATCCCGAGGCGCCGGTCCTGTCGCTCACGGAAGGCAAGCCCGCGCCCATCAAGGCGTCGCCGCACACCTCGCGCGAGGACGTCGCGCGCCTCATCTCCCGCTACGACCTCCTGGCCGTGCCGGTGGTGGACAGCACCGGACACATGCTCGGCATCGTCACCGTCGATGACGCCATCGACGCGATCCTGCAGGAATCGACGGAGGACGCCCAGAAGATGGGCGGCATGGAGGCGCTGGACGAGCCCTATATGCAGGTCGGTTTCATCGACATGTTCAAGAAGCGCGCCGGGTGGCTCGGTATCCTGTTCCTCAGCGAGATGTTCACGGCGAGCGCCATGCAGCATTACGCCGACGAACTGGAGCAGGCCATCGTCCTTGCGCTGTTCATCCCGCTCGTCATGAGTTCGGGCGGCAACTCGGGATCCCAGGCGACGTCGCTGATCATCCGCGCGCTGGCGCTTCAGGAAGTCAGGCTGCGGGACTGGTTCCGCGTCGCGCTGCGCGAGTTGCCGGCGGGCGTGGCGCTGGGCGCATTCCTCGGGATCATCGGCGTCATGCGCATCGCCGCCTGGCAGTTGCTGGGCATCTACGATTATGGCGAGCACTGGGTGCTGATCGCCTTCGCCATCGGGGCGTCGCTTGTGGGCATCGTCACTTTCGGGTCGATGGTGGGGTCGATGCTGCCCTTCGGCCTCAAGCGGCTCGGCTTCGATCCGGCCAGTGCCTCGGCTCCCTTTGTAGCGACTTTCGTCGACGTCACGGGCATCGTGATCTACTTCTCGATCGCCTACATCTTCCTCAAGGGCACGCTGCTCTGACGGCCGCACAGCGCTCCAGCTGTTTGAGTTTGCGCGGCTTTGTCGACGAAAAGTAGCCCCCGCTTTTCTGCACGCTGCGCTAGAAATCGATGCCCATTTTTGGCGCAGCGTGTCAGGATCCGGTCATGCCGATTCGTCCGCTCGCCACGCGCGCCGTCGCCCTGCTCCCCCTTCTCGGACGTTACGGTGCCGGCATGGGCGTGCGCGGTCTCGAGGTCGTCGGCAAGCTTGGCCTCTACATGCTGGCGGCCCATTCGCTCGGCGCGCACGATGCCGGGTTGTTCTTCCTGTGTCTGACCTGGGCCGGCCTGGTGTCGACCGTGGCGCGGATGGGACTCGAACGCGCGCTCACCCGGCACATCGCGGCGGAGCTTGCGGTCGGCAATGGCCGCGCGGCGAGGGCCGATCTGCTGGCGGGCCTGCTGTGGACCACCCTTGCCGGGCTGGCGGCAGGGGCACTGACTTATGGGCTGGCGCGCCCCGCCGCTCTCTACCTGTTCGCCGAGCCCTCGCTCGCCGTGCCGCTCAAGTTCGCGGCGTTCGCCATACCGCCGCTTACGCTCACCGTGGTGGCGGGCAGCGTGCTGGCGGGCTTGCAGCGAGGTGTCGTGGCGCAGCTCGTCCAGAATGCCCTGTGGCCCCTGCTGACCCTGCTGGCACTGGTGGCCTTCGCCGGCCGGCTCGATGACCTGCTGATGGCGATGATCGCCGCCATGCTGGCCGCCGGCCTGTTCGGCCTCGTCCTGATCGTGCGCCGGTTTCGGGATGATGGCGATACGGCAGGAGGCGCGGAGAGCGCCGATGACGGCGTCGCGCTGCCCGGATTGTGGCGAACCGCCCGGCCGCTCTTCGTGGTGGAGATCATTCAGGTCTCGCTCGCTTCGTTGCCCATGCTGGCGCTCGGCGTCTTCGCCAGCCCGACGGATGTCGGCGCGTTCAGCGTCGCTCTCCGGATATCGATGCTGATATGGGTGGTCATCCTGTCGATCGGCGCGATGACCGCGCCGTCCTTCGCCGCCTGCCATCGCCGGGGCGAACTCGCGGAGCTGAGGCGGATCAACCGGCAGACGCGTTCGTTCGTGATGCTGTTCGGCCTGCCCGCGATCGCGGTCATGCTGCTGTTTCCCGCCACCTTGCTGAACCTGCTCGGGCCCGGGTTCGACATGGCCAGCACGGCCCTGGTCATCATGGCGGCGGGGCAACTGGTGAATTGCCTGCTGCCGTGTCAGGACATCGTGCTCGCGATGACCGGGCGCGGCGCCCACCTGCGCACGCTCAACATCATTCAGTTCGCGACCTGTATCGTGCTCGGCGTCGTGCTGCTGCCCGCGTTCGGGATGACCGGCGCGGCGCTGGTGACGGCGATCAGCATCGCTCAGGGGGCCATCGGCACCACGCTGATGCTGCGCCGCCTGATGCCCGGCGCGTTCTAGAAGCTGGAGCGCAGCAGCCGGAAATTGTCCTGTTCTATCAATAGGGGGCAGGGCCGGCGGCGGACGGCACTGCAGCCGGAGACTATCAACAGCTTTCGACGCCATAACGCGATTTGCCTGTGTATTCATAGTAATGATTAGAATACCCTGATAACCTTTTGATAACCATGTTCAAGTCCGAAGAAAATCTTGATCCGCCCGGTTCCTGGAGGG
The DNA here is from genome assembly GCF_053570585.1 of Pseudochelatococcus sp. B33. Lineage (NCBI taxonomy): Bacteria > Pseudomonadati > Pseudomonadota > Alphaproteobacteria > Hyphomicrobiales > Chelatococcaceae > Pseudochelatococcus > Pseudochelatococcus sp. B33. Next base: position 57,320 of record NZ_JBSEFH010000022.1, on the reverse strand, counting down.
ATTGCTGGGGGAGGCCGGCACGGGCAGGAAAACCGCTAGGGAAACCATACGGGAACCGGCACGATCCATAAAATAGCTTCTATATCAATTCGTTATCCTCAACCCCAAGCCTGCCCCCGCATCGCGAGGGAAGCCGCAAGGGGTGCAGTGGCGGTGTCGCGGCTATTTTATTTCATGGTTTATAGTTTATTGCGTTAAGTCATTAGTACCATCCCGCGAATCACCAATAACGGCTCTCATGATTTCCAACAGGATGCACCGGCAGTTTTCGGGCCGCCGTTCGGCGGATTGCGTGCCCGGCCAAGGGATTGGCCGGGCATGACGGTGACACGTGCACGGGGTGAGGGGCGTGATGGCGCGCCGTGGTTCCCGCGGCAGGGCTGGCCGGCGGACAATCCGGACGGCCGGCTGCGGCCTGCGGCGCGGCGCGTGACCCTGCGGGATATCCTGATCGCGATGTCCTACTATCGCCGTATCGGCGTTCTGGTCGCGCTGATACCGCTGGTGATCGGGATCGTCGCCGCCCTCGAGACGCGGACGGAATATACGGCCGATGGCCTGCTGATGGTGCTCGTCACCCGTGAGCAGTCCGGCAATCAGGGCCTGACGGACTCGGGGCCGGCGGTGCTGTCCATCGAGGGGCTGAAGGTGGTGGAGAGCGAGGTCAGCATCATCGGCAGTGCCGATGTCGTGCGCGCCACCATCGACGAGATCGGTGCGGACAGGCTGTTTCCCGACACCGTGACATGGTGGCGGCCCATTCTGTCTCTCCTCCGCCAGGACGATGCCGGCGACCGGCTTGTCGAGCGGTTCCGCGACGCGCTCGGCGTCCGGACGCAAGCCGGCTCCAACATCATTCAGGTCAGCTTCAGACATCCGGATCGAAACATGGCGATCCTGACGGCGGATACGCTGATCCGGAATTACCTCGAACGCCGGCGCAAGCTCTTCGATAACCCGCGTTCCGGGCTGCTGGCGGAACATGTCCAGACGCTGTCCATGCAGCTCGCGGCAAAGGAGACCGAGCTGCAGCGGACGAAGGCGGATGCCGGCGTCATCGACATCGTGCAGGATCGCCTGCTGGCGGCCAATCAGGTCGACAGCGTCATCCAGCGCACCCGGCAGGTCCGCGAGCGGCGCGAGGCCGTCATCGGGCAGCTTGCGGTCGCGCAGGCGCAGACGACGGAGACCGAGAGCAAGGTCTTCGACTTCCTCCAGCGCAGCAACGCGGCGACGAACGACGACGACAGCAACATGCTGACGCGGCTGCAGGCCGAACGCGTGCAGCTGCTGGGCAAATACGCGCCCGGCCATCCGGCCATCCAGACGATCGACCGGCAGATCGCGGCCGTCCGCGAGATCATCCGCAATCCCGAGCAGAAGATTGCGTGGACGGATCGCGAAGTGCGCAATCCGGCCATTTCCTTCCTGACCAATATGGTCATCAACCTGACCGTCGAGAGGGACGCCATCGACCGGCAGTTGACGGAACTGGCGTCCCAGCGCGCGACGGCCGAGAAGCGCGTGGAGGAGCTGCGCGAGGCGGACACCTTGCTGACCCGGCAGACGCGGGAATACGACATTCTGACTTCCGCCTATCAGGAATACGTGCGCCGTGCCGAAACCGCGCGAATGGAGGAGGAGGCAGCGGCCCTGCGCTTTTCTAACGTGCGGCTGGTCCAGTCGCCCCAGGATGCCGTGACCAGCCGCAACATGGCGCTGCCGTTCCTGGTCGCCGGCCTGTTCGGCAGCGTGCTGTTCGGCGGTGCGGCGGTTGCGAGCGCCACGGCCTTGCGCTCCACGTTCATCAGCCCCGGCGAGGTGGAGCGGGCGACACACCTGCCGCTGCTCGCGGTCTTCCCGGACACCGCATCCGATTTCGCCGGCGGCGGCGCGGGCGGCACCGTGTCGGCGCTGGTGACCCGGCTGTTCAGCGCGCCGGTCGACGACCGCTCGCTTGCCGTCCTGATGCTGGCGGATGTCGGCGCCGGCGACGACAGGGCCCGCCTCACCAGGGCGATCGTGCGCGAACTGAGCGCCGGGCGCGGGCAGAAGGTGCTGCTGATCGAGACGTCGGCCGCCGGGTCGGAAGCGGGAAGCGGCGATGTCGTGTCCGAGCCCGGAGCGGCGCTGTCCGCGTATGGGGCGATCGTCACGCAGGGGGCGGTCGACGGGCTCCACATCGCGCGGATAGACAGCGCCGCGCTGCTGGGCGTCGGGCATTCCCTCAGCGGCTCGCTGCGGCAGCTCTTCGACGCGCTGCGCTCGCAGTACGCGGTGGTGCTGCTCTCGGTTGCTGCTTCCGACAACGTGCCGCTCACGGAATATCTGGCCGCCTCGGTTGATGCCACGCTCCTCGTCGTGCGGGCCGAGCGCTCGCGCGAGCCGGCGCTCCTCTGGCTGCGCGATACGCTTCTCGACGCGGGCGGCGGCATCGTCGGCATCGTCTTCACGGGCAGGAAGTTCTATTTGCCGGAGAGGATCTATCGATGGTCGTGACCACGCGTTCCGCCGGCGCCGTCCTGCTGTGCCTGCTTCTAGCCGGCTGTGCCAGCCAGGCCAGGAACGAAGCGCCGCTCGACACCGGCCACGGCATCGATTTCACCGAGCGCAAGCCCGAGGGCTTCGCCGAGTGGTCCGACACGCCCTCCGCCTACAGGGTCGGCCCGGGCGACAAGCTCAAGGTGAAGTTCCTGCTGACGCAGGAGATGGACGAGGAAGTCACCGTCACGCCCGACGGCTTCATCGGTCTGCGCGCCGCTGGCGGGCAGGTCAAGGTGGAGGGCCGGACGTTGCCCGGGATCGAGGGCGCCATCCGCGCCGCCGCGCGCAAGACGGTGGCGAGCCAGCCCGTCGCGGTCTCGCTGGAGGAGGCGGTATCGTCCAAGATTTATGTCGGCGGCGCGGTGGCGCGGCCCGGCGCGTACAGGATCAGCGATCTTCAGGTGGGCAGTCTCGAGGCGCTGCTGCTGGCCGGCGGCCTCTCCAACGAGGCGCGTCTGGGACAGGTGGCGGTCATCCGTCGCGGTCCCGAAGGCAAGCCCATGCTGCGCACCATCGACGTGCGCGATATCATCCAGACGGGCGGCGCGACGGATATCCCGCTGCGGGCAGGGGACGTGCTCTACGTGCCGCGCAGCTCGATCGCCGAACTCAACCTCTGGGTGCAGCAGTTCATCGAAGGCGTTGTTCCCTTCCAGCGTTCGTTCAACTATACGATCGGTGCCTACCGGACGACGACGGGCGGGTTCATTCCATGACAGGGTGACGGGACGATGGCGGCATGTTTCGAGCCTGCACCCTCCGGGAATGGGGAGGCTTTGCCTGAAACCGCGTTTCTCGGCGTCAGGCTGGCCACGCTCGACACGGAGCAGGTCGCGCGCTGGATCGAGGCGCGGTCGCCGGCGGCTCCCTTCGCCTATATCGTCACGCCCAACGCGCAGCATTTCGTGCTTCTCGACCGCGGCAGCGATGCCCGGTTCTCGGCGGCCTACGAGAGCGCCGCCATGCGGCTTTGCGACAGTCAGGTGGCGCGCGGCATCGCCCGCATCCTGTTCGGCCTCGAACTGCCGCTGGTGGCGGGCAGCGACCTGACGGCGTGGCTCTTCGCGCATACGATCCGGCCGGATGACGCCATCACGGTCATCGGCGGCAGCGGCGAGCTGGAGCGGCGGCTGCGCGCGCAGTACGGCCTGACCCGCCTCGCCATGCACGTGCCGCCGATGGGGTTCATCCACGATCCCGTTGCGGTCGCGGCATGTGTGCGCTTCGTCCGCGACAATCCGGCACGTTACGTCTTCTTTGCCGTCGGGACGCCCCAGTCCGAGATCCTGGCCGCCGAGGTCGCGCGCACGCCGGGCATCACCGGGTGCGGGTTGTGCATCGGCGGATCGCTCCTGTTCATCACCGGGCTTGCGCAGCGCGCGCCGCTCGCCTGGCGGCGGCTGGGGCTGGAATGGCTGTACCGGCTGCTCGCCAATCCGCGCCGGCATGCCAAGCGGGTGTTCGCCGATTCCCTGCCGCTGCTGCCGATCGCCGCTCGGGAGGCCGTGAAAAAATGGCGCGGCCGCCGCGGGGGTGAGGCCGCATGAGCACGGTCTACGCCCCCCGTCCGGCCGTCGTGCGCCGGCCTGCAGCGCAGATCGTCACCCGCGCGACGATGCCCGCCTTCAGGGCGGGCGGGGTGCTCGACGCGCCGGCCGTCCCCGACAGCACCTTGACCGTGGTCCTGCTGCTCGTCGTCCTGCCGCTGTTCGGCCAGACGTTCTACTACATGAACCAGTGGCCCGCGCCCTATTATCTGTCCAAGGGGTGGCCGATCATCGTCCTGCCGCTGTTCCTGCGCGGGCTGATGGTGGAGAAGGCGCCGATACGGTGGCTGTTCGTGCTGCTGCTGTCCTATATGGTCGGCCTGACGCCTCTCATGTCGATGATCCACTTCGGCAATCCGTTCGGCGACGCGGTGTTGACCACCGTCGAGGTCTGGCCGTTCATCTATTATCCGGCGTTCCTCGGCCTGCTGTTGTGGCTGCGTCCCTCCGGGGACACGCTGCGCGCCTGCGTGCTGGGACTGGGGCTCGCGACCTTCGTGCTCATGCTGTTTCTGTGGATCGTCGTGCCGAACGCATGGTACAGCGGCGACGGCATCAACGAGAAGTTCCTGCTCTACGAGTTCGAGCGCGGCTATCGCATCTACATGCCGATGTTCTTCGGCATGTTGTTCGTGTTCTATCTCGCGCGCCGGTTCTCGGCGCGGATGGAATGGTGGGTGGCGGCCGCGCTCGTGGTGTGCTTCGTTCTGCTGCTCATGATCTACAAGCAGCGGACCGCCATCGGGGCCGCGGCCTTCGTGACGGTGCTGGCCGGCTGTCCGCCGCGCTGGCGCTGGTCCGTCGCGTTGGGGGCGGTTGTGGCGGCGGCCTTCGGCCTCATCGCGTTGCTGGTCACGCCGACGGGAAGCTGGGCCGTGGAGCGGTTCGGCAATTCGCTGCTGGTGCGTCTCGAATCGGCGCGGTCGGTTGTCGCCTTCATCGACGACAATGTCCTCAGCTGGGCGTTCGGCATGGGCTCGGTAACGCGCTTCGGCGCCGTGACCCTCGGAGACATCGTCGGCAACGATTTCTTCTTTCTGGCGGATCTCGGCTGGCTCGGCGTCGTCTTCAAATATGGCGTCATCGGCGCGCTGCTCGTCGCGGGCGTCTATGTCGCGGCGTGGCTGGTCAGCGGCCGCAACGGCCGCGTCCTCGCGGATCCGTTCGCGTCGGCGCTCGGCGACTACATACTGTTCACGATGGTGACGACGGCCATCTATTCCCCCACCTTCCTGTCGGGCGAGATGGCGACGGTGCTGGCGCTGTCGGTCTATCTGGCGCGCCGGGCCGGCGCGGCCGGCGCTCCTTCCGTTCATCAACGCTCCAATTCGTGACGGTTTCATGTTCCGCAAGATCGACAAGCTCATTCGGGAGCCGGCATTCCGGCATCGTCCCTTCTCCGTCATCGGCCGGCTGGTCTTCTGGGCCGGCTGCGTGCTGTTGAAACACCGGCCGGTCTTTCGGCTGACGGCCGCGGGCGAAAGATTGTCCGTGCCGCCGACGCTGGGCTACACGTCGCTGAGCGCCTTCATCCTGCGCGACGAGAGCGAGCCGGAGCTGCACGAACTCGACCTTTTCGTCCACCCCGGCGACACGTTCGTGGATGTGGGCGCGAACATCGGCCTCTACACGCTGAAAGCCGCGCGGCTTTCGGGACCGCAGGGCAGGGTGCTCGCCGCCGAGCCCGGACGCGCGGCGCGCGAGCAGCTTGCTGCCAATCTCGCCCTGAACACATCCGCAGGCAACACCTTCTCCCGCAACACATTTGCCCAAGTGACGGTGATCGACAGCGCGCTTTCCGACGCACCGGGCGAGGCCACCTTGCACCATGTCGACAAGGGCAACGACCCGCAGGCCTTTTCCCTGCTTGCCGACGGAACGGAAAAGAGCGGCGAAACCGTTGCCGTCACCACGCTCGACCGTGCCGTTTCCGCGTCGGGGCTGGCGCGGGTGGACTGCATCAAGATCGACGTCGAGGGTTTCGAGGCGCGCGTGATCCGCGGCGCGGGGGAGACGCTGGCGCGCTGGCATCCGACCGTCATCTTCGAGGTGAACTGTCCGACATTGCTGCAAAGCGGCGAGGAGCGGGACGGGGCATGGAAGCTGCTCGAAGCGCACGGCTACCGCTTCTTTCGCCTCGTCGACGGTGCGGTGACGCCGCTGTCCGCGATGCCGGCCACGTTCGGCAATGTCATCGCCCGTTTTCCTGCCGGGTAAGACATCAGGAGGGCCGGCACGAATCGCAAAGAGAAATGACGAAACCGCACAAAAAACGTCTTTCTTCTGAGGTAGATCATACTATAGCAAACTGTCCCGCGCTATTGGAAGCTCGCCGCATTGCAACGTGGCACTTGCCGCCGGAGGAACAATAGGATGATCTGGACCCATGGCATGATCAATAGATTGGTCATGCTCCTCGACGGTTTGCTCATCGTATCGGCGATACTGATCGCCCCGTCGTCCGGCATCTTCGGGGATTTTTCCGCGTTTGCAGTGTACGCCGGCATGTATGTCGTCATCTACGGCTGGCTGATGAACCTGGGCGGCGCCTACCGCCTCGAACATTACGTATCGGTTCTGAGGCAGATCCGGCAGGTGACGGTCTGTGTGGTGCTGGCGGGCGTGGCCGTCAGCGTGGTGGACAGGACCATCATCGACTTCGACACGGAATCATTGACGGTCGTGGCAATGCGCGTCGGCGTCATCTGGGGCGCCATCCTGACCGGGCGCGTCACACTGGTGCGGTTCGGGCTGCACTGGGTGGAGAAGCTGGCGCTGCTGTCGCGCAAGGTCGTGGTCGTGGGGAGCGTGGAGGAGGTGGCAGGCGCGGTGCGGCGGCTGCAGGGCGCCGACTCGCGCTTCTTTCAGCTCCTCGGCTCTTTTCTCGTCGGGCCGGCCTGCGCTTCCTCGCGCGAAGCCGAGGTGCCGGCGTCACATGTTCCCGTGCTCGGCACGGTGGACGACCTCTTGCCCCACCTGACCCGCGACCCGCCCGATGTCGTCGTCATCGCCCTGCCGTGGAGCCAGGCGCTGGCGATCGGCGATCTGGTCGAAAGGCTCAGCCGGTTCGCCGTCGACTCGTTCGTGCCGCTCCGGGCCGATGTCTTCGACCCCCGCTATGCCCGGGTCGTCAATGTCGGGGAAATGCGGGCGCTGCAGGTCATCCACAAGCCCTTCAGGGGCTCTCTCGTGCTGATCAAATGGCTGGAGGACTACACCGTCGCGACGATCGGCCTCATCCTCTCTGCGCCCCTCCTGCTGATCTGCGCCCTTGCCATCAAGCTCGAGAGCCCCGGTCCCGTGTTCTACCGGCAGACCCGCGTCGGCTACAACAACCGCCTGTTCGACGTCTACAAGCTGCGCACCATGGCGGTCGATCCCGCCGACGACGGGGCGCAGGGAACCCGGCGCGACAATCCGCGCATCACCCGCTTTGGCGGCTGGCTGCGCCGGCTGTCGATCGATGAACTGCCGCAACTCATCAACGTGCTGCGCGGCGAGATGTCGATCGTGGGGCCGCGGCCGCATGTCCCGAACATGCTGGTGGGGGACAGCGTGCGCTATGAGAACCTGCGCGCCTACATCCACCGCTATCGGGTGAAGCCGGGGATCACGGGATGGGCGCAGATCAACGGCATGCGCGGCGGTATCCACACGCCCGAGAAGGCGATGGCCGGGATCGAACTGGATCTCTATTACGTGGAAAACTGGTCCCTATGGCTCGACATCAAGATCATGCTGCTGACGATCACCAAGGGCATGGTCGGACGCGACGTCTTCTGAGGCGCTTGACGCGGTGGGTGTGCGGTGTCGCGTGGCTGCTGGTCGCGGGCCTTCCGGCGGTCGCGGGGGAGCGGGCCGAGGCGCGGCCTCCCTTCCTCGCCTATCATGCGAGCTGGTACGAGAGGCCCGCCGCCACGGCCGGGGAGACGACGCTCGCGCATATTCCCGGCTTCGTCGACATCGTGGCGCTGGCGTTCGCGCGGCCCGATCTCGACTACGCCGGCGACCTCGACCTCTCCGGCACCGGGCTGGAATACCGCTATTCGGGAGCGGTGCTGAAGGAGGCCGTCCGGCTGCTCAAGGAGCGCAATCCCGGCACGCGCGTCGTCGTCTCGGTCGGCGGCGCGGGCTGGGGCCGGGGCTGGCACCGCTTCGACGAGCACGCGCTGGCGCGCCTCGTGCGCGATCTCGGCGCGGACGGCGTCGATCTCGACTTCGAGCCGGAGGACCCGCAATGCGCCGCCGGTGGAGAAGGCCGGATCGTCTGCGCGAGCTGTGCATCGTGGATCGACTACATCGGGCGCGTCCGGGCGGTGATGCCCCGCCCGCTGCTGCTGACCGTCCCCGCATGGAGCGTAGGCGCCTATGGCGAGGGGCGCTTCGCCGCCGATGGGCCGCGCAGTCAGTGGACGGGGTCCATGCTCGGTGTGTTGCGCTCGTCGGCCGCGCGAGAAATCGATATCGTCTCCATCATGGCTTATGACGCGGGGCCGCTCTACGATCCCGACCGCGCCTTCGCCGCCTATCGCGCCGTCTGGAAAGGGCCGCTGCTGCAGGGGATCGCCGTCCGCCCGGCGGATCCCGGCTCGCCGGCGCCTACGCCGGGCGACGTCGCGCGCCGGATGGCGGTCGTGCGGGAAGATCCCCAGGGCGGCGCGATGCTCTATGCCCTGCGCCTGTGTCCGCCGGAGGAGGCCTGCCCCCCAGATGCGGACGACCGCGCCCTCGCGCGCGTCCTCTGCCGGACCATGCAGCGCGAGGGATGCGACGCCCCGATACCCTGACTCCGTATCCTGCAGCGCCCGGAGAGGGCAGGGAAGCGCGATAGATGCACCTATGGCGTCGACGGCGGGATGGATATCAATAATTTTATGGAGATTGATTTTTAATAAAATAGAAATCCATGCGAACTTGATTCTAGACTGATATTCGCTGATCTATAGCATTTCCGGGCTGGCGGCGCGGCGATTCGTTGCTGGAAAAGGCTTGCCCGAAGGGTTGGCGATGCTTGTATCTGCGGTCATGGCGCGTGCGAGGAGGATGGCTTGCGGACCGGGCTTCGCCTCCCGCGTCGCTTGCCTGCTGCTCGTTGTCGTTGCGCTGTCGGTTGCGCCCGGGCTTCCGTCGGCGCAGGAGGAGCCGCGCAATCGCCTGCCGGACGGCGTCCTCATCGATCCGGAAACGGACCCCGCCCCCTTCGATGTCCTTGCGGCGATCCGCGCCCATCTGCACTCCCGCATCGCGACCGGCTGGTGGATAGGCGAGCCAGAGCGGACGGCCAATACCTTTTCCGTCCGCGTTCACGTGCCGGTGGAATGGCGCGGCAATCCGGTATCGGCCATGCTGTCGCTCTGCCCCGATCCCGGCGATCCGATCTGGGAGCATATGCCGACGCTCGATCTCCAGCCCCTCTACCAGAACAGGCCGTGGGCGGCGGTGACCTGCTGGCGCTGAGGGTGGCGCGGGGCCTTATCGCTCCAGCACCACGCCGGGGGCGTTGGGGCGCAGCCACACCTTTTCGCCGATCGCCAGCGACGGGCCGGACATGACGTCTATCTGATACCGGTTGCCGTCGACATCGACCAGATAGGTCCAGTCATGGCCCTTGAAGTCGCGTCCGATCACCTTGCCCGGCCCGGCGGGATCGGCGACCATGGCGATGTTCTCGGGGCGCAGCGACAGCAGCACGTTCCCCGATGCCTGCGTGCCCAGCGCGACCGGTCCCACGGGGGTTGACGCGACGTGGCCGTCCGCCTGCGCCTCCACCAGATTGGTGCGGCCGAGAAACTCGGCGACGAAACGGGTGCGCGGCCGCCTGTAGACTTCCTCGGGCGTGCCGATCTGCTCGATGGCGCCGTTGCGCATCACACCGATCCGGTCGGCGAACGACAGCGCCTCCTCCTGATCGTGGGTCACGAACACGACGCCGATGCCGGTGGCCTTGAGGATCTCGCGGATTTCGCCGCGCGTGCTGTGGCGCAGCGTGGCGTCGAGGTTGGAAAACGGTTCGTCGAGCAGGATCAGCCTCGGCCGCGCGGCGAAAGTGCGCGCCAGGGCGACACGCTGCTGCTGGCCGCCCGAAAGCTCGTCGGGGAAGCGCTCGCCCATGCCCGCGAGGCCGACCATGGTCAGATGGCTCTCCACCAGCGCCTGGCGCTCCGCGCGCGGCAGGCTTCCGGCGCCGAATCCCACGTTGCCGGCAACGGTAAGGTGCGGAAACAGCGCGTAGTCCTGAAAGACGATGCCGATCCCGCGCTGGTCCGGCGGCAGCGCCCGCACCGACCGGCCGTTGAGGAGGATGTCACCGGCATCCGCTGTCTCGAAGCCGGCGATCATGCGCAGCGTGGTCGTCTTGCCGCAGCCGGAAGGGCCGATGAGGGCGAAGATCTCTCCCGGCTCCACCGTGAAGCCGACGTCGCGCACCACCCAGTTCGGTGATGGCGCGAAGCGTTTGCCGAGACCGGAGACGGTCAGCAGGGCGGAGGGACAGCCGCTCTTCGCGGCAGGGGAGTGGCTCATGTCTGACTCTCGTAACGCAGGATAAGACCAACGAAAAGGCTCGCGAACAGCACGAGGCTCGCGGCATAGGGGGCGGCTTGCGCCATCATGCCCTCGGAGGTGCGGCTGAAGACGGTCATCGCCAGCGTGGTGTAGCCGGCCGGGGCGAGCAGGAAGGTGATCGGCAGTTCCTTGACCACCATGATGAAAACCAGCAGCGCGCCCGCCACGATGGGCGAGCGCAGCAGCGGCAGCACCGCGCGCGCGAAGGCCCGCAGCGGCGGGTCGCCAAGCGAGCGCGCGACCTCTTCCGGGCGCGGCCCGATCTGCAGCAGCGCCGTGCGCAGCGGGCCGACGGTGAGCGCCAGGAAGGTCATCGAACAGGCGAAGATCAACAGCGCGAGGCTCTGGTAGAGGAAGGGCGCGGAGCGCAGGGCGAAGAACACCATCGCCAGCGCGAAGGTGAGCGGCGGAATGGCGTAGCCGAGATAGATCAGCCGTTCGATCACCGTGGAGAAGCGCGACGGGAACCGCACCACGAGATAGACCACCGGCACCGCCAGCAGCGCCGCCACCAGCGCCGATGGCACCGCCACCGCCGTCGTTCTCCAGAAGGCCCGCAGCAGCTCCATGACGTCGAAGCTCGACGCTGCCAGCATCATCCAGTGCGTGAGCACGAGCGCCGGCAGGCCGAGCGACACCGCGAACACGAGGCCCATGAAAAGCCAGGCGGCCGCCCGCCAGCGTCCCAGCGGCACGGGCACGCTGCGCCGGCGCACGCCGGTTCCGGTGCGGGTGTGCCGGCGGCCGCGGGTCAGCGCCGCTTCCGTCAGCACGAAGGCGAGCGTCACGGCGAGCAGCATGAGCGACAGCCAGGCGGCATAGATCCGGTCGAACGCGCCCGCATACTGGGTGAAGATGGCGTAGCTGAACACCTCGTAGCGCATGAGCGCCACCACCCCGAAATCGCCCAGTACGTAAAGCCCGATGATGAGCCACCCGGACAGGAGCGCGGGAACGAGATGCGGCAGGATCACCCGCCGGAACGCCGCCCAGCGCGAATAGCCGAGACTGCGGGCGGTTTCCTCCAGCGCCGGATCGAGGCCGAGCAGTGCCGAACGCAGGTTCAGGAAGAGATAGGGGAAGGTGTAGAGCGAGAGCGCCAGCGCCGCGCCGATCAGCCCCTCCGGCCGCGGCAGGCGGATGCCGAAGAAGTGGTTGGCGAAACCATAGTAGCCGGACATGCCGATCAGCGCGTAGGCCATGACGTAGCCGGGCACCGCCAGCGGCAGCACGCTGACGATCGACAGCAGCTTCCTGTGCCGCAGGTCGCTGCGCACGACGAGCCAGGCAAGCGGCAGGGCGATCAGCGTCACCAGCGCCAGCACGCAGACAGTCAGCAGCAGCGTGTTGATCAGCAGCGCGAGATTGCGCGTCCGGAAGACAATCCCGGTCAGGGTCTCGACATCGGCCTCCGCGGCCCGCAGCACCAGATAGACCATGGGCACGAGCATACCCGCCCCGACCAGGAGGGCGGGGGCGAGCAGCGTCAGGGGCGGGCGCCGACCGTCATGCGCCCGCTGTTCGACTACATTGATGATCAGAGCAGTCCAACCTCGCGCAGGAGGGCGAGCGTGCCTTCGAGATCCGAAATCTGGTCGATATCGACGGCCGGCGCGTTCTCCAGCACGGTGGCGATCGGCGGCAGGCTCGGGTTCTGGATCACGCCGCTGATGACGGGGTATTCGTGGCCCTGCGTGGTGACGTGCTGCTGCGCCGGCACGGACAGCAGATAGTCGATGAAGCGGCGCGCGCCTTCCTTGTCGTCGCTGGCAGCGACGATACCGACGCCGGCGACGTTGACCAGGTTGCCGATGTCGCCCTTGCCGAAGCCGGTCTGGGCGACGGGGAGCTTGGGATCGTTGGCGAGGTATCCGCCCAGGTAATAGTTGTTCACGAGGCCGAAATCGACCTCGCCATTGGCGATCGCCTCGATCTGGGTGCCGTTGTTGCGGTACTGCTTGGCGTCGTTGGCGACGAGCCCCTTGAGCCACTCGCGGGCTGCGTCGTCGCCCTCGACCACACGAAATGCCGTCACGAAGGCCTGGAACGAACCGTTGGTCGGTGCGAAGGCGACGCGGCCCTTGTACTTCTCGTCGGTCAGATCCTTGATCGAGGCCGGCAGGTCCTCCGGCTTGACGCGCTCCGTCGAATAGACCAGCGTGCGCGAACGGCCGCTCGTCGCCACCCACTTGTTGGCGGCGTTGCGGAAGACGGGCAGAACGCCCTCGTTCACCTCGGCGGGCAGCTCCGCGAAGACGTTGCCGAGCGCGCCGAGCGCGCCGCCGTCCTGGGCCCAGAACACATCGGCGGGAGACTTGTCCCCTTCCTCCTGCAGCAGGGCGGCGAGCTCGGCGGTGCCGCCATAGCGCACCTCGACCTTGACGCCGCTGTCCTGCTCGAACTGCTTGATGATCGGTCCCACCAGCGCTTCGCCCCGGCCGGAATAGATCGTCAATTCCTGTGCAGACGCCCAGCCCGAGAGGCCGAGGGCAAACGCGGTCAAACCAATGGTGATCAGCTTCTTCATGACTTCAACTCCCCCAAAAGCGCGGTCAGCCCCGCCGCAGATCGTTATTACCGCATCATTTTTTAATTGTTCTAATTATAGAAAGTATTCCTTTGTACTTGTGTGGATCACCATGGTGATATAGCTTACGTGATGGCGAGATGCAAGAATAATTCGTAAACTATAGCGAATTTCCATTGTTTATCGGGCGGGTTTGCTGCTAATTTGCGCATGGAAATAGCGAAGTATTCATTATGTATGGCCGATAATATATTGAATAATAAATTTGGACTTTGAGGAATGAATAAATTCCGATTTTTTCTATAGGTAGTTGTCCCATAGAAATCCAAGTTGTTTCCAAAAGCTGAGACGGGAGCCTCCTGCCGGCTTCGTGGCCGGCGGCGCTTCGGAAGGCGGCTCCAGGCGAAGCGGGCCTGACCCGATCTCAAAAATTCAAGCTTACTGAGATCGGGTATTGGGACGAGGAGTACGTTTATGGAGTACGTTTATATTGAAGTCCAAACCTGATAATCAGGGAGCAGACGCGCGTCGTCCTCGATTGAGGGTTCCGCCGCCGGCTGCGCGGCTCCGTTCGCCGGAGACTGTCCGGGGCGGGGCAGGGAGGTTGCCATGAGTCAGGAGGACAACCAAGCGACGAAGAAGTCCGCCATCGAGCGCGTGACCAAGACGACCATACAGGTCGGTGCGTTCGTCGCGGCGTTGACCGTGCTGCTCACGCAGGTTCCGCCCTTCACCAAGGCGGTTCACGGCCTCTACTGCGAGGTCTTCTCCTGCAACGCAACTCCCGACGCGCCGGGGACGCCTGTTGTCGACAAGCCGGCCGAGGTCGGCGCCCCCCCGATCCCGGCTGCGCCGGCGTCCCCGCCCGTGCCTGGCAGCCTGACGGACAAGCTGCAGGCGCTGCAGAATGCCGGCATCGATCTCAGGCATGCCAAGACGGAATGGTTCTCCAATCCGTACACGCCCTATCCCTTCCTGGTCGATCCCCTGCTGACGCTGTTGCAGGGCAAGCGCCTGCGCCCGTGCGTCGGCGGCAGCGATCCATGCGTCGAGATCGGCGTCATCGCCCCCACCTACGAATACAGGACCGGACGGGAACTGCGCAGCGACACTGTCGATCTTCAGACCCTGAAGGCCGCGGTGCTGGACAGCTACAACAACGCCAACGGCACGTCGGAGAGCGATTTCGACAGGCTGTTGCAGTGAGGCCGGTCGGCCTGCTTGCCGCCGCCCTCAATCGTCTTCCTTCCAGAGTTCCGACAGGGGGATGCGCCGGTAGCCGGGCGGCGGCTCGGCGCCACGGGCCTCCAGGATTGCGGCCTCTGGGCGCTCGAAACGCCGGGGCCTGACGGCATTGGCCCGGGCCCAGTCGATCTCGAACGCATCGGCGAAATAGGCCGCGATCTCCGCGTCGTCGAAGATCAGGGAGGTGTCCCTATTGAGCGAGACGCCCGGCTTGCTCCAGTTGTGGCTGCCGATCAGCACGCGCTCGCCGTCGACGATCATGCCCTTGGTGTGATGGTTCAGGAGCGAGCGCAGGCGGTTGTCGACGTCGACGCCCTTCGACTTGAAGTACCAGGCGGCATGGGCGGGCGCCGAGAACCGCGAGCCGCCCGCCCGCAGCAGCACGCGCGCATCGTCGAGCGTCTTGAGCTTCTGCGTCAGCGCCTCGATCAGCTCGTCGATGTAGCCCCGGTCCGCGTGCGGGTTCGACGGCATGCCGATATAGGGGATCTGGAACAGCAGGCTCTTGCGGGCGGAGCGGATCAGCTCCAGCACCGCCTCCGAATACACCGCTCCGTCCCGGTCGGGCGTCAGCAGGGGTATCACCCGCAGCTTCCGCTCGAAGACGCGCGGCGCGAGGAGACGCTTCGGCGGCCGGCGCGCCTCCTCGACGGGCGCCTCCTCGATGGCGACGTCGACCAGGCGGTCGGTGGCTTCCCGGTTGCGGGGAAGATTGCCGCCGCCAAGGTCCCGCGAGCGGTTGAAGTCCTGCAGGATATGGTTGCGGAACCGTGTGGCCAGCGACGGGCTGCGCACCACGACGTGCCATTCCCGGTTGCCCGGCAGATCCGCCGCGCCGATGTTGTTTCGCTCCTCCTCGGTGATCACCGGCTGGCTCGACGTCTTTTTCCAGTTGCCCGACGAAAGCCAGAACGTGGCGTCGTCGCGCACCGATACCTTGGCGTGGTAGGAGTCGGATATGAGGCCGGTCTCCCGCTCCGGCGCCACCACGCGCCGGAAGCGTTCCCCGAACGCCTCTCCCCATTGCCCGAACACGGTCGCCCGGTCGAACTCCTGACTGTCGTCCTTGATCCGGGAGAACGTGGCATTGTCGAGCACCAGCGTGAGCGATGCGCCGTCGTTGAGGCGCGCCTCGATGACTTCCTTGATGTGATCCCCGTGGAACTCGTACATGGCCGAGACCAGCCGGCCGCGCACCCCGTCGAGGAAGGTCTTCAGTTCGTCCCAGGAATATTCCGGCCCGACATGGGCGCGCACGATCATCGCTTCGTCCACCGGCGCGAGGGAGAATTCCGGCCCGGTGCGCGCCTCGTTGTCGTAGCTGATGCTGTCGACGGACTCGGTGACCAGCTCGCTCTCGAGCAGTTCCGTGACATTGGCCGGGAAATAGTGGACCGCCAGTCCGCGGAACGCGGCCGGCCAGCTTGCGGCGACCGCCTCGAGCCGGTCCGCCGGCGCGGAGGCGGCGATGAAAACCTCGTCACTGAGAGCGCCGTCCCGGTCGGCGAACCCGACGCGCGCCGCGACCACGCCCTCGGGCCGCTCATCCCAGAAAGCCTTCACGGCGGCTTCCACCTCGGCCGGGCTCGCCGGCGCCGGCGGGGCTGCCGTGCCGCCATTCTCCCGCCCCCGGTCCGGCTCCGGCGCGCCGCCGATGACGGGCTGGCCCAGGCTGACGACGATGGACAGCGGGATGGTGATGGTCACGGATGCGCCCGCGCTGCCGACAGTGACCGCCGGCTGCGCCGCAGCCGATTGCGGCCCTGCAGCCGCCGGCGCCTGCGGCTGTGCCGGCGGCTTCTGTGCGGCCGGGGGCTTCGTCTGCAGCGGGGAACTCTCGACCGTGACCGGCTCGTTCCACCGCTTGCGCCTGACGTAGTCGCTGAGGACCGGCGCCGGGACGGCGAAATTGGCCTCCTGATACAGCCCGGCGAAGTGCAGGCCGACCGCCTGTCCGGTCTTGATGTCGAGCACGCAGGACCCTGAGTTGCCGCCGAGCGTCGTGCAGTCGTGCCGGATGGAGCCGCGCTCGGGGTTCATGATCAGCCCCGGCGCGGCGCGCTTGACGTCGTAGCGGTCGCGGTAGAGCCGCTGCATCAGGTTCTGGTCGGGGATCACGCGCTTGGGCGCGCGCGCCGGATAGCCGACGACGACCACGCGCGCGTTTTCATCGAGGTCCGCCGCCGCGACCTCGATACGGTCGAGCCGGGTGCCGTCGGTGCGCCTCGCGACGCGCAGGAAGGCGATGTCGGGCCCCCGGTCCGGCTCGATGTAGAGCACCTCCGTCACCGCGAAGGCGCGCGACTGATCGGCGGTAAGGTCGTCGAACTCGTGCAGCGTATCGAAGGAGGAGCCGATGAGCTCGCCGGCGATACCCCGGCTGAAGGCGAAGCGGCGGCCGTCCCAGCGCGCGATCAGGCCGGCCACGTGGCGGTTCGTCACCACAATGTCGGAATCGACCAGCCACCCGGTGCCGACGAAGTCTCCGTTCGGGAAATTGGTCACGTCGATGCGGCCGATCAGGGGCATGCGCGGTTCCAGGACCCGCCGTTCGTCGCCGAGCGCGCGGATGAGTTCCTCGGCCTCCACGCCGATGGCCGTGACATTGTCGGTATCGAGCCAGTCGTCTTTCACGAAGAGCACGGGCCGCTCCTCGTTGACGATCGTCTCCAGCAGGAAGGTGCGGGCGTCGGGCGCGGGCACTTCGGTCTCGTCGCCGGCGGCAGCGGCGGCGCTGAAATCCATCATGGCCGCCTCGGGCTGCATCAGTCGGGGCTCGTAACGCGTGCGCGCCTGCGGGCGCCGCGCGAACAGCCGGCGGAGGAATTCCTCGTTGTGCCGATTGCGGCTAAGCTCGTGTTGTGCAAGCGTAGACAGCGCGTCCGAAGGCTTGTTCTCCGAAGGCTTGTTCATGGGGTCCCCCTTTTGCTGCCCGCCGTCTGTGCACCGGCGTCAGCGTTGAATGCGCGATGAAAACCGGCGATCGAACAACAGGCCGGGAGGAGGCGGAAATCCGATGTCCGGGGCAATCCGGGAAGGGCCGGCAGTCCGGTCGCGGCCAGGGTGAATGACAGATTAGCGCAGGGGCGCAACGGATTCTTGACGGATGTCATGGCAGTCGCCACCCTCCGTAACCGGCCGAGGGGTCGAGCGGCGCGGGGGCCGCGCAGCCGGTCCGGGACGCGTAGTCGCGATACGTCACGAACGCGATCGTCGCCGGCCGTGCCGATATCCCGGCTCCCTCCTCGCCTGCGCCTCGCGCCGCGTAAATGTGCAGGCCGGTCCAGCCGTCTTCGTCCGTCTCGGGCGCTTCCCGGACGAAGGCCGCCTTGCGGCCGTCCCCCAGGCTGACGCCGTCCACCCAGCGGCGATCGGGAACGACGATGAGCCCCGGTCTCCGGCGGTCCCACGGAGAGCCGGTCACGACATCCACCGGCTCGCCTTCGGTCCGCGTGACGGCGAGCGCCAGCACGGCGCGTCTGTCCGGGATCGCGAGGCTCAGTCCCAGCCAGAAAGCCTCGTCCGCGGCGAGCGGCAGCAGGTACCTTCCCCCCGGGCCGGAGGCGATCGGCAGCGCGCCGAGGCTGCGCGGGCAGTCGGGCGCGAGCCCGCCGGGAGGGCGGACATAGCGCTGAAAGGAGATCACCGTCCCGCCCTCGAGGCGCAGGGCGTGATCGCAAATCCAGCCCTCTCCCGGCGTCATCATTCTGGAACGGGTCCCCTCCTGCTCTACCGATCTATCCCGTCGGCGGCCTGCGTCCGCCTTCATGAGCGCCCCCCGCGCCGACACCCGCGAAAAAACGCGATCCGGTTTCATTCGCCGGAAAGATCGATGGGACGGAGCTGATCCACGACGGAAAGCGGCACCATCAGGCGCAGCGCGCGCACCTGCGCGGTCTGCAGATCGACGATGTGCTCCATCTCCGATTGGACATGCCATTTGACCCCGCTCGCCGGACCGGCCGTGCCGGGTAGGGGCGGGACCTCCAGGCTCATCGCCGCGGCCGGCGCCTCGGCGAACGCCGCGTCCGTCGGCTGTATCCACAGCGCTTCCGCCACTTTCTCGCGCGTCGCCTCCTTGATTTCCGGGTTGGTGAACCACGTCAGATAGAGCGGGCGGGGCCGCACGGCGACGACCCGGTCCCAGACGGACCGCCGGATGAGGCCCTGCCGCTCCCGCGTCGCGTCCACCATGAGGTTCCAGCTGCGCAGGAAGATGGGCGGGCGGGTGATCTGCCGCTGCGTTCGCAGCGACTGGTCCGTGCATTTCAGCGACAGGGCCTCGACGTCGGGGTGTCTGTCGCCGACGAGGTCGCGCAGATTGCGCACGACCCCGTTCAGCGGCGAGAGGTCGCGGTTGCCGCTGCGTTCCGCCTCAAGCAGGAACAGATGCGCGCCGACGATGCCCAGCATGGGGTTGCGCAGGTCGGTGAGGAGCATCTGCTCGATCTCCCCGGAGAAGACCCGGCGCTCGTCGGCCAGCGCCGAGTAGGCCGCCTCCAGCATGCGGTCCTCCCGCAGGTCGGGCGCCGCGCCGTCCAGCTTGCGCATGTGAAGCGAGAACATCGACCGGCTCGCTTCCCCGTCCGCCGGCGCGACATGGCGCAGGATGTAGGCTTCGAGGGTCCATCCCTCGCTCAGCACCAGCGCCTGCTCCCGCTGCGTCCCGTCCGCTCCCGGACGACGCAGGAAATAGACGCCGGGCTTCAGCGCCGCCATGGCCACCGCGTATGGGTCCATCGTCTCGCCCGCGCTGCGCGCGCTGTCCCCGGCCAGATCGAGAACGACCTTGCCCCTGTTGTCGACCACGGTGATGCCGGCCCACGGTTCCCTGCCCGCCGCGGCGGCTGCCTCGCTCCAGACGCGGGCCATGAGCATCAGCACCGGCCTGTTCTTCGTGGCCGCGAGCTCCAGCGCCCCGCGTGACGCGGAGAGCGCCGCGCCCGCCTGATACTCGTGGCCGAGAGCCGTGTCCGGCAGCGGGGCCGCGGCCGCGAGCGCTGGGGCGATGTCTCCCTGTTCGAGCGGCGGGCGGTCCCGGTCGAGCAGGATGACGCGCTCCTTGATCTGGTTGCCCACCCGGACCTTGATCTTGTAGAGGCCGAAATAGAGCGGGGTCGTCAGTTGCCCGGCCATGGCGTCCACCAGCGAGAAGGCGGTGTCGATGATGTAGATCTCGGCGGGCTGGTCGGCGGGCACGACCTCGAGGCTGAAGATCTGCCCCTCCTTGCCGGGCGATACCGGCTGGCCGCTGTCGCGCACCTTCACCGCCGTGGGGCCGACGACCTCGAAGCCTTGCCGGATCTGGTGACCCGGCACCTCGACGACATAGAGGCCGGGCCGCAGCTCCTGCGTGTGCGCGGGGCCTGCGATGTCGAACGGCTCCGGCCGCGGTGGCCGTCCGGACCAGAGGTTCGCCCGCGCCCCGGCGAGCGCGGCGTCGAATGACAGGGTGACGGGATAGCACTTCGGCGATACGCCGCGCACGAAGACGAGCTTCGAATCCTCCTCGATGTCGGGCTCCCGCGAGACAAGGGCACTGTTGAGGTCGCCGGGGGAGATATAGCGGGACTGGGCGTTGCGCAGCCAGTCGCCCAGGCTGCGGCTGGTCACCAGCCCGTTGGCGTCGACGGCCGCACCCTTCAGCCCTTCCAGCAGCGTCCAGGTGAAGGCGCCGTGCCACGCGCCGCCGTCCTCGGGGATGGGCACCTCCACGGCCCGCAGCGGGCGCTGGGCGGCAAAGGCGATGAAGACGCCGTTGGGCGGCACGCGCTCGGACTGCCCGCCCGCGGACGGTCCCTGCGGAGGCAACTGGGAAGACCGGTTCATGCAGCAGTCCATCCAGAGCACGAACTCGCGGAAATACCCGGCGTCCGAGAACCAGTCCAGCCAGCCGGAAATGTAGACGTTGTCGGCGAACGTGCTGTTGGCGTCGGCGGTGAAGATGCACCCGCGCCGCCGGGCCGGCGAGAAACCGTGTCCCGACAGGTAGATGTAGAGACGCCGGCCGACCACGGGACCTCGCCGCTCGGCCTGGTTCTGCCGGCTCATCCTGTGGATCCGCTTCAGCTCGGTCTCGATCTGGCTCCGGGTGGGATTGACGGAATCGCCGTCGATATGCCCCTTGATCTTGGCGAGCACATGCACGTTCTGGCTCTCGAACCACGCCGCCATCATGTCGGCGTCGTTGCCCGGTCCCTGGAGGTCGAGCGGCGACAGATTGTCGCCGAGTTCCGGATAGCGGTCGATTCCGATCACCAGGGCATAATCGGCGTGGCTCATATGTCGATCGTCCCCAAGCGCATCGGCCCCGGCGCTATCTCGGATAATTCTTCAGGGCGAACAGCTTGTCGTTTTCCGAAAGCTCCTTGTTGAGGGCGGCGGAGAAATAGCCTTCTTCCGTCCATGCCTTCGGGATGGGATACAGCATGATCGACAGCGGATCGACGTCGCTCGCCAACACCTCGTCCGGTTCATACTTCTTGAAGATATTGTTCTCGATGGTCGCATCGTTCCAGTTGTTGGGTGGGCCGGAGAGGTCGCGGACGACGGCATCCCGGTTCCAGCGGATGCCGCCCTCCGGGTTCTGGTGCTCGTGGATCAGGCCGAGGGCATGGCCGAATTCGTGCAGCACCACCCGCCTCAGTTCGTCCTCATCGGAGGAGTCCGTCAGCCAGCCGTAGTTCATGGTCGGCTGCGGTTCCGGGATCTGCAGGCACATGGTGCCGAGATAGGACCACGAGCCGCGCCCCTGCTGGAAGGCGATACGGATGGCGGTCGGTCCTTGATCGCGGAAATCGAGCGTCAGGTTGGCGTGTTTCGTCCATTCCGACGCCGCCGCGATGACGCGCTCGCGGAGCGCCTCGCTGCCCTCCAGGAAACGCACGCTGATCACGTCGCCGGGCTCCCATCTGGCGCTGTTCAGAAGAGCCGCCTTGTGGCCGGCGAGCCGCTGCCGGTCGGTTTCGGGCAAATCGCCCAGCGTCAGGCATACGCAGAAACGGTTTTCGTTGTCGCTCATCCGAGTTCCTCCTTCTGCAGGTCCTGCTCCGGAACCGCGGTGCCGGCGGAGGGGAAGGTGCCCGTCAGGCCGCGCTCGAACAGCAGCGCCTCGTTTTCGCGGCGGCGGTTCATTTCCGTTTCGATGGCAGTGCCCCGCCAGACCCGTTTCATCAGACGCATGAGCGGCGGGATGTCGCCGAAGCGCCGCTCCTTCATGGCCGCCCGGATGCCGCGCATCTCCCGGAAGCGGTTCTGGGGGTCCCGTGTCGCGGTGTATCCGCCGGCGCCGCGATTGAAGGTGAGCGACACGAGGGCGCCGAAGCAGTCCGGCGAGAGTTCGGCCGCATGCGGCAGCGCGCGCTGTGTCAGCCCGGCGAACTGCGGCAGGGTGGCCTCCCGGAACACGCCTTCGGCCAGATCCCAGGCGATCACGATATCGCGCAGGCCGCGCAGGAGCGCGCGCAGGTCGTCGTGCGCGGTGTTTTTCCCATGCTTGCCGACGACGGATTTCAGCCTCTGGCGCACTGCTGCCGGAAGCGCGGTCCAGTCCCGATCGAAGGCGTCGGCGGCGGCATAGCCGAGGTCGTAGCCGAAGCCGATGGTGACGCCGGAAGCCTCGCCCGGCCACACCGGCCGCGCCTTGTAGACCCTCTCGTAGTAATCCCGCCCGCCCGTCTCGTGCCGGACGATGAGGTCGTAGGCGCGCTGCGAGATGGCGGGCGGCGCGCCCGCCGCCTCCGGCTGAAGGTCGGCCGGTGCCTCGGGCTCGCCCTCCGCCGGCTCAAACGCCTCGCGATAGGCGAAGATGGCCGCCACGTCCTCCGGCCCGCCGCCCGTATCCTCCTGCTCGTCCGGCGCCGTCGCGGCCTCGGCGGCCACCGCCGCCTCCGGCACCGGCGCTTCCCGGCGCAGCGCCGCTTCGATCACCGCGCCGAAGGTGCGCGCCACATCCGAAAAGCCCGCGTCGGTCGGGTGGAGCTCGTCGGCCCAGCGCCCCTGCACCTTGCCTCGCACATCCACGTACCAGGCATTGGGAAACCTGCCGCCGGGGCGATTGCCGCCGCAGAGGCTTGCCAGCATGTCGTTGAGCCTGTCGATCAGCGCCGCGACAATGGCGCGCTGGAGCTGCGGATCGCGGATCCCGAGACTGCGGGAGAGGGGGCCGGCCAGCCATTCGTCCTGCTTCGCCCAGAGCGGATGGCGCGGATCGTTCGGCCCGGCGGGGATCGCACGATCATAGCCGTGGCAGATCACCGGCAGGCCCGGGAACTCCCGCGCCACGGATTCGAACGTCTCCCGGAAACAGGCTTCGAGCGCGGCGAGCCGGCGGCGGAACTCGCTCGTATCGATGTACCATGCCGCCGCCCTGCCGGCCTCGAACGGCCGCACGATCTTGACCAGGGCAGGGATACCGTCCGGATCCTCGCCCACGATGTCGTTGCCGCTGCCGGACAGCAGCAGCGCCCGCGCCTTGCCCGCCCATCGCCGCAGCCCGGCGAGATGCCGCTTCTCGGTCAGCACCATGTTCGCCAGCGTGTCGCCGGCCGCGTCGAGGCTCCAGATCGTGTAGGAATCGTCGAGCTGGTCGATGACGTCGCTGAGAAAGATCGGGAACTGGAACCAGCTGTCGCCCACGGAAACGAGCACCGGCCGCGGATCGGCGCCGTCCTGCCTGACGAGGAACTTGTTGCGCCGGCGGAAGCTCGCGAGCTCGTTGGCCCAGTTCATGACCCGGGCTCCTTCGAGAACGTATTCCGGCGGCTCGACCGCCACCACGTCGGGGTCGAACACGATCGCCGGCGAGAACGGCTGCGAGCGGTCCGGATCGGCGGTGAAGAGCGAGCGGACCACGTAATCGGGCACCGTCGGGTCGAGCACCATCCGGCGCGCCTCGGCGAGTGGAATCTTGCCCTCCGGCCGCCATGCCTCCTCCACCGTGACGCTTTCGAGGAGGGCGGGCGGGCGCGCCTCCGCTGCCGCCGCGCCGGGCAGACCCGGCACCTCGAATCCCGCCTGCCGCAGCTCATCCGCATAGATGTCCGCCACGCGCTTGCGGTCGCTCGGAACGAGGTCCGGGCTGAAGCGGATGACGCGCTGCAGGCTCTCGAACTCCGCCAGGACGGTGTCGGCGCTTTCGCCTTTCGAGGCTGCGTTCCATACCTTCTTCCATCCTTCCCGGATATCGGGGATGGAGCGGAAGTCCGTCCGCTCCGACAGGCGCTCGATACCGAGCACGAGATAGGGGAACTCGGCCACCGGCCGCCCATCGGCGCCGAGCAGGCGCCAGTCGTCGGGATCGAGCGACACCTCCCGCAGGCCGGGACCGTTCTTCTCCGTGCGCGCGACGATGATGTTGCCCGCCACCAGCGCGGTGTCGGTCCGCGACAGGCCGATCTCCAGTTCCGCCCGGTTGGAATCGAGCAGCAGCATCTCGGCGCCGCGCTTGATGGGGGCGATGAACGGCTCGATGGCCGAGAGGTAGGAAACCGAGGCCGTCGCGGTCAGGTTCGACAACAGGTCGAGGTAGGGCCGCGCCAGGTTGTCCGCCGCGACGGAGAAGAGGGCGACCTCGGTGGAAAGCTCGCCGCGATAGGGGATCGGGCCGAGCAGGGGCTGGTTGACCACGACGAAACGGTCGAGATGGCGCGGATCGAGTTCCTGAAAGGTCTTTTGTGGCGAGCTGACCGACAGCACCTCCCGCATCCCCGTCATCGGGTCGGCGTAGATGAAGCGGGCGTGGACCGCCGGGTAGAATTTCTGCGCCCACCGGCGCACGGCGGTGATCCGGGCACTGCGCAGCCAGACCCGCACGTATTCCGTATCGGGCGCTATCGGATCGGTAGTCTGCCCGAGGTATCGATGCCCATAGTCAACGGCGGCATCGCCTGCGAGCGTCGATAGCAGGTCACGAATGAAGCTCATGGCTTTCTCCGCCCGGCGAGAGGCCGTTAGTGACGATCGATAGGGTCAGGGCGTGCAGGCGTGCGGACGATCGACGCGGCGCGTCGTCAGCTCACGGGCGTGCCCGGAAGCGTCCATGCCGCCGTCGAATCGTAATGGGACCGTTCCGACTTGACGGAGAGGTGGAAATGCCTGCTGTGGGGGTTGCTGCCGCTATAGGGCCGCCAGGTCCAGGGCGCATGTGCGCCGATTGCCGAGGAATTGGCGATTTTTCTGTTCCAGATGAGATACTTGATGCGCGGATCGCGGCTTGCCCAGATCGCGTTCACGATCGTCTCGGCGCTGCAGCCGTTGGCGGGGTCATGCGTGATGTCCATCGCCGTCACCACGCCCACGCCGCCATCCCGCACCCTGGGGCAATGGTCGGAGGTGCCGCCGCCCGATCCGCAGTGATGCTGGTCACCGATCGTTCCATCGGATTCCTTCTTGCGACGAGGCGCCAGTTCGTTGACCTGCTCACGAAGCGCCAGCAGGGCCTTGGCCACGCGCCACTGCTGGACGGCTTCGAGCTGGGGCGCCGATTCCAGTTCCAGATCGGGCGGGAGGCCCTGCGCATCCACGTGCGGATCGTCGTCCGGCTCGTCGCGGAACGCCTGTTCCTCGACCGGCAGATCGCTCAATGATCGAACGGTTGACTCAACCTGAATTTCCTCCGTGCCGTTGCCCATTTCTACTCTCCCTGAGTGTGATGCAAACTGGAGGCGATGCCGATATTATTTTACAATAAATGATGTGCCGATTTGTATACGTTATGGGCAAGTTTCAACCTTGCGGCGTATCTTGTTTGGATGCCGCAGCAAATATATTCTTTATTAAAAGTATATAACTCACATAGATACTTTTCTCAACAGTAAAGTGGCGGCCGCCGTCGCGGAGACGGCAAGCGGCGGCAACCGTCATTCGCTGAATTCCCGATCGTGGACGGGCGCGTTCGCAAGCTCGCGGTCCAGGGAGGCCCGATAGGCGATGCAGCCGCGCATAAACTTCGGCCACGGCGGCACGGCGACCTGCGGGTCGATGCGCTCGGGCAGGAGGGCCCAGAGCTGCGGGTGGAACCAGCACAGGTCATGACCGGAGCTGTCGCGATGCGCGCGGATGCCGGCGCGCAGCCGCCTGACTTCGGCGATCAGCGCCTCGCGGTCCATCCCTTCGAGGTCGTCATCCATTTCCTGCTCCAATCAATGCGTCCACACGACGGGCACGACGAATCTCCCCGAATACCGGCCAATCGGCAAGAGGCCCGCCAGCCTTCAGATGCGTGACAGGATCAGCAGTCCGGCCCGCAGCACGTCGGGCGCCGTGAGCTTCTTCTCGATCTCGGCATGCGTGCGCTCCCAGATCGGCAGGGCCCTGATGAGGAGCGCGCGGCCCTTTTCCGTGAGGCGCAGGAGGCGGGTGCGCTTGTCCTTCGGACTGATCGCCGTCTCGACGAGACCCCGCCTCTCCAGCGGCTTCAGGTTCGCCGTCAGCGTCGTGCGATCCAAGGCGAGCAGGGCGGCGATGCTGCCGAGACTCGGGGGCTCCGGCTGGTTGAGCGACATCAGGAGAGAAAACTGTCCGCTGGTGATGTCGACGGGCTGCAGCGCGGCGTCGAAGTGGCGGTCGAGGGCACGGGCGGCCCGCTTGACGTGCAGGCACAGACATGTATCGCGCACATGGATGGTGGTCTCGAAGGGCGGGGCGGGGCGAGGGTTCATCGACGGGCGCTTGACATTCGCTGTATAATAGGTTGATATCAACGCAATGCGGGTGACGTCAACTCGGGAGGACTTGCAGGCAGGTTTGACGACGCACCATCCGACGTTCTCCGTGCCGACGGCCTGTGACCACACGGGAAGCACATCGAGAGCGGCAAGGCGCCGAACTGCCTCGCTCAAGCATAGGCCATCTCGATGAGGCGGCAAATGTTTTCCTGAACCGGTGCGCCCGTGCGCGGGGTCTGTCTCCTGACAGGCGCCTTTCCCTGCTTTCGTATCGGGCTGAGGGGCAGCAACAAGGCGGCGGATCCGAACCGGACTGCCGTCACGACGCAAGAGCGCTGTCCCGACCTGCGCGGGACGCTTCGCGGCCCGTGGGAGCGGGCCGACCATCAGGGAGAACATTATGAGCTATGTCGAGGGATTCGTCGCGGCTGTGCCGGCGGCCAACAAGGAGATCTATGTGAAGCACGCCGCGGAAGCCGCGCCGATCTTCAAGGAGTTCGGCGCGACCCGTGTCGTCGAATGCTGGGGCGATGACGTCCCCGACGGCAAGGTCACGGATTTCCGCGGTGCGGTGAAGGCCGAGGAGGGCGAGGTTGTCGTCTTCGCGTGGATCGAGTATCCATCGAAGCAAGTCCGCGACGCCGCCAACGAAAAGATCATGTCCGATCCCCGCATGAAGGCGATGGGCGACCAGATGCCTTTCGACGGCAAACGCATGATCTTCGGCGGTTTCACCACAATCCTGGACGCGTGAGGGGATTTGCCATGAGTTCGCAGCACGGTGCCTTCATCTGGTTTGAATTGATGACAAGCGATCCGGAGGCGGCCGGCGCCTTCTACGGCTCGGTCGTGGGCTGGACGTCCCGTCCGTTCGATCCGTCGGAGCCGAACGGCTACCGGCTGTTCTCGACCGGCGAAACCGAGGTCGCCGGCTTCATGCGCCTGCCCGAGGGCGAAGGCTGCCCGGCCGGCGCGGAGCCCGGCTGGATCGGCTATATCGGTGTCGAGAATGTCGACTCCAACCTGCAGGATCTGCTTGCCGACGGTGCGTCGCAGATCGTGCCGCCGACCGACATTCCGAATGTCGGCCGCTTCGCGGTCGTCGCCGACCCGCAGGGAGCGGTCTTCTGCATCATGCGCGGCATAAGCGACGAGGAAAGCCGCGCCTTTTCCCACGACAAACCCGGCCATTGCCAATGGAACGAGCTGTCGACGAGCGATCCGGAGGCGGCCTACTCCTTCTATGCGCGCCATTTCGGCTGGGAGAAGGGCGAGGCCATGCCGATGGGCGACATGGGCGACTATCAGATGCTTGATCGCGGCGGCCGGTCTTTCGGCGCCGTGATGCGTGCGCCGCCCGGCGTGCCGACCGCCTGGGGGTTCTATTTCGGTGTTCCGGACATCGATACGGCGGGCGAGCGGACGAAGGCCGGCGGCGGCGAAGTGCTGCACGGCCCGCAGGAGGTCCCCGGCGGCCTGTTCATCATTCTCGGCAAGGATCCGCAGGGCGCGCGCTTCGCGCTGGTCGGTCCGCGCAAGGCAGCATGAGCGGCGCGTGACGACATGGAAGCGGCGTTGACACTCTATACGTCGCTCATCCCCGGCTCGTCGCTGGACTGGACGGCAAGGCTCCCCGCCGACAGTCCGAGCTGAAGATGGTCAAGTTCGACATTGACGCCCTGGTGCTCACGGCGCGCAACGACGCCCCGTGAGCACCGGCCGGCCTTCCGCTTCCCGTCGGGCGGTGGCGGTGGCGGCGCATCCGTTATAGGATGCGTCTGCCTGGTGCCGTACCGGCCCGATCAGTGAGGGGCGCCGTCAATGAGCAATCCTGTTTCCGTCGCCGTATTCGTTGGTAGCCTTCGCAAGGCCTCGTTCAATCGCAGCATCGCAAAGGCGCTCGCAGATGGCGCCGGCGACAGCCTGCACCTGGAGATCGTCGAGATCGGCAACCTGCCTTTGTACAATCAGGATCTGGATGACGAGGGAACTCCGCCCGCCGCATGGACCGAATTCCGTGAGAAAGTGCGGGGTTTGGATGCGGTTCTTTTCGTCACGCCGGAATACAATCGCTCCGTCCCCGCCGTTCTGAAGAACGCGCTCGATGTGGGCTCGCGCCCCTACGGACAGAGCATCTGGGATGGCAAGCCCGGCGCGGTGGTCAGCGTGTCGCCCGGCGCGATCGGCGGGTTCGGCGCCAATCATCACCTGCGCCAGTCGCTCGTGTTTCTGAACGTCCCCACGCTGCAGCAGCCGGAGGCCTACATCGGCGGGGTCTCCAACCTGCTGGACGATCACGGAAATCTGACGAACGAGAGCACGAAGGCGTTTCTTGCCCAGTTCCTCGCCCAATTCGCTGAATGGATCGGGACGAACAAGAAGCAGTAGGATCGCCCCTCACGGTGCGCATGTCCGAAGATGCGCATGGCCATGCCGGCACCGGCACCGGAATGAAATCCGATGCCGGTTGGAGATGAACAGCTTGCGGGTGTGCTCCGCAGCGGGCCTGCCTTGAGACGGGCGCTTAGAGCATTTCTCCTTTTCGATGAAACGGAGAAATACTCTATCTCCTTGTTTTTTCGCAATTCCGGACGCAAAACCGGTTCCCACTTTTGCTGGAATTGCTTTAGTTTGACTGGTCCGCCTCGCTGTAGACCTGCTTGATGATGGCGTCGTTCACGAAGCGGTCGTAGTCCACCGTGCCGTTGATCAGTCCCGCGTCGCGCAGGAAGACTTCTTCCTTCTTCAGCACGGCGATCGCCTCGTCGCTGATCAGGGGGTCCTGATAGAACACGTCGTGCGTGTAGCGCCGCTGCAGGCTTCCTTCGTTCGTCTTGGTCCGTTCCGCAAAGACCCGCAGCGCCTCGTCCTTGTTTGCATCTGCCCAGCGGGAGACACGCAGATCGACGGCGAGCAGCGTCTTGATCAGGTCCGGATAGCGCTCGGTGTAGTCGGTTCTGGTCAGGATCGTGTTCGGGGAGCTCCATTCCGGATGCTTGTTGCCGTCGACGAGCAGGCGTGCGGCGCCGCGGTCGATCAGCTCCGCCACGGTCGTCTCGCCCTCCACCAGCGCGTCGATGTCACCGCGCACGAGGGCCGGCCCGGATGTCTCGAAGGCCATGTGCAGCGTGTTGACGTCCTTCAGCGAAAGACCCACGCTATCGAGAACCTTGGCCAGCGTCGTATGCCGGACCGTCCCTTGCGGGAAGCCGATTTTCTTTCCCTTCAGATCCTCGATCGTCTTGATCGGCGATTCCGCCGCGACGACGACGCTCGGCGCGCCGAACGGCTCGTAGCTGTCGAGGGCGATCAGGCTGACGTTCGGATGGATGGCGCCGATGCGGAGCGTGGGGCTGCTGCCGGCATTGTAGGCGACGTCGATGCCGCCGGAGCCGAGCGCGGTCACCAGCGCACCGCCGCCGTCCACGAACGGATACCACTCAACCTTCACGCCGTGCGGGGCGAGAGCCTCTTCGAGCCAGCCAAGGTGCTGATGCCATATGAATTTCAGACTGCCGGGCGCCGTCGCGCCGATCTTGACGGTGTCGGGATAATTCTGCGCGCTGGCGACGCCCGATCCGAACGCGACGACCAAAGTCGATAACAGGAGCACTAGAGTATTTCTCCTTTTCGTTGAAACGGAGAAATGCTTTATCTCTTTGTTTTTACGCAATTCCGGACGCAAAACCGGTCTCCACTTTTGCTGGAATTGCTTTATCCTGTAGAGCAGGCTTTTCATCGAGGTTCTTCCTTTTTCATTGCCGGCCGATCGGCATCGCGAGCGCGCTGCCGTCGTTCACCGGCGCTTCATCGTTGCCGGGCGGTCCACGGGAATGAGGTGGGTCGGGTCGTCGGCCGTGCCGGCGGGCTTGCCGCGGCGCCATCCCAATTCCCGCGCGTAGCTCCCGAGGTGGGCGCGCTCGATCAGCACATCCTCGGCGACCGCGATCGACCGCTCGGCCTCCGGTGCCACGTACAGCGCGTCGGTGGGGCAATAGAGCTCGCACATGAAGCATGTCTGGCAGTCGTCCTGCCGTGCGATCACCGGGATATCGTCCTCGACCGCGTCGAACACGTTGCGCGGACAGACGCGAACGCAGATGTTGCATGCGATGCAGCGATCGGTGCTGACGAGCTCGATCATGCCGCTACCCCTTCCTTTTTCCGTGCGCCAAGGGTGGTCTTCGGCACGTCGACGCCGGTGACGATGATGCTGCGCGTCAGCGCGTCGTCCATGGCGGGATGATCGATCCGGCGGTTGAGGCCGCGGCTTTCCGGCCGCGTCAGCGTGCCCGTCCAGATCCAGCGCGCCACCGCCGTCAGCGCGGCCGCCTCGCGGGTACGCACCTGCTGCGCGCCGTCCGCCCTCAGGTAGTTGCGCACCTCCTGCCATATCTCGTCGAGCCGGCCGAGCGACGCCTCGATGCGCGGGCCGTCGCGGAAGAAGCCCATGTCGATGGGCAGAATCTCCCGGCGCACCGCGTCGATGACCTCCTTGCTGAAATCCGCCGCGAGGCTCTCGTTGTGCGGCCGCAGCCCGCCCTCACCGAGGGGAACCGAGGGTCGCGTGTCGATGGCATCGCCGAGTGCCCGGGCAAAACGCGCCGCGCCGGCGCCGCTCCAGGTGCCGGAAGCGATTGCCCAGGCGGCGTTCGGGCGTCCGCCTCCCGAGGCTGCGCCGACCAGCCTTTCGCGGCTCGCCGCATCGCCGGCGGCGAACAGGCCGGGCACGGTGGTTGCGCAATCGTCCGTGACCACCACGAGACCGCCGACGCCGCGCACGGTGCCTTCGTACCGCAAGGTAATCGGGAAGCGCTGGGTAAAGGGATCGATCCCGATGCGGTCGAATGGCAGGAAGCAGTTGGGCTGGCCTTTGCGGAGCCACTGCTGCACCTCGGGACCGGCCCTGTCGAGGGTCGCGAACACGGTATGGCCGGCAGCCATTGCGCTCGCGATGACCTCGAAGCGGTCCTGCCCCGGCTCGGGGCGCAGCGGGCTTCCGTCCTCGAGCGAGAGGCTGGCGAAGCCGTAGGGCATCCCCTTGGTCACCGACGAATGCGCGGGTGAGATCCCGTATTGTCCCGAGAACTCCATGGCCGACAGGCTGGCGCCGGCTTCGACGCCCATCAGGTATCCGTCGCCGGTATTGCCGTCGCAGCCGAGGGCGCGCGACAGGAACGTGCAGCCGCCCGTCGCAAGCACCAACGCGCCGGCACTGACCCTGCGGGGCTTGCCCGTGAGCTGGTCCAGGCAGACGGCGCCCGCAACGACACCGTCGGAGGCGAGAAGCTCCAGGCCGGGATGATGATCGAGCACCTTGACGCCCGACAACAGAATGCGCCGGCGCATGTAGCTCATATAGTCGGGGCCGCGCAACTGCCCGCGGTACTGGGTGCCGTCCTCCCGCAGGGGAAACGGGTAGCCGGAGGCGCCCAGGTCATCGAGCCCGCGGCATGCCTGTTCCATCACGCGAACGAGCCAGTCCCGCTCCGCCAGCCCCTTCGACCGCGTGAGGCGCGCCTCGACTTCCGCGTCGCGGTCGCGGCCCTCCGGAAGGTGCCACACATGCGTGTTGGCGGGCGCCGTGGCGCCGGACGTGCCGCAGTAGCCCTTGTCGGCCAGAACGACCCTCGCGCCCGATCGGGCCGCCGACAGAGCGGCCCAGACGGCAGCCGGGCCGCCGCCGAGGACGAGCACGTCCGCCGCGATCGCATCGGGCAAGCGGCGGGTGGATGCTGAACCGCTCAATGGAAATTCCTCCGGAGCCGTATCGTGTTCAATGGGGAATGCGTTGCCGCTAGTGGGAGGAGGTTTCCGGCGTCGAGTTCCATACCGTCGCCTTCCTCTCGCCCCAGACCAGCAGGTAGTTGACGATCAGGCCGATGGCCGTGAGCGTGATGATCCCGGCGTACATGTCGGCGGTCTGCATCATCAGTTGCGAGTGCTGGACGAGGTAGCCGAGGCCGGAATTGGCGGCGAGCATCTCGGCAGCGATGACGGCGAAAATGGCGGATTTGACGGCCAGACGCGCGCCAGCCACGATCGAGGGAATGCTGGCGGGCAGGATGACTTTCCGGAACATGTCGAGATTCGACGTCCCCATGGATCTGGCGGCGCGGATCAGCAGGGGATCGACGGTCTTCACGCCGGCGATGGTGTTGATGAGCAGGAAGAACACCGCCGAGTAGAAGGTCACCGCTACCTTCGACGCCTCCCCGATGCCGAAGATGAGGATGAACACCGGCAGCAGGGCGAACTGGGAGGTGTTGCGCAGCGTCTGCACGAAGAAGTCGGTGATCTTCTCGAAGAAGGTGTAGTAGCCCATCGCGAAGCCGAGCGGGATGGCGACGGCGACCGCCAGGGCAAAGCCCACGAAAGTCCGTTGCAGGCTTATCGACGTGTGGCGCCACAGGTCGCCGCTCGCCGCCAGATCGAGCCACGTCTGCGCGACGATGCTGATCGGCGGAAAGAAGATCGGGCTGATCCAGTTCAGACGCGGAGCGATCTCCCATATCAGGAGAAGGAACGCCATGAGCGGAAGGCCCCATACCAGCGTGCCGTAATCGCGCCGCTTCGGCTTGCGTATGGGCCTTGCTGCAACCTCCCGGGTCTGGATCGATGGCGTGTTCGTGATCGTTGTCATGGCCCGGCTCCGGTTGCCTGCTAGTTCGCGAAGGTCGAGGACAGCGCCCAATCCTTCTGCGCCTTGTTCACCTCGTCGCGCAGGGCTTCCCACACGCGCTGACGATAGGCATTGAAGGCGTCGGACGCCCGCACGTCGGCGTCGCGCGGTCTCGGCAGGTCGATGTCGAAGACGCCCTTCACCCGGCCCGGACGGGCGGTCATCACCACGACGCGGTCGGCGAGATAGATCGCCTCGTCAAGGGCGTGCGTGACGAAGATGACGGTCGTCTTGATCTCGTCCCAGATGCGCAGGAGTTCGCCCTGCAGGATCTCGCGCGTCTGCGCGTCGAGGGCCGCGAACGGCTCGTCCATCAGCAGCACCTGCGGCCTCGTCGCCAGCGCGCGGGCGATCGCCACGCGTTGCTGCATGCCGCCGGAAAGCTGGTTCGGATACCTGTCCTCGAAGTCGCGAAGCCCGAAAAGCGCTAGGAATTCCCGCGCGATGGCACGCCGTTCCTGCTTCGGCACGCCGCGCACCTCAAGGGCATATTCCACGTTGGCGAGCGTCGTCCGCCACGGAAACAGCGCATATTGCTGAAAGACATAGCTGGTGTCGGGAACGGGCTTCATGATGGGCGTGCCATCGAACTCGACACTTCCGGATGTCGCCGTCGTCAGGCCGCCGACAATATCGAGGAGCACGGATTTGCCGCTTCCGCTCGGACCGACGAGCGTAATGAACTCGCCCTGGCGGATCTTGAGATCGATCCCGCCCAGCACGTTGATCTGATCGGTTTCCAGACCGTCCACGGTGATGGACTGTCCCTGTTTCAGACGAAACGTCTTCCTGACGTCAGAAATGACAATCCGATCCAAAGTCGTAAGTCCTGAGCGATAAGCGGCCATGAAAGCGACGGTTCTAGGCCACGGGAAGCAGCGGCGACGCGGCGGCGTCTTCGCGCCATTTGATGTTGCAGCCGATGGCGGGGACCTGATCCCCGGCGGGCGACACGCCGGAGAGCACGGCGTCGACAGCTGCCTGCAGGTCCTTTCCGGTCACCGTCCTGCCGTTGCCGGGGCGCGCATCGTCGTATTGTCCGTGGTAGACAAGCCGGCGGTCCTGATCGAACAGGAAGAAGTCCGGCGTGCACGCCGCGCCGTAGGCGCGTGCCACGTCCTGCGTCTCATCCTTGAGATAGGGAAACCCGTAGCCGCCTTCCCCCGTCTGCCCGCTGAGCAGGGATTGCGCCTCCTGCGGATGCGCCGCAGCGTCGTTCGCGTTGATGCCGACAACCTGCAGGCCGCGATCCTGATAGCTTCTGGCGAAGGCCGCGAGATGCTCGCGGATCAGCAATACGAACGGACATGTGTTCGAGAGGAAGACGACGAGAAGCGCCTTCCTGTCCGCGAAGTCCTCGAGCGCGTAGGACACGCCTTCGCCATCGGAAAGACGGAAGGGTGCGGCCCTGGTTCCGAGTTCGACGGGATTGGATTCGGTGCGGGGCATCGGCTCCTCCTCTTGGTGATCATCGTTGACTATTAATTCCATAATTTAAGTCAAGTTATGGCAGCCCGTCCGGCCTGTCAATGGCGGACGGAGGGGGGTCGATCCGGCCACCGGGGCAGCGACTGCCGAATGGCCCGATCACGCATCCGGGCACGCGTCGCCTTGCTGGCTGCTGTTCCCCGCCGACATCGAGCCGGTGACGGCTGCTGACGACTAATAGGCTGCGATTACTCGGGTTTTTCCGTCGGCGCCCAATCCGGTCGCGCCGGCCGACCGCCTCGTCGCTTCGCGTTCCTGTTCCCTTGCTTCGGCGAGGGATAGTAAGCCACTAAATATATTGAATTAGTTGACAATAGCGAGCGCCCTTTCTAACCTTGAAATCGAACTGCACGGCGGGAGTGGTCGCTTTGAATGTTCGTGGCCTTGGGGGATCTCGCGTTGCAGCGCGTCCCTGTGCGCTCTGCGCGACCGGCGGGAGAAGTCGCAACGGCCGATACAGGCGATCGAACGCGGGAATGCATGATTGACACAGGAGCATCGAGGATGAGCAACAAGGTCCTTACCCTTTTGGCGGCTGCGGCGGTGGCGATCGGCGGCATGGTCGCGGCCTCCCTGCCCGTGGCGGCGGCCGACAAATTGCGCATCGGCGTGGTGCCCGGCGCCTATGCGGATTCGATCAACGTCGCCGCGGAGGAGGCGAGGACGCAGGGCATCGACGTCGAGGTCATCGAATTCACCGACTGGACGACGCCGAACGTGGCGGTGGATTCCGGCGACATCGACATCAACTACTTCCAGCACCAGCCATTCCTCGACAATGCCATCGAGAAGAACGGCTACAAGCTCAAGAGTGTCGGAACCGGCATTCTCGCCAATCTCGGACTCTACTCCCTGAGGCACAAGACGATCGACGACATCCCGCAGAACGGCAAGGTCGGCGTGGCGAACGATCCGGTCAATCAGGGGCGCGGCCTGCTGCTGCTGCAGAAGGTGGGGCTGGTCAAGCTCAAGCCCGACGTGGGTTTCCTCGGCACGCTGGACGACATCGTCGACAACCCCAAGAACCTCAGCTTCGTCGAGGTCGAGGGGCCGCAGCTCGTGCGCATCACTGGCGATGTCGACATCGCGCAGGGCTACCCGCACTTCATCGTCGCCGCCAAGGCGTTCGATCCGTCGAGCGGCCTTGCCTATTCCGGCATCGAGGATGCGCGCTTCTCCATCCAGTTCGTCGTCAAGGAAGACCGGGTGGACGATCCCGTGGTGAAGAAGTTCATCGAGATCTACCAGAACTCCGATGCCGTGAAGGCGACGACCCACAAGGCCTTTTCCGATGACGACAGGCTCTACACCCTGTCCTGGATCGGGCAGTGACGCCCCTCCGGTGCTGCGCTCGCGGGCGGGGAGCATCGATGAGGATCGCCGGAACGGGACATGGACGGCTGTCGGGAGCACGGTCATGACGCAGGCAACGTGGCCCCTGAAGGCCGCGCGGGATTTCGGGGAGCGGCAGCCGGTCGGGCGCCCGCTTGCGGAGCGTCCCGGGGAGACATCCGGCGTCGGCGCGACGGTCCGGGCGCAATCCGGCGGCGCCGGCTCGGTGGCGTTCGAGGCCATATCGAAGGTCTACCGGTCTTCGGCGGGGCCGGTGCATGCCTTGCAGGATATCGATCTCGAAATCCCCGCCGGCAGCATCTTCGGCATCATCGGCCGCAGCGGCGCGGGCAAGTCCAGCCTGCTGCGCACCATCAATCGCCTGGAGCGGCCCACGACCGGCAGGGTCATCGTCGACGGCGTGGACATCGGCACCCTGAACGAGGACGAGCTGGTCAGGCTGCGCCGCCGCATCGGGATGATCTTTCAGCATTTCAACCTGCTGTCGGCCAAGACGGTCTGGGACAACGTGGCGTTGCCGCTGCGGGTGGCGGGCGTTGCGAAGGAGGAGAGGGACCGGCGCGTCGCGGAGCTGCTGGAACTCGTCGGCTTGCAGGACAAGCACCGGACATTTCCCGGACGGCTTTCCGGCGGGCAGAAGCAGCGTGTCGGCATCGCCCGCGCACTGGTGCACAATCCGCCGATCCTGCTGTGCGACGAAGCCACGTCGGCGCTCGATCCGGAAACCACCTCGTCCATTCTGCAACTGCTGCGGGACATCAACCGGCGTCTCGGCATCACCATCGTTCTCATCACCCACGAGATGAGTGTGATCCGGGAGATCGCCGATTACGTGCTGGTACTGGAGCAGGGCCGTATCGCGGAACTCGGCGAAGTCTGGAAGGTGTTCGGCGCGCCGCAGCATGAGGCGACTCGGGCGCTGCTGGCGCCGCTGCAGCACGGCCTGCCGGAGGACTTGCAGAGCCGCCTGCGGGCAGAGCCGCCGGAGGGCGGGAGCCGGGCCTTCGAGCGGATATTGCAGCTCTCCTACACCGGCGAGGGAGGCAGGGAGCCGGATTTCGCCCGCATCGCCCAAGCCCTGCAGACGCGTGTGCGGCTGGTGCACGGCGGGGTGGACCGCATCCAGGGCCATGCCTACGGCCGGCTGCTGGTGGCTGTCGATGGAGCGGCGCCCCTGCCGGATCTCGCCGCGCTGACTGAGGGCGATGAGGCGATCGCCCACCGGATCGAGGAGATCGGCTATGTCGTTTGAGCTGTCGATCCCCGTCGAACGCTACTGGCAGGCGCTTGCCGACACGCTGATGATGGTCGGCGTATCCGGAACCATCGCCTTTGTGGCGGGCGTCCCGCTGGCGGTTCTGCTCATCGTCACCGCGCCCGGCGGTTTTCTGGAATCGCCCCGGATCAACCACGCGGTCGGCAGTGTCGTGAACGGGTTCCGCGCGACGCCCTTCATCGTGCTGCTGGTGGCGCTCATTCCCTTCACCCGGCTGGTGGCGGGCACCACGATCGGCGTATGGGCGGCCATCGTGCCGCTGGCGATCAGCGCCACGCCGTTCTTTGCCCGCATCGCCGAGGTCAGCCTGCGGGAGGTCGACCCCGGCCTGATCGAGGCGGCGCAGGCCATGGGCTGCAAGAAGTGGGACATCGTCCGCCACGTCTATCTGCCCGAGGCCCTGCCTGGCATCGTCGGCGGTTTCACCATCACGCTGGTGGCGCTGATCAGTTCGTCGGCGATGGCCGGCGCGGTCGGGGCGGGGGGACTGGGCGATCTCGCCATCCGCTACGGCTATCAGCGTTTCGACACGCAGGTGATGATCATCGTGATCGCCGTGCTGATCGCGCTGGTGACGGCGGTTCAGTTCACCGGCGACCGTTACGTGCGCTGGCTCAAGAGCCGGTAGAGCGCGTTCCGACCAGATGGAATCATCTGATCGATAAGAATTCGCTCAAAATCAAAGAGTTGGAGCATGTCAGCGTTTCCGTGAAACGATGACATGCTCCCGGCGCGGAGGCGTGGGCCACCCGCGCCGGGAGCGATCGGGCAGGTGGATATTCAGGAGACCAACCCATGACGATTTTGAAGAAGCTTCTGCTGGCGCTCGCCGTTTCGGCGCTCGCGATCAGCCATACGGCGATTGCCGCGCCGCTGAAAATCGGTGTAACGCCCGGCGCGATCGCCGATTCGATCAACACCGCAGCCGAGGAAGCCCGCAAGCAGGGCCTCGACGTGGAGGTGGTGGAGTTCACCGAATGGCGCGGCCCCAACACCGCGCTGGCTGCCGGCGATCTTGACGCCAACTACTTCCAGCACCTGCCGTTTCTGGAAAATGCCGTCAAGGAGGGCAACTACGCGTTCACGCCTCTGGCGGTTGGCCTGCTGCCCAATGTCGGCCTTTTCTCCGTGAAGTATGGTTCGTTCGATGCCCTGCCCGAGGGTGCCAGCGTCGCCGTGGCCGCCGACCCCGCCAACCAGGGGCGGGGCCTGCTGCTGCTGGAGCGCGCGGGGCTGATCGAGCTGAAGCCGGGCCTTGGCGCTTCCGCCACCGTCAATGACATCGCCGCCAATCCGCGCAAGCTGCGTTTCGTGGAAATCGACGGGGCGCAGATCGTGCGCGCATTGGAGGACGTGGACCTGGCTTATGGCGTGACCTCCCACTACGTCACCGCCGGCAAGGCCGACATCGCCGACAAGCATGGCCTGCTGTTCTCCGGCGTCGACGACGCCCGGTGGGCGATTCATTTCGTCAGCCGCAAGGACAATGCCGACGATGCCCGCCTGCGCGAGTTCATCCGGATCTATTACGAATCGCCCGCGGTCAGGCAGCGCATCGACGATTCCTACGCCAACAACGAGAAGTTCTATTCGCTGCCCTGGCTGGACGCGGCCGGCGCCAAGGGCAATTGACCGGCTCCATGGAACGATGATCTTCGACAACGGGAACAGCCTGCGGATGACAGCCATATCCGATCTGCAAAATCGTATCGCCGGTGATGCGCAAGGCATCGCGGCCGGCAACGTCCACCCGAACGGCACGCGCCCGCCGCGCCACGGAGCATCATGATGGGGGCGAAAAAGCAGATCCTGCTCAATGCCTTCAACATGAACTGCGTGGGGCATATCAACCACGGCCTGTGGGCGCATCCGCGCGACACCTCGAGCGACTACAATACGCTCGACTACTGGACGTCGCTTGCCCGCACGCTGGAGCGCGGGCTGTTCGACGGCATCTTCATCGCCGACATCACCGGCGTCTACGACGTCTATCAGGGCGGCATCGACCTGACGGCGCGGGAAGCGGTCCAGTTGCCGGTCAACGACCCCACCGTGCTCGTCTCGGGCATGGCGGCGGTGACTAAGCACCTCGGCTTCGGCGTCACCGTCAACGTCAATACCGAACATCCCTACACCTTCGCCCGTCGCTTCTCGACGCTCGATCACCTGACGGGTGGGCGCATCGGCTGGAACATCGTCACCGGCTATCTCGACTCGGCGGCGCGCGCCGTGGGGCAGGAGGCGCTGACCGAGCACGACACGCGCTATGACCGGGCGGACGAATACCTGGAGGTGCTCTACAAGCTCTGGGAGGGAAGCTGGGCGGATGACGCCGTGCGCCGCGACCGGGCGGCCCGCGTCTTCACCTATCCCGCGAAGGTGCGGCCCATCGCCCACGACGGCCGGTTCTACCGGTCGCACGGCTATCACCTGAGCGAGCCCTCCGTCCAGCGCACGCCGGTGTTGTATCAGGCCGGGACGTCCGGGCGCGGCAAGCAGTTCGCCGCGCGCCACGCCGAATGCGTGTTCATCTCCGCGCCCGACACCAGAGCGGCGCGGGAGACGGCCCGCAGCCTGCGGGAGCTGGCGGCGACGTTCGGCAGAAAGCCCGGTGATATCAAGATATTCGTCGGCATCGCCGTGGTGCCCGACCGCAGCCGCGCGGCGGCGGCGGAGAAGCTCGACGACTATCTCCGCTACGCCAGCCCCGAGGCGGGGCTCGCGCATTTCGCGGCGAGCACCGGCATCGACTTTTCCCGCTACGATCCCGACGAGCCGGTCGCCTACGGGCCCTCGAACGCCATCCAGTCGGCGACGCAGCTGGCGCAACGGCGCGGCTGGACGCGGCGGCAATTGCTCGATCAACTGGCGCTGGGCGGGCGCTATCCGATCATCGCCGGCGATGC
Source organism: Pseudochelatococcus sp. B33 (assembly GCF_053570585.1). Taxonomy (NCBI): domain Bacteria; kingdom Pseudomonadati; phylum Pseudomonadota; class Alphaproteobacteria; order Hyphomicrobiales; family Chelatococcaceae; genus Pseudochelatococcus; species Pseudochelatococcus sp. B33. Next base: position 17,522 of record NZ_JBSEFH010000022.1, on the reverse strand, counting down.
CGTCACCGTTGCGGACGAGCTGGCGCGCTGGATCGACGAGGGCGAGATCGACGGCTTCAACCTCTCGCGCATCGTAACCCCCGAGACCTACGAGGATTTCATCGACATCGTGGTGCCGGAGCTGCAGGCGCGCGGCCTCTACAAGACGGCCTACACCGAGGGCTCGCTGCGCAACCGGATCTTCGGCGAGGGCGACAGGCTGCCGGCGCGCCACGCCGCCCATGCCTATCGGTTTCCCGCGAAAGCGGGGTGACGCGAGCGGGCGCGGCGCCTGCGGGCCTACAGCTTGCCGCGCCAGGGCACGAATATCTTCTCCAGCACCCTCACGGCGGCTTCGAGCAGGAAGGCGACGGCGGCGATGACGAGGATGCCCATGATGACGATGTCCGTCACCAGGAACTGCGCCGCGGACTGGATCATGAACCCCAGACCGCGTGTCGCGGCGACGAGTTCGGCCGCGACCAGCGTCGTCCAGCCCGCGCCGAGCGCGATGCGGATGCCGGTGACGATCTCGGGCAGGGCGCTGGGGAAGATGACGTAGCGCAGCAGTTGCGCGCGCGTTGCCCCGAGCGATCTGGCGGCGTCCAGCCTGTCCGGCGCGACGGAGCGCACCCCCGCTGCGGTGGAGAGGGCGATGGGCGCGAGCATGGCGACGCCGATGACCAGCACCTTGGAGACCTCGCCGATGCCGAACCAGATGATGACCAGCGGCAGATAGGCGAGCGGGGGAATGGGGCGCAGCAATTCCAGCAGCGGATCGAGTATCCCCCGGCCGACGGGGCTCAGTGCGATGGCGAAGCCGACCGGAATGGCGATCGCCGCCGAGGCGATGAGCGCCGCGAACACCCGCGCGAGGCTCGCACCGAGATGCTCCAGCAGGGTGGAACTGACGTAGCCCTCGGTCAGGACGGTGATGAACTGGCGATACACGGCCTCGGGAGGCGGCAGAAACAGCGGTGCGATCACGCCCGCCGCCGTCACCGCCCACCAGATGGCGAGCAGCGCAAGCAGCGTCGCGATGGAGAGATGCGCGGTTCTGAAGCGGCGCGGTTGTGCGGTGGCGGGGGTGGACGTTTCCGCCAGCTTGAGGTCGTCCGTTGCCAGGGTCATGCTGCTGCCCGCCCGAAAACGAGGTCCAGGATCCGCTCGCGCAGATCGACGAAGGCGGGATCGCTGCGCACGGTGCGCGGGGGTTCCCCGCCGGCGAGCCGGGCGCCGAAATCGATATGGAATTCCTGCGCAATGCGGCCCGGCCGCGCCGCAAGCACCACGAGCCGGGTGCCAAGCAGAAGCGCTTCCTCGACGTCGTGGGTGATGAACAGGATGCCCGGCCGGAGCCGCTGCCAGAGATCGAGGACGACCTCGTGCATCTGCGCGCGGGTCAGCGCATCGAGCGCGCCGAAAGGCTCGTCCATCAGCAGGAAATGCGGTTCGGCCATCAGCGCCCGCGCCAAGCCCACCCGCTGGCGCTGTCCGCCGGAGAGCTCCCAGATCTTGCGCCGCTCGAATCCAGCGAGGCCAAGACGCGACAGAACGGCCTCGGCCCGCGGCCGGTATTCCCGCGCCGGAACCCCGCGCAGCTTGAGGGAAAGGGCGGTGTTCTCGAGGGCGTCGAACCATGGCAGCAGCGCATCGTCCTGAAAGACGACGCCCCTGTCCGCACCGGGGCCGGTGATCTTCTCACCGTTGACCAGAACCTCGCCGCCGGTCGGCTGCAGGAAGCCGGCGGCGAGTTTCAGCAGCGTCGTCTTGCCCGAGCCGGAGGGGCCGAGCACGGTCACGAAGTCCCGCGGGCCGAAGGCGAGGGACAGGTTCTCGATGACGGGCGGTGCGTTGCCGTATTGGATGGTCACGTCTTTGAGCGAGAGTCGCGACATGCTTTTTCCCGGGATCGAACAGCGGCGACAAGGCGTACACGGTCTTCAGGCAAGGCCGGCCATGCCCCGCCTGCAGACCGCTGCACCCGCGATGCGGTTTCTGCCGCGGGCCCGTCAGGAGCCCGCCGCCTCCTTCACGAAACGATCGGTGACATAGGGCGAATAGTCGGGCAGGGCGGCCGGGATGTTGTTCTGCTCCTTGAGGAAGGCGGCCGTGTCGGCGATGGCCTTGACCAACCCGCCGCCGAGCAGCTCGGCCGATGCCTGCTCTTCCAGCGTGGGCAGTTCATTGCCTGCGAGGATGCCGGGCACGTCCTCGGCCTTGCCGCCGGTGAGGCGCGCGATGTCCTGGACTTCCTTGGAGGAAGCGGTCCATGCCGCCGGATCCTTGCGGTAGGCGGCGTTGGCCTCGCCCGTGATCTTGACGAACTGCCGGACGGCCTCGGGGTGCTTCTCGATGAAATCGGTGCGGGCGATCCAGGCGTCGAAGGTCGGCGCGCCCCATTCGCCCACCTGTTTCGAGGAGGCGAGCACCGTGCCGCTCTCCTTCGCCCTGCCGAGCGCCGGGTCCCAGACATAGGTCGCGTCGATGTCGCCGCGCTCCCAGGCGGCGATGATCTCCGGCGGACGCAGGTTGAGGATCTGCACCTGCTTGGGGTCGATGTCCCAGTGCTTCAGTGCCGCCAGGAGGCTGTAATGGCCGGTGGAGACGAAGGGCACGGCGATCTTCTTGCCGATGAGATCCTTCGGTTCCTTGATGCCGGACTTGTCGGAAACCACCAGCGCCTCGGCGTCGCCGAGCAGGCCGGCGATGAAGATGGTCTGGAACGGCACTTTGCTGGACGCTGCCGCCGTCAGCGGGCTCGATCCGACGAGGCCGATCTGCACGTCGCCCGAGGCGATGGCCGCGATCACATCCGAACCGGCGTCGAACTTGCGCCATTCGATCGGCAGATCGATCGCCTGCTCGTAGAGCCCCTGCGCCTGGGACACCTTCCCCGGGTCGACGGTCGTCTGGTAGCCGATCACGAGCTTGTCGGCGGCAAGGGCGGCGCCCGCGGAAACGGCGAACGAGAAGGCAGCCGCGGTTACAAGAAGAATACGCCGGGAAATAGCCATAGGACCCCCACTATGAAACTGGAAAGGACGATCGCGTGAAGAATTGCCCGGCCGTTGTCCGGGCAGCTCACACCTGCCGGATCCGCCGGAGTGCCGACCGTCATCCCACGATTTAACGCATAGGAAGCGGAGATCGTCAATTAAATCTATATAAAATGTCTAAATTATTAATTCACAGAATAATGACGATATTTGGCGCGCTCATTCAGCCGGCGGGCTTCAGCCGATCCTCGACGAGACGGGCGAACAGCGTCGCGCCGACCGGCAGGATCCCCTCGTCGAGGAAGAAGCGCGGGTTGTGCAGCGGGACGTCGCCGTGGTGGCCGAGGGAGAAGAACGCGCCGGGCACATGGGCGAGATATTCGGCAAAATCCTCGCTGCCCATGCTCGGCCGCCAGTCGGTCGTCACGTTCTCGCCGCCCACCACCGTGCGCGCGACGCCCGCGATCGCCTGCGCCTGCTCCGGCGTGTTGACGAGCGGCGAGGCGGCCTCGCGCACATCGGCTTCCACGCGCACGTCGTGGCCGACGGCGATGCCGGCCGCAACCGCGCGGATGCGTTCGGCGATGCGCGACTTGAGCGGCCCGTCGAGGGTGCGCACGGTGCCGCGCAGATGCACCGTCTCGGGGATGATGTTGTAGGACACGTTCGAGTTCACGGCGGTGACCGACAGCACCGCCGAGTCGCGCGGCGGCGCGTGGCGGCTGATGATGCTCTGCAGCGCGGTGATCAGCGCTGCCGCGGCCACCACCGGATCGCGCGCCGCATGCGGGTGTGCCGCGTGGCCGCCGGTGCCGGTGATGACGATGTCGAAGAAATCCGCCCCCGCCTGCACCGGGCCGGGCGAGACATGCACATGGCCGTGCGGGGTGATGGTGGAATTGTGCAGGCCGTAGATCTCATCGACCGGGAAGCGCTCGAACAGGCCGTCAGTGATCATCGCCCGCGCGCCGCCGAGCCCCTCCTCGGCGGGCTGGAACACGAACACCACCGTGCCGTCGAAGTTGCGCGTCTGCGCCAGATAGCGCGCCGCCCCCAGCAGGATGGCGGTGTGCGCGTCGTGCCCGCAGCCGTGGAAGCGGCCGGGGCTCGTCGAGGCGAAGGGCAGTCCCGTCTCCTCGGTCAGCGGCAGGGCGTCCATGTCGGCGCGCAGCCCGAGGCTGCGGTTGCCGCCGCCCGCGCGCAGCACGCCGACGACGCCGGTGCGGCCGATGTTCCGGTGCACCTCGATGCCCCAGGACTCCAGCCGTTCGGCGACGAGGGCGGCGGTGCGCACCTCCTCGAAGCCGAGTTCGGGGTGCTGGTGGATGTCGCGGCGAATGGCGACGATCTCGTCGTTGAAGGCAGCGATTGCCTGCGGGATCGAAATGGCATCGGGCATAGCGGGCTCCTGTGCGGCTACCTCATCCTAGAGCATGTCATCATTTCATGGAAATGATGACATGCTCCAACTCTTTGATTTTGAGCGAATTCTTATCGATCGGAATACGCTCTAGCGCTTGTTGAGCCGATAGGCGAAGTAGTCGCCGGTCAACTGCACGGTCATGACGATGGCGATCAGCACGGCGATGACGGCGAGCATCACGGTGGTCTCGAACCGCTGGTAGCCGTAGCGGATGGCGAGATCGCCGAGCCCGCCCGCGCCCACCGCCCCGGCCATGGCGGAGGAGGAGATGAGCGACACCAGCGTGATGGTGAAACCGGCGACGACGCCGGGCAGCGCCTCGGGGATGAGCACGTTCCAGATGATCTGCAGCCGGCTCGCGCCCATGGCCTGCGCCGCCTCGATCAGACCGCGGTCGACCTCGCGGAAGCTGACCTCGGCGATGCGGGCGAAGAACGGGATGGCGGCGATGCTGAGCGGCACGATCGCCGCCCAGATGCCGATGGTCGTCCCCACGATGAGCCGCGTGAACGGGATCAGCGCCACCAGCAGGATGATGAACGGCGTCGAGCGGAAGCCGTTGACGATGGCCCCCAACACCTGGTTGACGGCCTTCGCCTCGAACACGCCGCCGGGTGCCGTCGTCACCAGGACGATGGCGAGCGGGCCGCCGAGGGCGAGCGTGACGAGCCCGGACACGCCGACCATCAGCAGCGTCTCCCAGACGGCGTTGAGGAACAGGTTAAAGAGGGCCGCCGACATAACCGATGATCTCCGCGCGCGGGGGAAGCGCCTTCAGGATGTTGAGCAGGTGCGCGGCGTCCTGCGCCGGCACGGCGGGGGTGGCGATGAGCAGCCGTCCCTGCGCCCGGCCCTGGATGCGATCGAGTGTGCCGTGCAGCAGCCGCGCGTCGTGGCCCAGGGCGTCGAACACCGCCCCGAGATTGGGCTCGCCCGCTTCCTCGCCGGTGTAGGTCAGGGCGAAGACCGGCGCCGCCCCCGCGGAGGGCAGAGGCGCGATGCGCCGCGACAGGTCGTCGGGCAGCTCGTTGGCATGGGGCGTGAGCAGCGCGCGTGTCGCCTCCTGCTGCGGATCGCCGAACACTTTCCACACCGGGCCGATCTCGACGATGCGCCCCTTCTCGATCACCGCCACCCGGTCGCTGATGGCACGGATCGCCTCCATCTCGTGGGTGATGAGGATGATGGTCAGGCCGAGGCGACGGTTGATGTCCCTGAGCAGGCCGAGGATCGAGAGCGTCGTCTCCGGATCGAGCGCGGAGGTCGCCTCGTCGCACAACAGGATGCCGGGATTGCGTGCCAGCGCGCGGGCGATACCGACGCGCTGCTTCTGCCCGCCCGACAGTTCGCGCGGATAGCGTCCGCGCTTGTCGGAAAGGCCGACGAGGGCGAGCAGTTCCGTCACCCGGTGCGCCGTTTCTCCCCGCGAGGCGCCGGCGAGGCGCAGCGGCAGGCCAACGTTGCGCTCCACGGTCTTCGAGGACAGCAGATTGAAGTGCTGGAAGATCATGCCGATGTCGCGGCGCAGCAGCGCCAGTTCGTTGACCGAGAGGCTGCCGACATCGACGCCCGTGCCCCCGGTCTCCACCAGCACCCGGCCGGAGGTGGGGCGCTCCAGCCCGTTGACGGTGCGAATCAGCGTCGACTTGCCCGCGCCGGAGCGGCCGATGATGCCGAAGATCTCCCCCGGCTCGACGGTGAAGCTGATGTCCTGCAGGGCGTTGACCCGCCCGCCCGGCATGTCGAAGGCCTTGCCGACGTTCTCGAACGTCACCCGTCCGCCACGCCGCGCGAATGAGGGTGCCGCCTCCGGGCCGATTGCCTCCGCCGCATCCGGCGTTGGCGCTGAAATCGTCATATCCGCCTCAGTCCCTGTCGCATGAAATCGATTGACATATATTCTATAGATTTTATAGCTTCAAGCGCAACGAGGCATTCCGGCCGCTTTGGGCGGGGACGACAGTCTACTCAGGAGTTCATCATGAAGCGTTGGTTTCTTGCGGCCCTTGCCGGCCTCGCTCTGGCGGCGAGTCCGGCCCTGAACGCCGGGGCGCAGGCGCAGGAAAAGGTGAAGGTCGGCATTTCCGCGGGCGATGCCGAGATCATCTGGGAAGAGGTGACGAAGATCGCGGCCAAGGACGGGCTCGAGGTGGAGGTCGTCGTGTTCAGCGACTATCTCCTGCCCAACGAGGCGCTCCATGCGGGCGACCTCGACGCCAACGCCTTCCAGCACCGGCCTTTCCTCGAGAACCAGATCAAGACCAAGGGCTACCGGATCACACCCATCGGCGACACCATCATCGCCCCGATCGGCCTCTATTCCAAGAAGCTGAAGTCGGTGGACGAGCTGAAGGACGGCGCGACCATCGGCATCCAGAACGATCCGTCGAACGGCGGCCGCTCGCTGCTGCTCCTGCAGGCGCTCGGCCTCGTCAAGCTCAAGGACGGGGTGGGCCTGCTGCCGACGGTTCTCGACATCACCGAGAATCCGAAGAACCTCAGGATTCGCGAGATCGACGCGGCGCAACTCGCCCGCAGCCTCGACGACACCGACGCCTCGACGATCAACACCAACTACGCCGTGCAGGCGGGCCTGATACCGGGCAAGGACTCGATCGCCATCGAATCCGACAAGAACAACCCCTACGCCAACTTCATCGCCGTGCGCACCGAGGACAAGGACAAGCCGGTGTTCAAGAAGCTGGTCGCGGCCTATCAGAACGATACCATCCGCCAGTTGATCAAGGACAAGTTTCCCGGCCAGTTGCCCGCCTTCTGAGCCGGCTCATCCCATCGCATGCGCTTCTCCCCGCATGCGTATCTGCGAGCAAGTGTAACTCCTCCCGACGACATGAGACCCGGCGGTGCAATCTTCCGATGCACTGCCGGGTTTCGCTTTTCGGGCGAGACCGGAACGGGTCGCGCAAACGATTTCATTTGATCGGAAAGCGCTCTATCGCGGCCGGCGGATGGCGCGTATCCTGCCGCTCTTTCCGCCGCCACAGAAGAACCGATCGCCGCCGTCGGATTCGAGTCCCGACACGCCTGTGCCGGGGGGCATCTCGATCCGTTCCAGAACCGCTCCGCTTTCGGGATCGATGCGCCTCACGTCGCTGTCGTCGCCCTCCCACGTGCCGTGCCAGAGCTCGCCGTCGACCCAGGTCACCCCGGTGACGAAGCGCTCCGATTCGATGGTGCGAAGAACTGCCCCGGTTTCGGGATCGACCTGATGGATCTTCCGGTCCTGGTACTGCCCGACCCAGAGCGACCCCTCGGCCCAGGCAAGGCCGGAGACGCAGCCCGCAGCGCCGCCCGGCGCCGGGATGTTGGCGAGGACATCGCCGGTCTGGGGATCGACCTTCTGGATGCGGTCCCCCGCGATCTGGAACAGGCATTGGCCGTCGAAAGCCGTTCCTGCATCCGCGGCGATGTCGAGCGAGCGCAGCACCTTGCCGCTTTCCGGATCAAGGGCATTCAGCCCGTGTCCGGACGCAAACCACACGTGCCGCCCGTCGAAGGTGAGCCCATGGACCGCGTCGACGCCGGGGAAGGGGCCGTATTCCGTGAGAATGTCTGCTTGATGTCGTTTCATGTTTCCACCCTGTCCATGATGACGAACAACCTCTAACCGTTCGCCAGCGGAGCGGGGAGTAACAAGGTTGTCGGGAACGGAGGAGATCGACCAAGCGATACCGCAGTCAGCGACGGCGGCGAGATCATCGTCAGGCAGGTGGAACTGATCCAGACAGCGACCCTCCGCAGATATTGTGCACGTCAAGAAACGATCGCTATCGGCCGATCACGCTCACTCTCGATGACGGGACTTTCATCATCGGCCGTGTAGCTGCACGTATATCGAGGATGTAGGCCCACCTTTGGTTGTGCTTGACTCTCATGCGCCGGCCCGGACCAATGGGGATGAAGCGGGGGTAGGGGGCCACGATGATCGCTGAAGCCATCCGGCTGTTTCTGACCAACTTGCCGATCCTGCTGTTTATTGCGGCGATCGTCGCAGCGGCGCGGGACAAAAGCGATCCGAACCCGCCGCGCCGCTATCTGTCGTGGCTCCTGCTTCTATCCGTTGGCGTGCAGGGCATATGGGCGGGCCTTTTCCACGTGTTCGCGCCCCAAACCGCCGCCTCATTCATCCATTGGGAGCCAAGCCCGTTCCAGTACGAAATCGGGATTGCTGACATTTCGATAGGCATTGTCGCGGTGCTTGCGTTCTGGCGCTCTCTCCCATTCAAAGCGGCCGTGGTCGCCACCGTGTCGCTCTTTTACGTCGGCCTGGCTATCGGCCATATCCGCGAGATCATCAATGCCGGCAATTACGCGCCGGGGAATGCCGGCATCCTCCTCGGGCTGACCATCATCACGCCGCCGCTGCTGATCTGGCTGCAGCTATGGGCGGAAAGGAAAGAGCGGTCCGCTCATGGTTCGTAGGGCCGCGCTCTCAGGACGCAGGTAAGCGAGAACAATCTGAATCGGGACCGGAGAGCGTGCGAATCGTGGTCACGATTGATCTATATCAATGACACGCCGGAATAGAACGTTTAATAGGCGGGCCGCCATCCCCGCAATCAATGATTGTGTTCTGCTCGCGTACGGCGTGTGGGATGGGCTAGTATGTTCACCATCCCCACAATGGCGCCCGGTATGTCCAAGCTCATCAAGAATCCCACAACAGACGAGATCCTTTCCGCAATAGCGATACGAGCGGATATCAGGGTTCACCCTGACCAAAAATCCCAGGACGGGACGAAATTCATATCCGCGTTCGTCACGGCGACAGGGACGGCCTTTGCCGTCGACAAGTCGGCTGAAACTGTCCAGTCAATCTGGATAATTGATACTCCGGCGGCGCGTGGCGTGGTCGCCGCTACTGGCATCGAGCCGGAATTTTACTACACCGGGCGGGGTCGCAACAGCAACTTGCTTAAGCTTACCGGCTTCAGGCGGGGCGCCTTGATACGCGTGCGCCCCAAAACCGCCGGCGAGGCGGTCGCTTTCATCGACGCCCTGTCAACGGTATCTGCTGCTCGCGGTTCATAGAATTGTGTTCTCGGCATCTCCCCATGGCCGGTCATATGGTCAGGCCCCCGCTGGCAATCGCTGGAGGTCTGGGTGTATCGTTTTGAGACTGTATCTACCTCAGAAACTGTATCTACCTCAGAACGGGGGCCGACATGGCACAAGCAGCCGGCAATGATGACGCTACACGGCATGGGAAGACGCGTATTTTCAACCCCGTCGCCATCGGCCACGTCCACCTCGACACCGAATTGGCCGAACTTCGCAAGATTGCCGAGCAGAGCCCCGATCTCGCCCACAAGATCGTCGATCAACGGCTCAAAGAGACCGAAAACGAACGCTGGCGTTATGCACTTGGGACAGCAATCGTGGCAGGCTTGGCAACGGTGCTTATCGCTGCGTGGCGCGGCGCTAAGAGCGGTTGAGATCCCGGCCCGCTTTGGCGTGCGAATGCTAATGCTGGGTCATCCGCGGCGATGATGAGGACGAAGCCGGCTGTCTACCGGTGCCGTCCTCAAGTCCTGCTTCAGCAGGCCGCCATACCGCGAGCGATTGAAACGCGCAGTCGGTTAATGAGCGCGTAAAGTCCCTGTAGAGCCCCATCCGAAAGGGTCCGACCAGGGCAGAAATGGCCAATATCGTGGCTCCGACATGGCTGATAACGCGGCCCGGGCTTTTGCCCCTCTTTAAGTCCGGGCTTTCTATCAGCTGGTGCGTTTGGACTGTGGCATGTAATCCGGCATGGGCCGGAGTCTATCCACGCACTGTCCCTACGCTTCGTTTCGCACCGGTGCCGCTTCCGACTTCCTCGGTATTCTCAACTCATCAAGCAGGCGGACGACTGCACTGCGAATATCGTTTCTGATGGCATCGTCGTGATGTGGTGATTGTCCGAAAGTTTCAACGTGTGAGAGATCGTTTATAGATGCGGTCTTCAAGTTCTCAATGAAGAGCTGAGGGTTATTCGTATCGAGCGCACGTCTCGCTACAAGTTCTTGGAGTACAATGCGAAGCGCAGTGAGTTCGGTGAACAGATTGGAAATCTTCTGGTCTTGCTCACTCATTCGGGGGCTCCTTGTTGGTTGCCAGCGGCAGCGTAAGCGAAACCAGCCGAGAGTCCAGCGTTTATTGCGCTGCAATAAGCAGGCCAGAATGCGTGTCCATAAGCAGGAGATCGCCGCCCTTCGCTTTCCTGCGGATGAAGGCAGCGCCGTTTCGTCGATGAGTACCTCATAGACCTGAGTGCGACGCAGGCGGCGATCCCGGCCGGTTACAGCGAGAAAACAGCGAAGCAGCACGAGGCGGACGCCCCCGAGGCGTTTGACGCGATGTTCGGGTAATTCGAACCGAGCGGCGCCCTACTGTTGGAGCGGCGGCGCCCTACGGGCGCGGGCGTCTGTACCGGTTCCTCCTCCCAGGCGCGTCTCCTCTACGACGCCTTCTCTGTACCGGAGGGCGTCTACGCCGTGACCGCCGGCCACGTGGCGGAGGTGGAGGACGTCTGCGACGACGCCTCTGTGGACGGGGGCCGGGGCCCGGTGGCAGCGGAAACGGCTGCGCGCCAGCCACGTCCTGGGGCGTGACAACCAGCGGTGCGAGCAGGGCACCAAGAAGCGGCGCGAACAGCAGGCGACGAGTGATCATTGTTCAATGCCTCCCGTGTTGGGAAGCTGTTTGTTGCTGAAAATTGTGGCGAAAAAGACACTGCCCATAGCTCGCCCTCCTCGCCAACGGCGTTTGATGCGATGTTCGGGGTGTGCTCCACCTAGCGGGACGCGGGCGAGAGAGCGCACCAGATTGGTCACGTCATGGAAGGCGATCTCATTCAGTCGGCGCCGCCAACATTCGGTGGCCGATAACCGATACAGCCTCTGACAACCTGTCCGCAGGCCGCGTCGCGCGCGTTGAGTATGTCGGTCGCGCCTGCATAAGCAACCTCCACCACACGCCCCTGTACGAACCGGACCTGAGCATGACAGTATGATATATTGCTCTGCGAAAAATGCGGTCCCGGAATCGACATGGGAATCGCGAAATTGGTGGGTAACGTCGGAAGGCTTATGGCCGTTCCTCCAGACACGACGCGCTCATAACTCCAGATCTCGTCGCCGTCGTCAGTCACGGTCTTGTTCGGCAGACCAGCGCACATTCGCACCTGGGTTTTGCTCATGCCGAGCAATGCCGACTTACCCTCCAGCGCCTGTTCTGCAGAGCGATGCACGCATCCGACGCAGAGCAAGGCCGAATAGATGAGTATATAATTCAATCGCATGCCGGATATGGACCCTCACCGAGGCGCTTAACGCGATGCTCGGATGAGCCGCTCATTGAAGCCGGCATTGGCCGTGCTGTCCTCCGACGTCGTCAACGGTAATGCGATCACACTCAGCAGCGTGGCGGAAAGCGAATGACGTAAGATCATTGCTCAATGCCTCCTCTCCGGAAATGTATCGGCACTTACTGTCGCCCGTGATTGTGGCGGAAAACCCGGCTCTCTCCCTCGGCGGATGCCACTCCGCTATTCGTTATGCTCAGGCGATGGCATCCATAGGAGCACATCCCTGACTTTGAAGTCGACAATCCTGGAGCAGTACGGGCATTCAATTTCAGTGACGAACGACAGGGTTTTGACCATGAGCGATGGCCGACAGGACGAGAGAATCGAGGGTCTTCAGATCATAGCTGAGTTCGCGGACGAGGCTACCGGACGATTTTATCGTCAGGGTCAAGACGAGCATGTTGGCCTGCAATTATCATCGTGTGATCGCGGAGAGATAGTGGGTAGGCTCGAAAAGCTGGAGGCGGACAGGGAGGTGCTGCGCCGGCTCCTCGGCGTTCCATGAGGGATCCTCGCTCACAAGCCGGGTTCAACCCTATACCACCCGCAACCGTCGAGGGCGGCTGCGGCGGCATTCAGGCTCCCGCTTCCTCGATGTGATCCTTTTCACGTCCGGCAAGAACGTCGCCAGCAGTTTTCGGCAGCATGAAAAACGACAAGCAGGATGCTGCTGAAACTGCGGCGATGACGAGAAAAGACATCGAAAAAGCCGCGCTGGTAAGATGGCTGGATCCGCCTGAGAAGAAGTGCAGCAAACCGGCGGCGGTTGCCACCCCCACCCCCTGCGAGATACGCTGACCCATTTGCGCAAGCGATGTCGCATGGCTCATTTTGGCATCCGGAACGTCGGCGAAGGCCAGTGTATTAGCGCCGGTGAACTGCAGGGCGCGGAAGAAGCCGCCGGCGAAGATCACCGACATCATCAGTGCCGGGGCGGTGCCCGGCGTGAAGGCGGCGCACATCCCCACCGAAGAACTCGCGATCAGGGCGTTCCAAAACAGTACGGAGCGGAAGCCGAACCGGCGCAGGATGCGCTGGGTGACCGTGCGCATCCCCAAGGCTCCGATCGCCGAAATGAACGTCATTGCGCCCGACTGGAGCGGCGTGTAGCCGAGCACCTCCTGCATCAGCAAGGGCAGCATGAAGGGCAAGGCGCCGAAGCCGATGCGGAAGAACGAGCCGCCGAGCAGGCTGGCGCGGAAAGTTGGATACCGGAAGAGATCAAGGTCGAGGATCGGACCGGGGTGCACGCTGGAATGCCGGATATAAAGCCCGATGCTGGCAAAACCGGCAAGCGCCAGAACAAGCAGTTCCCAGCTCAGCCCCCGAGGAAGGGAATCAAGACAAAAGACAACGGCCCCGATGCCAAACCCGGCCAGGATAAAGCCGGTGAAATCGAATGGCGACCTTTCCTCTTGTGGGATCTCCTTAATCAGCAGGAGCGTCAATGCGATTGCAAGCACGCCGAAGGGCAGATTGATCCAGAAGATCCAGCGCCACGAGCTGATGCCAGTGATGAAGCCTCCCAACAGAGGTCCGACCGCGGGGCCTATCACCGTCGGCATGCTCATCAGAACCATGGCCGAGACGAGTTCCGAGCGCGGTACGGAGCGAACGAGGATGAGACGGGCCGTCGGCAGCATCATCGCGGCGCCAAAACCCTGCACGAAGCGCGACAGCAAGAGCATCGGCAGATTGACGGAGGCAGCACAGGCCAGCGAGGCCAGAGTAAACAGTCCAATGGCGGCGCAGAAAGTCCGTCGGGCGCCGAAGCGGTCCGCGAGCCAGCCGCTGATCGGCAGGAAAACGGTAAGGGACAACAGATAAGTCGTGACGGCCGAATGCAGCCCGATCAGCGGCACCTCAAGATCCACTGCCATCGAAGGTAAAGCCGTGGTGATAGCGGTCGAGTCGATCTGCTGCATGATGAGGGACGAAGCAACAATCAGGGGAACAGCTTTGAGCGTTTGCAACCTTCGGCCCTTTTCATACTGCCTGCACAAGTTTCTTCGGCGCTTTTGTTGGCTCAGCCCTCGCCCTTTTGTGAGCGGCGCGTTGGGCGGCCCGACGCTTTAGAAGGTCCATAACCTCAATAAAATCATCCCGGGTGAGGTAGAAGCCGGCTTCTTCCTCGGTGGGGGCGGAGAGCCTGACGGCGCGGGTCACTGCCTGGGCGGCTTCGGTGTAGTATCGGGCCACGGCTTCGGTGGAGGGGATGGGCGCGGCCGCTCGGCGGTCTCCCTTCCTTTGCCGTTGTCACCGTCTCCCGTGCCGTCCTGAGGCCCTTTTTCACTGTCGGTGGCTTGCCCGGCAGGGCCTCATGAAAGGATTGGTGCATGAGAGATCTCCACAAGAAGCTCGCGACAGCGGCCGGCGACACCTTACGCGAAGTGATCCGGGAAGCGGAGTCATATATGTCTGCCCAGCTGACGGTTACGCTGCCATCAAATCAGCGCGCTATCGCTCTCACGAATATCCTTGTCGCTGTCACTGTGGCGCTCGTTGGCGCCGGCATGATAACGGGTGCCGATCGCACGGAATGCCTGAAGCTTGAGGGGCAATGTGCCGAACCGGGCAAGGTCCGCCCGCAGGCGGTCGACCGCTGCGTCATCCAGCAGGTGGGGATCGACCGTGGTGCGCAGCTCACAGGCGACCCCGCTTTTCAGCAGATGCTCCAGGCTCTTCTTCGCCCGCTCCCCGCTGCGCGGTGCGCGCGTGACGCGGTCGTACTCGCTGAAGGCGGCCTTGATGTCGAACCCCACCCAGTCGACGAGCGGGAGCACCGCCGCCAGCCGCTCCGGATAGGGGCCGGCGGAATGCAGGCCGATGCCGAACCCAAAAGCGCGCACGTCCCGGATCGCGCCGGGAAGTCCGCTCTGCATCGTGGGCTCGCCGCCTGAGAACACGACGCCGTCCAGAAGACCCCGCCGGGTTTCGAGGAAGGCGAGCACATCGGGCCAGGGGATCATCTGCCCGCCGTGCGCAGGCAGCAGATGCGGGTTGTGGCAATAGGGACAGTCCCACGGGCAGCCCTGGCAGAAGACCGTCGCGACGAGCTTTCCGGGCCAGTCACACAGCGACAGGCGCTCAAGACCGCCGACCCGGATGGACTTCGTGTCCCCCTCAGCCAAGGCGCGCGCGCTCTTCCGTGAAGTAGCGGCGTTCATGGAATTCGCCCTTCTTGCCGCGGTTGAACGAGGAAACCGGGCGATGGTAGCCCATCACGCGGGTCCAGATCTCGCAGCGCTGGCGCTCCTCGTCGCACAGCGCAAGAGCGGCGGGCTGAACGGCGTCCCGCAGGGCATGGGCGTCTATCATCTTGTTCATGATCCTATCCTTTCGGTTTCAGGCGGACGCGAGCCGCCGCCTTTCGAGGATTTCCGCGTCGCATTTCGGGCAGAACTCATGCTCGCCCTCGATGTAGCCGTGCTTCGGGCATATCGAGAACGTCGGGGTGACGGTGATGTAGGGCAGGCGGAAATTTTCAAGCGCGCGCCGCACCAGTTTGCCACAGGCCTCGGCCGAGGATAACCGCGTGCCCATGTAGAGATGGAGCACCGTGCCGCCGGTATATTTGCACTGCAACGCATCCTGCCGCATCAACGCCTCGAACGGATCGTCGGTGAAGCCGACCGGCAGTTGGCTGGAGTTGGTGTAATAGGGCTCGTGCTCCGTCCCCGCCTGCAGGATGCCCGCATAGCGCTTGCGGTCCTCGCGGGCGAAGCGGTAGGTCGCGCCCTCGGCGGGGCTTGCCTCCAGATTGTAGAGATGCCCGGTTTCCTCCTGGAAGCCGACGATCCGCGCCCGCGTATGGTCGAGGACACGCAAGGCGAAGGCATGCCCCTCGTCGGTCGTGATGTCGTGTGTGTCGTCGGTGAAGTTGCGGATCATCTCGTTGATGCCGTTGACACCGAGCGTCGAGAAATGATTCCGCAACGTGCCGAGATAGCGGCGCGTATAGGGCAGCAGGCCGCCGTCGATGAGCCGCTGCACGAGGCGGCGCTTGATTTCGAGGCTGTCGCGGCCGATGGCGAGCAGTTCGTCGAGCCGGTCGAACAGCGCCGCTTCATTGCCCTTGTGGAGATAGCCGAGCCGGGCGCAGTTGACGGTGACGACACCGAGCGAGCCGGTCTGCTCCGCGCTGCCGAACAGGCCGTTGCCACGCTTGAGCAGTTCGCCGAGGTCGAGCTGGAGCCGGCAGCACATGGAGCGCACCATGTTCGGCTTCATGTCCGAATTCACGAAGTTCTGGAAATAGGGCAGCCCGTATTTTGCCGTCAGGGCGAAGAGGCGCTCGGCATTCTCGCTCTCCCAGGGAAAGTCGGGCGTGATGTTGTAGGTCGGAATGGGGAAGGTGAAGACCCGCCCCCTGTAATCACCGGCCGCCATGACCTCCATATAGGCACGGTTGATCATGTCCATTTCGGTCTGCAGCTCGCCGTAGGTGAAATCCGCCTCCCGGCCGCCGATCACCGGCACCTCGTCGCGCAGGTCCTCGGGGCATGTCCAGTCGAAGGTGAGGTTCGTGAACGGCGTCTGCGTGCCCCAGCGCGAGGGGACGTTGAGGTTGTAGATCAGCTCCTGCATGGACTGGCGCACGTCTTCATAGCCGAGCCGGTCGATGCGGACATAGGGCGCCATGTAGGTGTCGAAGGAGCTGAAGGCCTGCGCGCCGGCCCATTCGTTCTGGAGCGTGCCGAGGAAATTGACGATCTGCCCGACCGCGCTCCACAGGTGCCGGGGCGGGCCGGCCTCGACCTTATTCGGCACGCCGTTCAGCCCTTCCGTCAGCAGCATGCGCAGGGACCAGCCGGCGCAATAGCCGGCCAGCATGTCGAGATCGTGGATATGCAGGTCGCCGTTGCGGTGGGCGTCGCCGATACGCTCGGGATAGACGTGCGAGAGCCAGTAGTTGGCCACCATTTTGCCCGAGGCGTTGAGGATCAGCCCGCCGAGCGAATAACCCTGGTTGGCGTTGGCGTTGACCCGCCAGTCGGTGCATTCGAGATATTCGTTGATGGTCGAAACAGGATCGATGGTCACGCTTGCCCCCGCCGGAGCCCGCAGCAGCGCATCCTCCACGATATCGCGGTCCAACGCCTTTCCAGGAAGAGGATCAGGGGGGAGCGGTATGTGGGCAGTGTGCATCGAGATTCTCCGCTATCACGCATAAGCCCGGAAGCGCCACTCGGATATGCTATATATCGCGCTTCTATGATTTTAAGACACTATATATAGCGATTCGGCCTGCCGCTCCAGGGCAAAGTGTCGCGTCGTCAACCGGAGCAACAGGCCACCTGTCATGTTTAAACCGCTCCCGCACGTCGGTGGCGTCATTGCAGGCGGGGGTGAAGGAATTCATCGCGTGCAATCATGTTACGAACGACGCGCTGACCGGCATCGAGGCGCGCATAACCGGCAATCCCGGCGACATCAAGCGCGCCATCGATCGGCGGGGAGAGCGCTTCGATCGCGTTATCGAGAAGCAGGGAGGCGCCGGCGATGCCTAACCCGAATGACATCACCCCAGAACAGATCACCGCCACAATCGATGCCATGCAGCGCCACGACAGCGGCGATGGCACAGTCCTTGACGCCCTCACCTCGCACCACGACGATGGCGAGATAGGTTGGCACAGGGTGAATATCGCGCCTTCGTGGGGGAGAGTTGCGGCATGACCGGCGATCCGATCAAGGCACCGCCGCGTTCCACGCTGCGCCTTGAGGTGTGTCGCGGAAATCGCCGATTATC